>DATHMC010000261.1:0-14513 GCA_035487495.1 Undibacterium sp.
TGACCTTGGCCTGGATTTCCTTGGTCGTCTCCTGCACCGTCTTCGCCAGTATCTTGGTTTCGCTGCTGGCGGTATCGGCGCTTTGCAGGCGGCGTGCGACTTCTTCGCGCAGGCTGCCGATCTCGGCATGCGAAGACCACCAGTCTGCGCCTAGCAATATGGCCAGTAGCCCTGACAGCACATAGGCAGGCTGTATCAAGGACGCTTTTTTGGCCGGCTCCTGATACGCCGGAGGGATAGCCTGGTTGACAGGAATTTCTGTCGAATTGACCGTCGATACGGTGCCGGGGGATGATTGCTGTTCACTCATAGGCGAGATTGTAACGCGACAAGCAGGTTTTCGTCGCCTGAAGCTGTCAATGTAATCGATTGAAAACCTAAAGATTGCGCGGTTTCTGCAATGCGGATATGGGGTACGATCAAATGCTGCTGTTGCATTTTTGCCACGGCATCCGCGATATCATACTTTGCGGCCAATTCTTCGGTCCATGCGAGCAACGTTCGCAAGGCTTCCGAGCTGGTCACGATCCAGTCGTTTTCCCGTTTCAGGATAGCCGATAATTTTTGCCTCCGTTCAGCGGTGAACGCTGGCGCCACCCTGCGGTAGGCCGCGATCTGGCTTACTGCTATACCGTGCGCTCTCAACGCATCTGCCAGCAATTCCCGCCCGCTTTCTCCGCGTATGATCAGCACCCGCCCAGTTTTCAATGCCTGCAGGTCCAGCACCGCGAGCAAGGTCTCGGAATCGGTACGCTCGGCATCGATCGGACTCACTATCGTGTGCGTGGCGTCTGTCACGCCGTGCGCCGCCAGCGCTGCGCGGCTGCCGGCCCCCATCACGCCTATGCTGACGCCGGCAGGCCAGCTCTTGATGCGTGCGAAGGTCGCGTCAATGGCGTTGGGGCTAACAAAGGCCACCAGCGCAAAATCGCTCAAGCTGCTCAATGCGGCGTCCAGCGCACTGCTATCGGCCAGCGGGAGAATTTCCAGCAAGGGAAATTCTTCGGGCTTGCGCCCCATGGCCGCTATCCGCTGCGCAAGTGACGTTGCCTGAGCAGCCGGGCGTGTGATCACGACAGCTTTATTGCGCATGCTTGTTCCGCTTGTTGGAATGGCGTTGTCGTTTGATGTGTCGCTAATTGTCGGCTTGGTTGTCGGCTTATTCACCAGCTCACTCACCGGTGTCTGCGGCCTCTGCCTTGCAGGCCGCCAAAATTCCTGCCGCATCCTGCACCGACAAGGCGGCAGCAACTTGCGCCCCCAGCTCAAGCGGCGCGTTCGCGGCACCGCTGACGTCCGCTACCGCGATCCGCCTGCCGTCCGGTGTGGCGACCATTGCGCGTAAGTGCATCTGGCCGTTGTCTATCGTGGCAAACGCCGCCAGGGGAATCTGGCAGCTGCCGCCAAAGGCCTTGGAAACGGTGCGTTCAGCCGTCACTGCCTGCGCGGTGGCCTCATGATTCAAAGGCGCCAGCCAGTCCAGCAACTCCGGCCGGCCTACAGGGATTTCAATTGCCATGGCGCCCTGCCCCGCCGCCGGCAGGCTTTGTTCCGGTTCCAGGTAGGCGCGAATTCTTTGCGGAACGCCCAGGCGCTTCAGACCTGCCGCAGCCAGGATAATGGCCGCATAGTCTCCCTGGTCCAGTTTTCTCAGCCGGGTGTCCAGGTTGCCGCGCAAAGGGCGGATGACCAGCTTGGGATAGCGTGCAGCAATCAGCGCCTGCCTGCGCAAGCTGCTGGTGCCGATCACCGCGCCGTCCGGCAATTGATCCAGCCCGGAAAAATCATTGGAAACAAAGGCATCGCGCGGATCTTCCCGTTCCAGCACCGCGGCCAGCGCAAAACCTTCCGGCAAGTCCATGGGAACGTCTTTCAGCGAATGGACTGCCAGGTCGGCACGCCCTTCCGCCATTGCCATTTCCAGCTCTTTCACAAATAAGCCCTTGCCGCCGATTTTGGACAAGGCCTTATCCAGTATCTGGTCGCCGCGGGTGGTCATGCCCAGGATTTCTATCGTGCAGGCCGGATAAAGCGCGGCCAGTTTATCCCGCACATGCTCGGCCTGCCACATGGCGAGGCGGCTTTCACGGGAGGCAATGACTAATTTGCTGGGGGGGAATGCTTTCAAAACTATCTCTCTGCTGGTGTGGAATAAGGCCGCCTTGCGCGCGTTGCGCGCCCAGTCGCCAATCAACTGCAGATTTTATCATGTGAGCGTGCCGACAATGAAATTCAGGCAGCCGAGATGAATTTCTCCGATGTATTACCGAAAGGACTAGCATTTCAGGAAATGATCCAAATGGAATGGCGCCCAAAAATGGCGTTCAACTTGACAACGGAGCAAGCGAAAAGGCATGATGGCGACATGAATTCCGCGACTGTGACCAGATTTTCGATCTTGCTGTCCAATTATTGGCGCCTGGGATAGGCCGGAGCGGCAGACGAATCGCGATTTTCTCCAGATTTCACTCCAGATCAATGCCGCCGTCCCTGAGCGGCATTTTTTATGCGCGGAAACGATACACATTGCATATAGCAGCACAGGCTGCACTATAGGAAAAGACATGAGTGAGCAGAACACGCAATCCGGCACTGAAAACAGCAGTGCGGCAAGCAGCGCATCCAATACCGTCCCCAGCGATAAGAATCACCTGATCCTGACCGGCGACCGCCCTACCGGCCCCCTGCACCTGGGGCACTATGTAGGCAGCTTGCGCAACCGCATCAAATACCAGCACCAGTACCAGCAATTCATCATGCTGGCCGATGCGCAGGCGCTGACCGACAATATGGACGATCCGGCCAAGGTGCATAACAATGTGCTGGAGGTTGCGCTGGACTACCTGGCGGTGGGCATAGACCCGGCGCAGTCGACGATTTTCATCCAGTCGCAAATTCCCGAGCTGACCGAGCTGACCTTCTACTACCTGAACCTGGTGACCGTGGCGCGCCTGGAACGCAACCCGACGATCAAGCAGGAAATCCTGTTGCGCAATTTTGAAAGGGATATCCCGGCGGGCTTCCTGACCTATCCGGTCAGCCAGGCGGCGGATATCACCGCCTTCAAGGCCAGCCTGGTGCCGGTCGGCGACGACCAGATCCCGATGATAGAACAGACCAATGAAATCGTGCGCCGCTTCAACCGCCTGGCCAAGCGCGACATCCTGGTGGAAGCGCAGGCGCTGGTGCCGGAGATCGGCCGCTTGCCCGGTATAGACGGCAAGGCCAAGATGAGCAAGTCCCTCGGCAATACCATCAACCTGGGCGCCAGTGCCGCCGAGATCAAGGCCGCGGTCAAGATGATCTATACCGATCCACTGCATCTGCGGGTGGAAGACCCTGGTCACCTGGAGGGCAACGTGGCATTTATTTACCTGGATGCGTTCGATACCGACAAAGAAGGCTTGCAGGCGATGAAGGACCACTACGTGCGCGGCGGCTTGGGGGACGGCATGGTAAAGAAAAGGCTGGAAGGCATATTGCAAGACATGCTGGCGCCGATACGCGAGCGCCGCCAGGAATATGAAAAGGACCGCGGCCAGGTCCTGCAGATGCTGAAGCAAGGCACGGAAAAGGCGCGCGAGATTGCCGCCAGGACTACCGACGAAGTGAAGGCGGCCATCGGGCTGAAGCACTTCTAAACCGGCTGGAGCAGAAACGGGCGCTATTGAGCGCCCTTTTTTTATCAAGGAAAAACCGTGCGGACATTTCCGTTTGTATTACCCCGGTTGAAAACGGCGCGACTGGAGTTGCGCGCCATTGGCGCTGACGATATCAATGCGCTGTTTTCCATCTATAGCGATCCGCAAACCATGCGCTATTGGTCGCGCGGACCGTATTCATCCCCGCAAGAATTGCAATCGTACCTTGAAAAGACCGAACAAGCGTTTGCCAGCCAATCCCAGCTCAGATGGGGGGTGGCGCGCCGCGAGGATGGGCGTGTGATAGGCGTGTGCAGCCTCTATGCCATCGATGCAAACAACCTGCGTGCCGACATAGGCTACATTCTCAATCGGGAGACTTGGGGACAAGGATACATGCAAGAAGCGCTGACTGCGATATTTGAATATGCATTTGAAGTGATGAGCTTGCGCCGTATAGAAGCCGATATCGATCCGCGCAATGCAGCGTCGATCGCATCGCTGGAAAGGTTGGGATTCTGTCGCGAGGGCCTGCTGAGGGAGCGCTGGCTGGTCAACGGCGAAATATCGGATTCTTTGATAATGGGCTTATTGCGCTCATCCTGGCCTTTGCTGCCTGCGGTTCGAGCGAAATAAGTTATCCTTGGTTATGATGTGAAAATTAACAACCAAAACTGTACGAATGCCCCTGCTCTCCCTCTCTTCCGCACGCGCCCTGCATCTTGCAGCACAAGGTTTGCTGACGCCGCCGCGCGGTAAAACGACGAAAGAACATGTGCTCGCCAGCATACGCAGCATGTCGGCGTTGCAGATAGATACCATCAACGTGGTGGCGCGCAGCCCTTACCTGGTGTTGTGGAGCCGCCTTGGGCCCTACCGGCAGGAATGGCTGGATGAATTGCTGGCCGACGGCAAACTTTTTGAGTACTGGGCGCATGAAGCCTGTTTCCTGCCGATCGAAGACTATGGCCTGTACCGCCATCAAATGATTTCGCCGCAAGGCCTGGGCTGGAAATACAATCACAAGTGGCTGGCTGGCAATGCGGACTCGGTAGAGCATATCCGCAAGCACATCAAACAAAACGGCGCAGCCCGCTCGGCCGATTTCGAGCGTAAGGACGGCAAAGCAGGCGGCTGGTGGGAATGGAAGCCGGAGAAGCGCTCGCTGGAGGTTCTGTTCACGACCGGCGAGCTGATGGTGGCGCGCAGGCATAATTTCCAGCGCATCTATGATCTGCGTGAACGCGTGCACGCAGCGTGGAAAGACAAGCGCGATTTACGCCCGCAAATTGAGGGGCAGCGAGAACAGGTATTGAAAGCCGTGCGGGCATTAGGCGTCGCCAAGGCCGGCTGGGTCGCGGATTACTTCCGCATGGGAAAACTGGATCCGGCAATTCAACCCGCGGCATTGGCCCAACAGGGCTTGCTGCTGACCGCGCGAGTCGACGGCTGGGATCAAACGGTGTACGTGCACCCGGACCATGCCGAGCTGCTGGAATTGGCGTTGCAAGGAAGCCTGAAGGCCACTGCGACCCGCATCCTGTCCCCTTTCGATCCCGTGGTCTGGGACAGGAAGCGTGCGATAGAACTATTCGATTTCGATTACAAGCTGGAATGCTACACGCCGGAACCCAAGCGGCGTTACGGCTATTTCACCTTGCCGATTTTGCGCCGGGGCGCCCTGGTTGGTCGGCTGGATGCCAAGGCCCATCGCAAGGATGGCGTGTTTGAGGTCAGGAGCCTGCACCTTGAACCGGGCGTGCGCATCAGCCAGGCGCTGGCTGCAGATCTCGCTGCGGCGCTGAAAAATTTTGCGCAGTGGCACGGCACCCTGAATATACGCTTGCAAAAGAGTTCGCCGCCCGAATTCGGCCGTTTGCTGGCCGAATTGCTTTGATCTCACCGCACTGGAGTTAATCCCGGCAGCTGTACTCCATCAATCTCCGAAAGTACGGCAACACCTGCTCATTGCTCAAGCCGAGCAAATTGTCTCCCACATACAGTTCGGTATAGCTCCAGCCCGGCACTTCCGCCGGGCGCACTGCCCCGACCGCCCAATGTTTTTCTTCCGCTGCAATCTTGTCCCGGGCAGCCATGACTTTGTCTTGATGCGCATCAAAATAAATGTGCATCATATTGGTTTGCGGTATTGGAGGATTCACCCTTATGCCGGGTAGCGCTTGCAAACCTTCGGCCAGTGCCAGGGTTCTTTGCAGACAGGCATCCATCAGCGACAGGCGCTGGTCGAAGCGCATTGCGGCTGACGCCACCATCGGGCTTTGATGAATCAGCGTACCGCCCAGGCGGCGCTGCCAGATGCGCGCAGTGGCGATGAACTTCTCTTCGCCGAGCAGCACCGCGCCGGCGATACCGCCTATGCCCTTGTACATCGATACGTAGACCGAGTCGAAGCCGTCGACGATCTCTGCGTGCGTCTTGCCGTAAAAGGCTCGGCTTTCCCATAGCCTTGCGCCATCCATATGCAGTGGAATGCCGCGCTCCCTGGCTTTGTCCTTCAGGGCTTGCAATTCTTCCCAACCTGGCAGTTGCCCACCTGCGCAGCGTATCGGCAGCTCTACCAGCAGGCAAGCCAGATTCTGCTTGACCGCATCCAGGTCGGAGGCCAGCATGGGGGCCAGCCTGTCGCCAACGGGAACCCCATGCAGCTTCAGCACCGCCTGGTACGCCTGTTCTTCGTGGCCTATCAGGTGCGATGTGGGATGCAGGCCAAAACGCGACAGTCCGCCCTGCTCCGCCCATATCTGGACCGCGATCAATTGCGCCATCACGCCGCTGGGCATGAATACGGCGGCAGGCTTGCCTAATAGTTGAGCGATTTTTTGTTCAAAGTTGCTGAGCAGCTCACCTTCTCCGTATACATCGTGCTCGATGTTGTTTGCCTCGCACCATGCGGCGATGGCACGGAACTCTTCTGCCGGACTGAGACTATGGAAGCCGGGAAAAGTGACCTGGGATTGATTGCGGAGTTGTTGGCGCTGCAGATTGATGTTGTTCATGAAATGAAAGCCGGGTAAATGGATACTGCCGCATCGGCGCCTAAATTGCCGATGCGGCGCAAGCAAAACCAGGGCATTGACCGTGACCATACCCCTGAAAACGATGCCAATATTGCAGCAATCCGGAACAGGCGGCATCCCGGACAGTTATTTTCGGTAGTGGTTTGGCCATGAAAAACGATGATGTTGCCTGGTTTGCGCGTATGGATAGAAGGCCGAAATGAAAAATCAGGCCCTGGTGTCTTATAATAAAGGGATAACACTGGAAACCACTATGACATCACAATTCTCTAAAAAAAGCGAGGCATGGTCTGCCCGCTTCTCCGAACCTGTCTCCGATCTGGTCAAACGCTATACTGCCTCGGTGTTTTTTGACAACCGCATGGCTGCCTTTGATATCCAGGGATCTCTGGCGCACGCTGAAATGCTGGCCGCTCAAAATATCATCAATGCACAGGATTATGCCGATATCCAGCGCGGCATGGCGCAGATCAAGTCTGAAATCGATTCCGGGAAATTTGAATGGCTGCTGGACCTGGAAGACGTACACCTGAACATAGAAAAGCGCCTGACCGAGCTGGTCGGCGACGCCGGAAAGCGCCTGCATACCGGCCGCTCCCGCAATGACCAGGTGGCGACCGACATTCGCCTGTACGTGCGTTCATCCATCGATATGATCGTCGGCCTGTTGGGTGATTTGCGCCTGGCATTGCTGAACCTGGCCGAACAGCATGCCGAAACCATCCTGCCCGGTTTTACCCACATGCAGGTCGCGCAGCCGATCACCTTTGGCCACCACATGTTGGCCTACGTGGAGATGTTCAGCCGCGATGCGGAGCGGCTGCAGGACTGCCGCAAGCGCGTGAACCGCTTGCCGCTGGGCGCAGCGGCATTGGCCGGCACCACCTTTCCTATCGACCGCGAACGCGTCGCCAAGACCCTGGGCTTTGAAGACGTGTGCCACAATTCGCTGGATGCGGTGTCCGACAGGGATTTTGCGATCGAATTTTGTGCCGCTGCCGCGCTGATCATGACGCACGTGTCCCGTATGTCGGAAGAGCTGGTGATCTGGATGAGTCCAAGGGTGGGATTTATCGATATCGCAGACCGCTTCTGCACCGGCTCTTCCATCATGCCGCAAAAGAAGAACCCGGATGTGCCCGAACTGGCGCGCGGCAAGACCGGCCGCGTGAACGGGCACCTGATCGCGCTGCTGACCCTGATGAAGGGCCAGCCGCTGGCCTACAACAAGGACAACCAGGAAGACAAGGAGCCATTGTTCGACACTGTGGATACCGTGGTCGATACCTTGCGCATCTTTGCCGACATGGCGACCGGCATTACGGTCAAGGCAGAGGCGATGCGCGCGGCCGCGCTGCAAGGTTATGCAACGGCAACCGACCTGGCCGATTACCTGGTCAAGAAGGGCCTGCCTTTCCGCGATGCGCATGAGGCGGTAGCCCTGGCGGTACGCACCTGCGTCGACAAGGGGTGCGACCTGAGCGACATGAGCCTGGCGGAACTGCAGCAATTCTCCAGGCTGGTCGGCGAAGACGTATTTGAAGTGTTGACGCTGGAAGGCTCAGTCGCGGCACGCGACCATATCGGCGGTACCGCGCCCAATCAGGTGAAGGCGGCGATTGCCCGCGCGCGCAGCAAAGTGGGCTGACTTTGGCGCTTAAAACTAGATGAGACATTAAAGGCAAGCTCAGGCTTGCCTTTTTTTATCCGCAGCCAACTCGGTAGTATTACTTAAGTAGTATATGTTGCGTTGCCGCATGATGTTTTATTGCCGCATTTCCTGACCAAACATACAATTTGCGGCGATAATAAATACAACAAGCCAATAAAAACTTATTAATAAAACCTATAAACAGGAGAGAAGAATGTCATATCGGATGAAAGCTCTGGTTGCAAGTGCCTTAGTTGCCTGGTCCGCTGCCGGTGTCGCCGCAGATATCAAGATCGGCGTGGCAGAAGCGTTGACCGGTCCTGCCGCCAAATATGGCGTTGCGATCAAGAACGGTTTTACCCTCGCTGCCGATGAGATCAATGCCAAGGGCGGCATCAATGGCAACAAGATCCTGCTGGTTGTAGACGACGAACAGGGTAAAAAAGAAGAAGCCATCAATGTCTTCAAAAAACTGATTTTCCAGGACAAGGTGCTGATGGTCTTCGGTCCGACGCTGTCCAACTCGGCCTTTGCCGCCGACCCTATCGCCAATGCATCCAAAACCGTGGTCTTCGGCACTAGCAATACCGCGGACGGCATTACCAATATGGGCCCTTTCACGTTCCGCAACTCTGTGATGGAAGCGGACGTTTTGCCGGTGACCACCCGCGCAGCTGTCAAGCAATTCGGCATCAAGAAAGTTGCAGTGCTGTATGGTAACGACGATGCGTTCACCAAGAGCGGCTATGACGTTTTCAAGGCTGCACTGGAAGCACAAAAAATTGCCGTGACCGATACCGAGACCTATGCCAAGGGCGATGTGGATTTCAAGGCGCAATTGACGAAAATCAAGGCTTCCAACCCGGATGCGATCATTTGCTCCTGCCTGGCGGAAGAAGCGGCCAATATCATTTTGCAGACCCGTTCGCTGGGGATGAAGCAGCCGTTTGTCGGCGGCAACGGCTTCAATTCGCCAAAACTGTTTGAGATCGCCAAGGACGGCGCCGACAACACGTTGATGGGCAGCCCCTGGTCCTCCGAAAATCCATCGTCCGCGAATAAGAAATTCATGGCTGATTACAAGGCCAAGTTCGGCGGCGATCCGGATCAGTTTGCAGCGCAGGCTTTCGATGCAATGCATATCGTTGCCGAAGCACTGGCAAGAGTAAAATTGAGCGGCAATCTGGAAAAGGACAGGCTGGCTTTGCGTGACGCGCTGCCTGCAGTCAAGTTTGACGGCGCGACCGGCAAATTCGCATTCCGTCGCGGGGCTTCGCAAGGCGGCAAGGAAGCAGGTTATGACGCCCAGCAAGATGCTATTGTAAATATCGCCAAAGGCGGCAAGTTCATCCTGTTGAAATAACGCCAGCCGGCCATTGTCTTCTGCGGAGGACAATGGCCGCCTTCATTTCCAAATCAATTATTACCATCCACCAGTAAGCAGCTTAGGGGCTAAGCCATTCCCTCCTGTTAGACGGATGCCGCGCACCACCCCTGCTCATTGCTTGAGCAGACTTTTCGTATTTTTTTCAGCAGGTGCCATGTTAGAACAACAACTGATCAATGCCCTTTCGCTAGGCAGCGTATATGCCTTGTTTGCACTCGGCTTTACGCTGGTGTTCGGCGTGCTGGGCGTCATTAATTTGTCGCATGGCGCCATCTTCATGCTGGGCAGTTATGTCGCACTGCTGCTGGTGAACAAATTTGCGATGTCATTGTGGATCGCAATGCTGCTGGCGATGCTGGTCACCGGCCTGATAGGCCTGGTCGTCGATTTCCTCGTGCTGCGGCCGCTGCGCAAGCGCAATGCGCCGCATCTGATCCCTATGATCGCCACCATAGGGGTTGCGATCATGCTGACCAACATAGCCCAGGGCGTCTTTGGCGCTGAAAACAAGCGCTTTCCTTTCGGAACCATCCCCGAAGACAGTTTTACGGTGGGCAACCTGCACCTGACCGCCGTGCAGTTGGCGATCGTGCTGATTTCTTTTGTCTTGATGATCATCTTGCTGGTGGTAATGCGCCGTACGCAGCTGGGCCGGGCGCTGCGCGCCATCGCCGAGTCTCCCAAGGCAGCCTATCTGCTGGGCATCAATGTGGAGGGCCTGTTTTTCCTGACGTCATTTGCCGCAGCTGCCTTGGGCGGCGCCGCCGGCGTGCTGGTCGGGCTGTCGTTTAATGCCATTTCCCCATTCATGGGGCAGCCGATGCTACACAAGGGCATCGCCGTGATCATCCTGGGCGGCATGGGGGATATCCGCGGCGCCATGATAGGCGGCCTGTTCCTGGGCTTTGCCGAAGTCATGAGCGTGGCCTACCTGTCCAGCGATTTCCGCGATGCGGTGGCATTCGGCTTGCTGTTCCTGATCTTGTTAGTCCGTCCTTCCGGCATGTTTGGCAAGGTTTTGGAAAGAAAGGCTTAAGATCATGCTTGAATGGTGGGATGGTTTCTGGGCTATTTATAGCACCGTCATTTTCAGTATCGGCATCAACGCGATGCTGGCCCTGTCAATTTATCTAACCTTATCCTGCGGCTTGTTGTCGCTGGCAAATGCTGCTTTCATGGGCATCGGCGCGTATGCGGCCTCCATGATCAGCATGCAGACGGCGCTGCCCTTTCCGGTGGCCTTATTGGCTGCCGCAGTACTGCCGGCGCTAGTCGCCATGATCATCGGCATACCCACGTTACGCCTGTCCGGCGTCTACCTGGCGATGGCGACCCTCGGCTTTGGCGAAGTGGTCAGGGTAGTCGTCCTCAACCTGGATATCACCGGTGGCCCTATGGGCTTGAACGGCATTCCCCTGAAAACCGAATGGTGGCACATCGTCCTGCTGCTGGGCGTAACCTTGTATGCGCTGGCCCGGCTGCGCCGCTCCAAGATAGGCCGCGCATTCGAGGCCATCAAGCAGGACGAGACCGCGGCAAGGCTGATGGGCGTCAATGTCTCGGCCTACAAATTGCTGGCCTTTGTGCTGGGCGCGGTCATTGCCGGCGTTGCCGGCGGCCTGAACGCGCACTATACGTTTACGATAGGCCCAGGCAATTATGCATTTGAGAACGCGGTGGATATCCTGACCATGGCGGTATTCGGCGGCACCAGCAACCTGATCGGCCCCGTCATAGGCAGCACTACGCTGACCTTGCTGCCCGAGTTGATGCGCTACCTGAAGGACTTCCGCCTGGCCGCGAACGGCCTGATCCTGATCCTGGTGGTGCTGTACCTGCCGAAAGGCATCTGGGATCCGCAGCGCATACGCGCTTTCTGGCAACGGCGCGCGTTGCAAAAAGCCATGAAGAGAAATACAGCAAGCAACACAGGAAAGGCCGGCTAATGCTGCAACTCAATGCCATCAGTAAAAATTTCGGCGGCTTGCAGGTATTGCAGGACGTGAATTTCAATGTCGCCCAAGGCAGTATTTTCGGCCTGATCGGCCCCAACGGCGCCGGCAAGACCACCATCATCAACCTGATTACCGGCCTGCTGCGGCCTTCCAACGGCGGCATCCGCTTCAATGGACAGGACCTGACATCGGTCCAGCCGCACCAGATCACCAAACTGGGCATCGCCCGCACCTTCCAGAACATCCGCATCTTCAAGGAAATGACCTTGCTGGAAAACGTGGTGGTAGGCATGCACGACCATTTGAATTACGGCATTGCCGGCATCCTGTTCAATCTGGGTGCTTTCAAGGCGGCCGAGACGAAAGCCCGGGAACGCGCGATGGAGTTGCTGTCCTGGGTCAGGCTGGACCATAAGGCCGAGATGCTGGCGGACAACCTGTCTTACGGCGAGCAAAGAAAGCTGGAGTTTGCCCGTGCACTGGCGACCGAACCAAAACTACTTTTGCTGGATGAACCGGTTGCCGGGATGAACCCTGCGGAGAAGACGGAACTGATGGCCGAGATCGTCAATATCAAGCAAAGGGGCTTCACCATTTTCATGATTGAGCACGACATGCGCTTCGTGATGGAGTTATGCGAAAAAATCGCCGTTCTGAATTTCGGCAAGATCATCGCCGAAGGCAGCCCCGCCGAAATCCGCAGCAATCCCGCCGTGATAGAGGCCTATCTTGGCAAGGAGGATGACGCATGGGCGTAATCCTGCAGATTCAAGACCTCGCCATTTCATATGGGCATATCGAAGCCGTCAAAGGCATCAGCCTGGATTTGCATGAGGGCGAAATTACCGCGCTGGTCGGCGCCAATGGCGCCGGCAAAAGCACATCGCTGCTGGCGGTTTCCGGCCTGCTGAAACCGACCAGCGGCCGGGTGCTGTTTGACGGCAAGGACCTGACCCAATTGCCTGCGCATCAGATCGTCCAGCATGGCGTCGTGCAAGTCGCTGAAGGCCGCGCGATCTTGACTACCCTGACGGTGCGTGAAAACCTGGAATTGGGGGCCTATACCCGCAAAGACAGGCTGCAAGTGCTGAAAGACCTAGCCTGGATATTTTCGTTATTTCCTGTGCTAAAGACACGTGAAACCGGCTTGGCCGGCAACCTGTCCGGCGGCGAGCAGCAAATGCTGGCGATCGCCAGGGCATTGATGGCCAGGCCGCGCGTATTGCTGCTGGATGAGCCTTCCATGGGCCTGGCGCCGCTGATGGTGCAGGAAATTTTCCGCGTGTTGAAAGAAATCAACCAGACCGGCCTGACCATCCTACTGGTTGAGCAGAACGTGCGCCAGGCCTTGAAGATCGCCCGGCATGGCTATGTACTGGAGAACGGCAAGATCGTATTGGCCGACAGTGGGCAAAATCTCCTGCACAATCCTAAGGTGATAGAGGCTTATCTAGGGGCCTGATTTTTGCCGCCGTGGCCGCCAGTTCCAGGAAAGCGGCGGTCAGCGGGTTATTTTCATTGGCCAGCTTGGCCAGCATCAGCGTGGTTTTTGATGTATGGCCTGCCATGGGACGATAGGCCACACCGCTCAATTGTATGTTCCTGAAAGATTCCGGCAGGATGGAAACGCCGCAGCCCGCTGCGACCAGGCCTATAATTGTGGAGGCCTCCTGCGCTTCCTGGACTATCCTGGGCTCAAATCCAGCCTCCCTGCACAACCGCTGGATTTGCCGCGACAAGCCGGTACCCGCATGATGCGGATACATGACGAACGATTCCGCAGCCAGTTCCTTGAACGGTATCGACTTCCGGTTGGCCAGCCTGTGCTTCGCGGGCATCACCAATAATAAAGGATCGTCGCTGAGGATATTCAGCGATATGGATTTCGCCACCTCCACCTCGGTCGGCCGGATAAAACCCAGATCCAGCTGGCGTTCCTCTATCGCCTCCAGTTGCCGCATGGTCGGCAGTTCGCGCAAACTCAGCGTCACTTGCGGAAACCGCTTCCGGAACAGGTTGATGACAGCGGGAAAAATTTCCGTAAATGGCGTGGAAGGGGTAAAACCTATGCGCAACTCCCCTATTTCGCCGCGATTGGCGCGGCGCGCGGTCTGGGTGGCCTGTTCCGACATCGCCAGTATTTTCCTGGCATCGTCCAGGAAAAACTTGCCTGCCGGCGTCAGCCTGACCCAGCGCTTGCTCCTTTCCAGCAGTTGCACGCCGACCTCTTCTTCCAATGCCTGGATTTGCTGGCTCAGTGGAGGCTGGCCTATATGCAGGCGCTCAGCTGCCCGGGTGAAGTGCAACTCTTCGGCAACGGTGACAAAATAGCGTAAATGGCGCAGTTCCATAATCCTGTTATCTGTTTAAAGTATGAGAAATCACATAAATATATATTGGACTGTATTAAAGCGTAATTCTAGTATGGATTCAATTGCCGAATCTTGCAGCGATTCGTTGCTCCCGGAATAACACTCGAAAGCTTTAACATGAGCAGCCAAGTTTCACCTGTCGCCGATGGCGCCGCGTCGTCGCAGATACAGATAGGCACCCGTGAGTTCCAGCGCGTCAAACGGGCCTTGTTCTTCGGCGGGTTTTCCACCTTTGCGCTGCTGTACTGCGTGCAGCCGCTGATGCCGCTGTTTTCGCAAGAGTTCCACCTGAGTCCGTCGCAGAGCAGTTGGTCGCTGTCGATCTCGACCGCGGCGCTGGCAATTTGCCTGCTGTTTGCCAGCGCCGTGTCCGATGCGCTGGGACGCAAGCCGTTGATGTGCTTTGCCTTGTTTGCGTCGGCTGCCATGACGGTAATGTGTGCCTTTGTTCAAAGCTATGCACAATTGC
>DATHMC010000262.1:0-22269 GCA_035487495.1 Undibacterium sp.
AAGGCGTCCAACGGTTTGAAATTGGTTTTGTACGCCATCTTTGGGCTGGCCTTGATCCAGTAGCCCAGGTACAGGTAGGGCAGGTCCAGTTCCCTGGTTTGCCGGATTTGCCACAGCACGTTATAGGTGCCGTAGGATGCGCCGGCATCGTCCGGATCGTAGAAGGTGTACACCGAGGACAGGCCGTCATTGAGTACGTCAATGATGCTGACCATGCGCAGCACGCCGTGCTCGTCGCGGAACTCGACCATGCGGGTGTTCACGCGGCTTTGCAGCAGGAACTGCGCATACTGGTCGCGGCTGTCATGGTCCATGCCGCCGCCGGCATGCCTGGCGTTCTGGTAGCGCAGGTAAAGAGCATAGTGTTCATGCACGTAGGCCAGCGTGGTGATCCTGGTCGTCAATTTGCCGTGCCTGTTCTCGGCCCTGCGCTGGCTGCGGTTAGGCGTAAACTCTGCCGTCCTGACCCGGACCGGCGTGCACGCATTGCAGCCGTCGCAGTGCGGCCTGTAGGTAAAGATACCGCTGCGGCGAAAGCCGTTTTTTACCAGTTCGGAATAGGCGTCGGCATTGATCAGGTGGGCCGGTGTTGCGACTTGCGAGCGGGCCTGCAATCCGTCCAGGTAGCTGCATGGATAGGGCGCGGTGGCATAAAACTGTATGCTGGAAAACGGTAGTTCGTTGAGTTGGCTCACTTGTCGCTCACTTGTCACTCATTTTGCCATTCCCCATGGAATGGGCTTCCAATCGGTGATGCCCGGAGCAACAATGGCTTGTTGCACCCAATCAATAAATTCTGCACGCGGTATGGGTGACGCCCCCAAGGAGGCTAAGTGCGCGGTTTCTTGCTGGCAGTCTATCATTTTCACGCCGTTTTTTGCGAGGAAGTGCACCAGGTGCGCCAAGGCAATCTTGGAAGCATCGGTAACGCGCGCAAACATCGATTCGCCATAAAACATGCGGCCTATGCACACGCCGTAAGCCCCGCCTACCAGCTGCCCATCCAGCCAGACCTCGGAAGAGTGGGCGTAGCCGCGGCTATGCAATCCAGTATAACCGACAACGATGTCTTCCGATATCCAGGTGCCGGCGCCATCTTTGCGCGGCGCGGCGCAGGCTCGCATCACTTGTTCGAAGGCGCTGTCAAAGCGAATTTCCCAACGGTCGTCCGTATCGATTTTTTTGAGTTTTTTCTTCAGGCTGTCGGAGACTTTGAAATCGGCCGTCATTAGCACCATGCGCGGATCGGTCGACCACCAAAGTATGGGCTGGCCCTCCGAGAACCACGGGAATATGCCGTGCCTATAAGCGTCCAGCAGGCGATTCCCCGATAAATCCGCCCCTGCCGCCAGCAGGCCGGCCGCACCGTCTTCTTCTTTTAATGCCAGCGCGACGTCGGGGAAGGGAGTGTCAGCTTCCAGCCAGGGTATCAATGCATGCTCCAGGAATTTCAATCAGCCAGGCGGCGGTGGCACACATCTTACAGGGAGCTGCGCATGGGTTTAAAAATATCCAGCGCGTGTACGCCATAGCTGCCGACACCGTCCCTGATCCTGGCCTGGTCGGCAAAGAAGAATTTCAGGGTATGGCTTACCGTAGGGAAGGCGATGTCATCCCAGGGGATGTCTTTTTCTGCAAATAACTGCACATCCAGGCTCTCGATGCCAGCCTTGTAATTGAGATCCAGCAGCGTCGCGCGATAGAACAAGTGCACCTGGTGCACATGCGGCACGTTCAATATTGAAAACAATTCATGCAACTGTATATTGGCGCCGGCTTCTTCCTCGGTTTCCCTTTGCGCTGCCTGGCTGGTGGTTTCGTTATTTTCCATAAAGCCGGCCGGCAAGGTCCAGTAGCCGTAGCGCGGCTCTATCGCGCGCTTGCATAGCAGCACGCGAACCACGCCGTCCTGCTCCCAGACAGGGATGGAGCCTATCACCATCTTCGGGTTCTGATAATGAATCGTGCCGCATGCAGGGCAGACAAAGCGTTCGCGCGTGTCATCGGCTGGAATTTGCACTATTACCGGCGTCGCGCATTCAGAGCAAAATTTCATAGTTCAGCTAAAGGTGATCGATAGGGGAGGTTTAAGCCATTTCACCCGCCGCGCCAACGGCGCAGGTGAATTGCGTTCTGATATGGGAGTGTATCACTGCATCGGGAAATTTCCACTTGCCGCAGCCCCGTTTGATGCCGGACTTGTGGCGCAATACCTTGCCTTGGAGGTCGGGCGATGGCGAGGCAAGGATCTTTGAAATTTTCAAATTGCTCCGGATAAGTGGAAAATCTCAGAAACAGTTTGCGCGAAGCAGCAAAAGCATGTATAGTTTCATTCTTCAGACGCGGGGTGGAGCAGTCTGGCAGCTCGTCGGGCTCATAACCCGAAGGTCGTAGGTTCAAATCCTGCCCCCGCAACCAAATTAAGATACGCGCCACCGGAAATTAACAGTTTCTCGGTGGCGTTGTCGTATTCAGCGTAGATACGGTCCTCTTCCTTGCTTATCTGGATGTCTCCAAACAGATTGCCAATGATTTTCTGGCTTGTTGAGTGTCTTTGTCCAGTGTGTTCCGCAAATTGAGCAGGATGCGTTTAATGCGCAATCCAATTTCTTTCTTCTGGCCTTGCACTGACTGAGTTGCAACTTGCTCCAATTCCGACTGCAGGCGTTTTTGTTCAGCCTCGGCTGCGGTGAGTCTGGCTTTCAGCGCGTCGGATATGCCGATTGAGGCAATAGCGTCGACCAATCGCTTAATTTTCCCCTCTAATTCTGTAGCACCTGACTTAGCAGCAACAATATTGCAATCATCGCTAGGTTTGCGCTCGATCAAAATTTTAGATTGGAGTAGTGACATTGGATAGCAAAAAGGCGCTGGAACTCGGTGCAAAAATTTGGGAAATTCAAACATTGATGATCGCGTTTGTGACTGATGGGCGGACTGCTGATCAACCAAGCATGCAATAAAATTAACTTATTGACCACATGCTTCAAAAAGAGCATGATGTATAAAGAATAACTGTCTGTACTGAGTGGGGCACGGTTATTCGATCCTGGTCTGTCCGTTATGCCGCCCCTAATTAATTGAAACATTGGTTCAATTTGGAAGGAAAAAAAGCAAATGAGCAATACTAACGACATACTGGATCAAAATCCGGAAAGCGTCCCTGATAGGGCGAAACGTACACCGATTCCTCTACCCGGTGGAACGGCTGCGCAAATTGAGGAGGGCAAGTTGTACCAAATCAAAGTGCATTACACGGAGAATGGAAAAGTCTTTGAAGGCTACTTAAGACCTTGGGGAGCCAATGCCGCAACCATGTACTGGGATTGTGTGACCTTGGATAGTGCTTACGGAGGATACCCAATCAAGTTTCGGCCCAAATCGACAGGAAGGGGATCTTGGTATTTGGAGTGTGACGACGGCTATTGGTTAAGCTTAAGAAATGGATGGACTTATAGATCATTCGAGGTGAATGCAATAGGGTGGCAAATTCTCGACGGAAAGATATACAACGATTTTTGGGGCGGCCCACTTTGTGAAGACCTAAAAGGCCCATTTCCTGAGGGACGATTTACCGGCCAGGATCTGCCAGTCATACTGCATGATTGTAGTTTTGAGCTTGTCACCTCCTAAATAGAGCCAGATGTTACGTATCTTAGATGCAGATCCGTGACATCTACCCAGATGCTGTTTTGGCAGATAAAGCCTATGACGCAGACGGATTGATTTTTAGCATTTTCACTGCAACTTCCCGGAGGAGCAATTGCTCCCCCTTTTTTTGTCCCTAAAGTCGGACTCAGGCGCAAGAGAGCACTATTTAGAATGAAAATCGCGCGCCAATCGAAGCAGTATAGCGAGGCGCAAGTTGTACCCCGTTGACGTTCTGGTATATTGGTAATTGCACAAATCCATAGATGGACATTCGCTCATTGATCGGCACGACAACTCCTGGGCTGAGGTACACCAAAGTGCCCCCAGTGCTGACCGTATCTGCGTTCGCTCCAGAATCACGCTGGACGTGCCTTACGTTTAATTGAACTCCTGGTTTGAACCCGGAAAAATCCGTATAGCGTAGCCCCAGATTTAGATTCAATCCATTCCCAGGTTTATATTGGTCCTTTGAGTTCAATGCTGTTTGGAAAATGCCTTGTATGAAGTAGTCCCATTTCTGATTCAATGAGTCAGTTAAGTAGGCTCCGAGGATCAAGTCTGTCGTTCCGGTGCCTGGTTGCAGGCCACGATCAATTGGCGCCGAACCCGGCGTGGTCGGATCGCTTGATATACCGAATTCATTGTGGCTGCCAGCGGGGAGTTTCACGCCAAAAGTAACGCCGACATTATGCTCGGGCGAAAAGCCTTGATAGCGCCCGATGATCTTTACGTCACCCACATTTGATGTTTTTGAGTCGTATTGGCCGCCGCCGTCGCCTGGTATTGTCCCGTCAGATGCTGTTCCAAGCGTGCTGTGGCTGCGCACGATATATGGCAATTGAACGTCGATACCCCAATCTGAATTGAAGTTGTAATCGAGCCCAACCGTTAAATAATTGTTCTTGGTGTATTTTTCGACTTCTTGCGGATTGCCGCTATTGATACGCCGACTCGCGGTAAAGGGAGAAATCGTACTGGTTCCGCTACGCAGTTGATTTTGGTTTAGATAGTCATAACGGATATCTAGCTGGAGACCTGGCTGCGAGGATAGGCCAAGGTTTTCCCAATCCGTACTTAGGGTGCAGCCACAACTGGCGCATGCAAATGCAAATGTGGGCGACAAAATCAATGCGCAGGCCAGCGCATTGCGGGTAATGAGGTTCATTGTGATCCTAAAGTAATACGACTATGCAAAGCGTTGCTATCGCTTTGCAATTAATTGGTTCAATGGTCGGAGATGACCGGCATACTAAGAATTAGAGGCGAATGGCCGGTGGGCCGCGCGGATGAGCGGCCAGGATGGAGGTCGTATTGCTACTATTGGAGATAGGTTCCGAGAATTCGGTCCTACCGATGGTTGTTGCAAGGAAATATCCTGTGCTTAGTAGGGCGGGTAGCGGGGCATCGCCCAGGCAACAACAAGAATAACAATGATTGCCATGATCATTTTTTGCTGGACTTGAAGATTTATTTCCACTTGCCAGAGTAACGGATTGCACGCCAGACGACGTACAAACCTCAGCTAGATTATTTGAGAATCTATTTGCGCCGGCATGCGAGATCGTCGGCATCAATGCCTGTAGCAGCATGGCAAACATTGTGAGCCATGCGACCAACGTCCTCTTTGATGCGCGCTTGAAATTCATGATGGCGGAATTTTACCAGATCGGGCCTAGTTGCCGGGCTTTTCAGCCCTGGCGCGCAGTCATCTCTCCCACCTCGCCTGCGCGCTAGTTTGGGCTCTTTTCATTCAAATCTGCATCCATAGTTAAAACCAAGTCAGCATTGGGTTCAGCGCTACTTTAGAGCCTTGGAAATGTGACGCAGATTGATGCACCAATTCACCGCTTTTAAGAGTTTTGACGCACGTAGTTCGTTTTTGCATTTTTAGGTTCGACTCGGGAAAGGGGTAACCTCGGTAACCGGTTTGCGAGTAGATTTGTAACTCTTTGATTTATATAAATAAATATGGTTACCCCTAAAAGGTGACCTTTGGTAACTGAAAAGGTAATATTTATGTAAGTCATTGTTTTTAATAGATATATATTTTCAATGAAATTACTTTTTATAGAGGTAACCTAGTTACTCCCAAATTACCTATTTGTTACCTTTTGCCTGTTGGTCGCAAAGCCTTATGCTGCTTACGTTTTCGCTGATTTTGTGAGCGCAGGTTACCGAAGTTACCATTTCCCCGAGGGGTACTTTATTTTAGATTTTGCGTGTTTTATACGTGCGCAAAGTCCCTGGCCGTGATATTCTCGCGGCCTCACTTGAATTACGGTGGGGATGTGTTTCTAGGAGGGGTGGCCTACTCTCTAGGCTTTGTCTGCGTACAGGTTGGGAACCATCGCTCGGTCTGCTATGAGGATGCGCTGTCTACAATGTACGGTGCATGCCCCCGCAACCAGTTACATTAAAAAAGCCACGTATTGCGTGGCTTTTTTATTAGCTGTAAGATTATTTTTTGATCAGAATAGAAAATCTGGACTACAATCCAGTGTCTACTAAATTGATCTGCTGTCCCCGCTGATTGTCATGATTATCATTTCAGTTTGCCGGTGAAGAAAGACGGTATTGATCCAATATTGCCTAAGTGGCACACGCTGGCGGTACGCCGTTGCACCATTGGTGGCGAATACAGTGAAAAATAACAGCATTGGTATTTTTTGAGGCTATTTGCTAGCTTCATTCAATGCTTACGTTCTGCTTATAAACTAAAGAGTTTGCATGAATACTGCTGAGGCCAAGCGAGTCCTCGAAACTGCGTTGTTATGCGCGCACGAGCCGCTTACCATCAATACAATGAAAAAGCTGTTTTTAGACAGCGATGATCAAAGTGATATGGTCGGTGCGGACACCATAAAATCCATGCTGGAACAATTGCGCGGCGATTGGTCCGACAAGGGCATAGAATTGGTTGGTTTGTCCACAGGCTGGCGTTTTCAGAGCCGGCCCGAGATGCGGGCCTATATAGACAGGCTGAACCCGGAAAAGCCGCCGAAGTATTCGCGCGCCACCCTTGAGACGCTGGCTATCATTGCCTATCGCCAGCCGGTTACGCGCGGCGATATTGAAGAGATTCGCGGCGTCACGGTAAATTCGCAAATGGTCAAGACGCTGGAAGATCGCGGCTGGATCGAGACCATAGGCCATCGCGATGTGCCGGGCCGCCCTGCATTGTTTGCGACGACCAAGCAATTCCTGGATGACCTGGGCCTGGCGTCTCTGGATCAATTGCCTCCGTTGCAACAGGTCAGCAAGGGCGATGTCGCCGGCGCCGGTGCGGCGGAACTGGATGCGCTGGAAGAGAATATGTTTGCCAGCCCGGTTCAGTTGCCGGTCGCCGAAGAGGGAGGTGACGCCGGAATCAGTGTGGAAGTTGCCGCTGAGCAGGCCCAGTCTTCGGCGGTGCAAATGGAACAGCTGTCCGGCGAGCGGGCGGCGGAACTGGAAATAAAGCAAGAGTTGGAGCAAGAGTTAAGGCCAGGCAGTGTAGTGCATACCGCTGATGCTGCAGAGGAAGAGCAAGCCTCGCCCCTCATCAAAACTGAGACAGCGCTTGTTGGCGACGTTGCAGCTGAGACTGTAATGAACTCGCAGAATGAAGACCTTCATGATCACATTGCAGATGTGGTAATTGAAGCGCCAATTAACAATCTGGCGGATGAAGTCGAGGCAAATGCGTCGCTTAGCCAGCTCAATATAGAATCAAATGATGAATTCAAATAATCCAGATGATGCAACGGCTGCGGCTGGCGCAATTGCCCCGGAATCTTCCGATGGTGGAGATGTGGCTGCCAAGCCCGCAAAGCGTGGAGTAAGGGGGCCTAGAAATATGCGCCGTTCTCGCTCCAAGGCGGATGCGACGCCTGCAGAGCAATCTGTCGCGGCGGAGGTTCAGGCGGATGCTCCCGCAGAGGTGGGAGCTGACGGCGCCGTGGCCGAGACTGAAAAGCCGCGTTCCCGTAACCCGAGGAAAAAAAGCGAGCCGGGCAAGCGCACAGAGCGAGAGCCGAGGGAATCGCGTTCCCCGCGTTCTGACGGCGCGGAGCCCCGCCAGCAGGGTGCTGCCGGCGCCAAGCGTCCGGCACAGCAGGGGCGGGGAGGTCGTCCGGGTGGGCGGCCTGCGGCCGGTGGCGCGGATGAAGTGTTTTCCTTCGTCACCTCCGAGGCTTTTGATGCTGCCCATGCAGAGGCGGATGCCAAGCAGGGCAAGGGGCGCCAGGCCAAGCCTGCTCGCCGCGACCTGACCGCGGATGACGATGCGCCGAAGCTGCACAAGGTATTGGCGGAAGCCGGCCTGGGTTCCCGCCGCGACATGGAGGACTTGATTGTTGCCGGCCGTGTTTCTGTGAATGGCGAGCCGGCCCATATCGGTCAGCGCATCTTGCCGACAGATCAAGTGCGCATCAACGGCAAGTTGATACAGCGCAAGGTCAGCAAAAAGCCGCCGCGCGTGCTGGTTTACCACAAGCCGGCTGGTGAGATTGTCAGCAACAGCGATCCGGAGGGGCGTGCATCGGTATTCGACAGCCTGCCGACGATGAAGGCCGGAAAGTGGCTGGCAGTGGGCCGCCTGGATTACAACACGGAAGGTTTGTTGTTGTTTACTACTTCCGGCGACCTGGCTAACCGCCTGATGCATCCTCGTTACGGCATTGAGCGTGAATACGCGGTCAGGACCCTGGGCGAACTGGAAGAGGGGATGCGCCAAAAGCTGCTGAACGGCGTTGAGCTGGAAGATGGCCTGGCGCAATTTTCCAAGATCATGGATGGCGGTGGCGAGGGCGTCAACAAGTGGTATCGCGTGATCATCGGTGAGGGTCGCAATCGCGAGGTGCGCCGCATGTTCGAGGCAATCGGTTTGACGGTGTCGCGCCTAATCCGCACCCGTTACGGCGCAATGACCTTGCCTTCCGGCCTGAAGCGCGGCCGCTGGGAGGAGATGGAAGAGGCTGCGGTACGTGATCTGTTGAAGATCAGCGGGCTGGAAAAGGCCGGCGGGGATAAGCCGGGTGCTGCGCCCAAAGCAAGGGGCGGTAATTTCAGGCAGGACGGCAATAAGGCGCGTCCGGTCGATCCGTTTGGCAGGTCGTTCGACAAGCCTTTTAGCAAACCTTTCGGCGCACCTGCGCCGCGAGGCGGCGATTTTGGCAACAGGGATTTCGGCAATAAAGATTTTGGCAACAAAAAACCCGGCGGGCGCAGTCGCCAGCCTGACCCGTTGCAAACCGCCTTGGGCTTCCCGGATGCGGGACATAGGCGGGGTGCAACAGTGCGCGGCAGCGGGCAGGCAATCGGACAGGGTATTGCGCAGCGCAGGCGCACCAGGGGCAAGTAATCTTGCTGTATTTTTGTAAATGGTTCTTTCCGGCAATGATGTGGTTGGGAGCGGTGGACGAAAATCGATATGCTTTTTCGTCCACGCAAAGAAAATATTGCCGGCCTTGGCGCGGATTCTGTCGAGAGCTTGCAATGTTGTCCCGGTAGAGAATTTTTGTCATTGCGATAGAGTAAATAATCGTTTATAATCTTGTAGTTAGCGGATTTTGCCTGCATTGAATGCATCGTTGGTTCATTGGTCGTTTGTGTGGCATTGCATTAAAAAGATGGGCTTTGCCCATTTTTTTTTGGCGCAGCGATTTGAGCATGTGGTGTGCTTGTCATGCCGGGGCGCGTCAGGTAAGGCCTGATGGCGATATTTGCATTTTTGGAGAATAGTTTGCAGTTGCTGGAATTAATAGAAAAGACTGTCAATGGCACCGGTTACGACCTGGTGGACTTTGAGCAGGCCGAACGCGGCTTGTTCAGGGTGTACATCGATTTTTTGCCGGCGGACGCAGAGAAGGGCAATATCAGGGTCGAAGACTGTGAAAAGGTCAGTCATCAACTGTCCCACGTATTGACGGTTGAAAATGTGAATTACGAGCGACTGGAGATTTCCTCTCCGGGGTTGGACAGGCCGTTGAAAAAATTTGGCGATTTTGTGCGTTTTGTGGGCGAAAAGGTGACGGTCAAGCTGCGCTTGCCCATGCCCGGAACGCCGAATCGCAAGACATTTGAAGGCGTATTGCATGAGCCTGAAGGCGATACGCTGAAGCTGGAATTTGAAGGTAAAGACGGGGCGGCAATGCTGGAGTTTACGCTCGCCGATGTGGATAAGGCACGCTTGGTGCCGCAAGTGGATTTTAGGAGTCGCAAAGCATGAGTCGCGAAGTTTTGTTATTGGTTGATGTGCTGGCGCGTGAAAAAAACGTCGACAAGGATATTGTCTTTGGTGCGCTGGAGCATGCGTTGGCGCAAGCAACCAAGAAGCGCTACGAGGGAGAGGTTGATATCCGCGTAGCTATCGATCGCGAATCCGGCGAGTTTGAATCCTTCCGTCGCTGGCACGTGGTGCCGGATGACGCCGGCCTGCAATTGCCTGACCAGGAAATCCTGCATTTCGAAGCGGTTGAACAGATTCCCGATATCGAAGTGGATGAATACATAGAAGAAGCGATCGAGTCGGTCGATTTCGGCCGTCGTTTTGCGCAAGACACCAAACAGGTCGTGTTGCAACGCATCCGTGACGCTGAGCGCGAACAGATCCTGGCGGATTTCCTGGAGCGCGGTGATTCGCTGGTGACCGGCACCATCAAGCGCATGGAGCGCGGCGAAGCTGTGGTTGAGTCCGGCAAGATAGAAGCCCGCCTGCCACGCGACCAGATGATCCCCAAGGAAAACCTGCGTGTCGGCGACCGTGTACGTGCCTACATCCTGCGTATAGACCGCAATGCTCGTGGTCCGCAGGTGATACTGTCCCGTACCGCACCCGAGTTCATCATGAAATTGTTTGAGCTGGAAGTGCCCGAGATTGAGCAAGGCTCGCTGATTATCAAGTCCGCAGCCCGCGATCCTGGCGTGCGCGCAAAAATTGCCGTGTACACCAACGACAAGCGCATCGACCCTATCGGTACTTGCGTGGGCATGCGCGGTTCGCGCGTGCAGGCTGTTACCGGTGAGTTGGGCGGCGAACGCGTAGATATCGTGTTGTGGTCGGAAGATCCTGCGCAATTCGTGATCGGCGCACTGGCGCCGGCAAATGTTTCCTCCATCATGGTGGATGAAGAGAAGCATGGCATGGACGTTGTGGTGGATGAGGAAAACCTCGCGATTGCGATTGGCCGCAGTGGTCAAAACGTGCGCCTGGCTGCCGAATTGACCGGTTGGCAGATCAACATCATGACTGCAGAAGAATCGGCGAACAAGGCTGCGCAGGAAACTGCGGGTATCCGCGTCTTGTTCATGGAACGGCTGGACGTTGACCAGGAAGTCGCAGACATCCTGGTGGACGAGGGTTTTTCCAGTCTGGAAGAAATTGCGTATGTGCCCATCAGCGAAATGCTGGAGATCGACGCTTTTGACGAAGATACCGTCAATGAGCTGCGTAATCGCGCGAGGGATGCACTGTTGACGGAAGCGATCGCGTCTGAAGAGGGTGTTGAGGGCGTGGAAGATGCGCTGATCAGCCTCGAAGGCATGAGCCGCGTGACAGCCGGCAAGCTGGGCCTGGCGGGAATCAAGACGCTGGAACAATTTGCCGGTCTGGCATATGACGAGTTTGGGGCGATTTTGGCATTGTCGGCTGATCGTGCGCGCCAATTGATTAAAAATGCATTTGAAGATGTGACCGATGATGAGATGAAGCTCATCGACGCTAAATATGATGAACATGCCAAGGCGTTGTTAGCCAAGGCCTGGAAACTCGTAGAAGCCAAGCTGTAAAACGAGTTTGATTATCATAACGCGCACATAGAAAAAGAGGACTGAATGGCGAGTAACAATGTAGCCCAATTTGCCACCGAGCTGAAGATGTCAGCGGATTTGCTGCTCACGCAATTGCGTGCCGCAGGCGTCAGTAAAAGCTCGACGTCCGATTCGTTGTCGAAGGAAGATAAAGATCGGCTGCTGGATCATTTGCGTCGTTCGCACGGTGTTTCTGCCGATGCTGAAAAGAAAAAGATCACGCTGACACGCAAAGAAACCACAGAGATCAAGCAGGCTGATGCCACAGGGAAATCACGCACGATACAGGTGGAAGTTCGCAAGAAGCGTACTTTTGTGAAGCGTGATGAGCCTACTGCTGAAGAATTGACGCACCGCACTGCGGCCGCTGTTGACGCTGCAGAAGTCGCGCCTAGCGAAGAAGATATTCGCCGTGAAGCGGAGCTGGTTGCGCGTCAGGAGGCTGAATTGTTGGAAAAGCAGGCTCATCTGGCCAAGCTGGAAGCCGAGAAGGAAGCGCAAGCCAAGGCTATGCGCGAAGCTGAACTGGCCGCTGCTGCCGAAGCCAAGGCTGAGGCTGAGGCGGAAGAAAAAGCGCGCGCTGAAGCTGCAGCCTCTGCCAAGAAGACAGATGCCAAGCCAGTTGCCGATGCCAAGCCGGTAGAAGCCAAGCCGGCGGAAGTGAAAGTTGCCCAGCCTGACGAAGACAAGAAACGTCTGGCGGCGGAAGAGCTGAAGAAAAAAGCTGCGATAGATGCCAAGGAAGCCGCTGAACGCGCGGCTGCAACTGAGATCGCCCGCAAAAAAGTGGCCGACGAAGTAGCGCAGATCAAGGAAATGATGAACGCGCAGCGTCGTCCGGTGAAGGCTCCCGAGCCTGCGCCTGCCGCAGCACCTAAGGTTGCCGAGGGTACGCTGCATAAGCCTACGGATAAAAAGCCTACGGACAAGAAGCCGGCTACCGATAAGAAAGACGAGAAGAAGCCCGTCGTGGCAGACAAGAAGTCGATCAAATCGGCGAATGTCTCTTCGACCTGGCAGGATGATAAAAAACGCGGTAGCGGCGGAATCAAGACCCGCGGCGATTCTTCCGGTGGCCGTGACGGCTGGAAGAGCGGCAAGGGTGGTCGCCGCAATAGTCACCACGATGATCGCGAATCCAACTTCCAGGCTCCGGTTGAGGCTATTGTCAAGGACGTCTACGTCCCTGAAACCATCACCGTCGCTGAGTTGGCGCACAAGATGTCGGTAAAGGCATCTGAAGTGATCAAGCAATTGATGAAGCTGGGCCAGATGGTCACGATCAACCAGGTTCTGGATCAGGAAACTGCATTGATCCTGGTCGAGGAAATGGGCCACAAGGCGTTCGCTGCCAAACTGGACGATCCGGAAGCGATGCTGGCCGATGGTACTGAACATGCCGACTTTGAATCCTTCCCGCGCGCACCGGTTGTGACGGTGATGGGCCACGTCGATCACGGCAAGACATCCTTGCTGGATTACATCCGTCGTGCCAAGGTTGCCTCCGGCGAAGCCGGCGGCATTACCCAGCACATCGGCGCCTATCACGTGGAAACGCCGCGTGGCACGATTACCTTCCTGGATACTCCGGGCCACGAAGCCTTTACGGCGATGCGTGCCCGTGGCGCGAAGGCGACCGACATCGTTATTCTGGTGGTGGCGGCCGATGACGGCGTGATGCCGCAAACCAAGGAAGCGATTGCGCATGCGAGAGCAGCCGGCGTGCCTCTGGTAGTGGCGATCAACAAGATCGACAAGCCGGGCGCCAATCTGGATCGCGTCAAGCAGGAACTGGTCGCGGAAAGCGTTGTGCCGGAAGAGTACGGCGGCGATTCGCCGTTCGTGCCGGTGTCGGCAAAAACAGGCGATGGCATAGACGCATTGCTGGAACAAGTGTTGTTGCAAGCCGAGGTGCTGGAACTGAAAGCGCCGAAAGATGCGCCGGCAAAAGGCCTTGTGGTGGAAGCTCGCCTGGACAAAGGCCGCGGTGCCGTGGCAACGATACTGGTTCAGTCCGGTACCTTGAAGCGCGGCGACGTGGTACTGGCAGGCTCTTCCTACGGCCGTGTTCGTGCGATGCTGGATGAAACCGGCGCTAATATTTCGGAAGCCGGTCCTTCTATTCCTGTAGAAATCCAGGGTCTGACCGACGTGCCGTCGGCAGGCGAAGAAGTGATGGTCATGACGGATGAGCGCAAGGCACGTGAGATTGCGCTATTCCGGCAAGGCAAGTTCCGTGATGTCAAGCTGGCCAAGCAGCAGGCAGCCAAGCTGGAAAACATGTTCGAACAGATGGGCGAGGGCGAGCTCAAAAACCTGCCTATCATCGTCAAGACCGACGTACAGGGTTCGCAGGAAGCTTTGGTGCAGTCCTTGCAGAAATTGTCCACCAGCGAAGTGCGCGTACAAGTGGTGCACGCAGCGGTTGGCGGCATCTCTGAGTCGGACGTCAACCTGGCGGTTGCTTCCAAGGCAGTGATTATCGGCTTTAATACCCGTGCCGATGCTTCTGCCCGCAAACTGGCGGAATCCAACGGCGTTGATATCCGTTACTACAACATCATTTACGATGCGGTGGACGAGATCAAGGCCGCCCTGTCAGGCATGTTGACGCCGGAAAAACGCGAGCATATCTTGGGTATGGTCGAAGTGCGTCAGGTTTTCCTGGTCAGCAAAGTCGGCGCGATCGCCGGTTGCCTGGTCACAGAGGGCCTGGTCAAGCGAGGTTCCTCGGTACGCCTGTTGCGCAACAACGTGGTGTCCTGGACCGGCGAACTGGATTCGCTGAAGCGCTTCAAGGACGATGCGAAAGAAGTCAGGGCTGGCTTCGAGTGCGGCCTGTCCCTGAAAGGTTACAACGATATCCAGGTTGGCGATCAGTTGGAAATATTTGAAGTGCAAGAGGTAGCGCGTACACTGTAATTCGTCAGGCTCCCGGCATGTGCCGGGAGTCGTCGTTTATGGTGTGTGATGAAAGTTTATGGCAAAACATAGTAAAACAATCCCCGGTCGTGGTCTGCGCGTCGCAGATCAGATTCAGCGCGATCTGGCGGAAATTATCTGGTCCGAATTGAAGGATCCCCGCGTCGGCATGATCACGCTGACCGAAGTCCAGCTGACACCGGATTATGCGCATGCAAAAGTGTATTTCACTACACTTACCGATGATGCTGCTGCAATCAAGAATACAGTGGAAGCGCTGGCCAGGGCTGCAGGGTTCCTGCGCGCGCAACTGGGTCTGCGTCTGCATATCCACACCCTTCCTCAGCTGCATTTCATCCATGACACTTCGACGATGCGCGGCATGGCAATGTCCAAGCTGATCGATGAAGCCAATGCAAGTCGCGCCAAAGACGCTGACGAAGACTGATCCCTATTAGCGGGACAGGCTGCCTGTCCGCTACGCTAGCCTTTCAATTGAAATGACAAATCCGGTAAAAAAAAGAATTCGTGTACCTGTGCACGGCGTATTGCTGCTGGACAAGCCTGTGGGCCTGTCCAGTAATGATGCATTGATCAAGGCCAAGCGCCTGTTCAATGCGCAAAAGGCCGGCCATACAGGCACGCTGGACCCTTTTGCAACCGGATTGCTGCCCTTGTGTTTTGGCGAGGCAACCAAGTTTTCCCAGGATTTGCTGGAGGCCGACAAGACTTACCAGACCGTCGTGCATCTGGGCGTGACCACGACCACGGGCGACACCGAAGGCGAAATCACCGAAAACAAGCCTGTGACGGCGACCGTTGACGATATCCGGGCGGTGCTGCCGCAATTTCGCGGTGACATACAGCAAGTGCCGCCGATGTATTCCGCGTTGAAGCGCGACGGCAAGCCGCTGTACGAGTATGCGCGCGCCGGCGTAACGCTGGAGCGCGAGGCAAGGGCGGTGACGATACACATGCTGGAACTGGTCAAATACGAAGCGCCGTTCCTGACCCTGAATGTCCGTTGCAGCAAAGGCACCTATATACGCGTACTTGGCGAAGACATCGGGAATGCACTCGGATGCGGCGCCCATTTGCAGGCATTGCGCCGGACCCAGGTCGGCCATCTGATCCTGTCCGAGTCGATCACGCTGGACGCCCTAAACGATTTGCCGGAAGAGCAGCGGCTTCCTTTGCTGGCGCCGGTGGATGCCTTATTGTCCAGTTTTCCAAAAGTCGCCTTGAATGATGTTTTGGCAAAACGCTTTCTGCAGGGGCAGCGCCTGGCTTTGGGCCGGGAACCGGTTGATTTACCCGCGCAGCCGGGCCGGGTTCGCGTTTATCGCGAGTCTGACGGCCAGTTGCTTGGGTCGGCGCAATTGCAGGAATACGACATCCTGGCCCCCGAAAGATTGATTGCTACTGCGCAAATTCCGTAATTTTTTCTCCCGGCACCTCAAAATTAGTGGTTGTAGGAACTAATAGGCAAGTAACTCATTGAAGTTATTGATGTTTTCGGTTTCTTGCATCGCAACATGCTATAATCCGAGGCTATCTGAATCACCCCCTCTCTATCGCTATCATGTCAAATATAAAACGCGCTATACGTAACATCGCCATTATCGCCCACGTCGATCACGGTAAAACAACTCTGGTTGACCAGTTGCTGCGTCAATCCGGCACTTTCCGAGAGAACCAGCAAGTGGATACCCGTGTCATGGATTCCAATGACCTGGAAAAAGAACGCGGCATTACGATTTTGGCGAAGAACTGCGCGGTTGAATATAAGGGCACGCATATCAATATCGTCGATACCCCGGGCCATGCCGACTTCGGCGGTGAGGTTGAGCGCGTGTTGTCCATGGTTGATAGCGTATTGTTGCTGGTCGATGCGGTTGACGGCCCTATGCCGCAAACACGTTTCGTGACACGCAAGGCGCTGGCCCTCGGCCTGAAACCTATCGTCGTCGTGAACAAGGTCGATCGTCCGAGCGCACGTACTGAATGGGTAGTGAACCAGACTTTTGAATTGTTCGACAAATTGGGCGCAAGCGACGAACAACTGGATTTCCCGGTGGTCTATGCTTCCGCGCTGAACGGTTATGCGAGCCTGGATCCGGAAGCGCGCGGCGGCAACATGGACCCATTGTTCGACGCCGTATTGCAGCACGTTCCTGTGCGTGAGGATGACCCTGACGGTCCTTTGCAATTGCAAATCTCCTCGCTGGACTATAACTCCTACGTCGGCAAGATCGGTATCGGCCGCATCACCCGCGGTCGCGTGAAGGCGTTGCAAGACGTCGTGATCATGGATGGCCCGGACGGCACTCCGCGTAAGGCGCGTATCAACCAGGTGTTGAATTTCAAAGGCCTGGAACGCGTGTTGGTGGACGAAGCGGTTGCCGGCGACATCGTATTGATCAACGGTATTGAAGAACTGGGCATCGGCACCACGGTATGCGCGGTAGATACTCCGGATGCGCTGCCTATGTTGAAAGTGGATGAGCCTACTTTGAACATGAACTTCATGGTTAACAACTCCCCATTGGCCGGCCGCGAGGGCAAATTCGTCACCAGCCGCCAGATCCGTGATCGCCTGGATCGCGAATTGAAGGCCAACGTGGCCCTGCGTGTTACCGATACCGGTGACGACACCACGTTTGAAGTGTCCGGTCGCGGTGAATTGCACCTGACCATCCTGATCGAAAACATGCGTCGTGAAGGTTACGAGCTGGCTGTTTCCCGCCCGCGCGTGGTATTTAAAATGGTTGATGGCGTACGCCACGAGCCGTTTGAAATGCTGTCGATCGACGTAGAAGAAGTCAACCAGGGCGCCGTGATGGAAGAGCTGGGTCGTCGTCGCGGCGATCTGCAAGACATGCAGCCGGACGGCAAAGGTCGTGTCCGCCTGGAATATCGTATCCCTGCACGCGGCCTGATCGGTTTCCAGGGCGAGTTCATGACGCTGACGCGCGGCACTGGTTTGATGAGCCACATTTTTGATGAATACGCACCGGTAGACAATTCCAAGGGCGAACTCGGCGGCCGTCGTAACGGCGTGCTGATTTCCCAGGACGACGGCGCTGCCGTTGCCTACGCCATCTGGAAATTGCAGGATCGCGGCCGCATGTTCGTCAGCCACAATGACCCGGTATATGAAGGCATGATCATCGGTATCCATTCCCGCGACAACGATCTGGTTGTGAACCCTATCAAGGGCAAGCAATTGACCAACGTGCGCTCCTCCGGTACTGATGAAGCGGTGCGCCTGGTGCCGCCTATCCAGATGTCCCTGGAATACGCGGTGGAATTCATCGACGACGACGAACTGGTTGAAATCACACCGAAGAGCATACGCCTGCGCAAGCGTTTCCTGAAAGAGCATGAGCGCAAAAAAGCTTCACGTGACGCTGCATAATAGCGGCGCCAGATGCCGGACAGGCTGATATAGCAGTCCGGCAAGAGAAAAACCCGTTTTGCTCTGCCGTTCGCGGTTGACCAAAGCGGGTTTTTCTTTTTCATAAAAATAAAACTGCCAATTCAAGATGACGTCCAAAGCCATCCATCGCAAAGCGCTTTTCCTGATGATTTCTGCCGCCAGCCTGTGGAGTATCGCCGGCGTGCTTACCCGGCAACTGCACGCAGCCCACGGTTTTGAGGTGACTTTCTGGCGCAGCCTGTTTGCGGGCGCCTTCGTTGCTGCTGCGATGTTCTGGCAGCACAAGTCGCAGGCGGTCAGCAAACTATTTTTGGCCGGGTGGTTTGGGCTGATCTCCGGCTTCATGTGGGCAGCGATGTTTTGCTGTTTCATGATAGCGCTGACAATGACCACCGTAGCCAATACGCTGATCGTGATGAGCGTGACGCCGCTGCTGACGGCCTTGCTGGCGTGGATAGTCCTGCGCCATCAGATCGTGCCGCGCACCTGGTTGGCCATTGCCGTGGCGCTGGCCGGCATGCTGTGGATGTTCGCTGGCGGCATGTCCAGCGTGGATGCCAGGGGACTGGCCGGCATGCTGATCGCGACAGGCATCCCTGTCGCGATGTCGGTGAATGTCGTTGTATTGAAAAAGGCCGGCAAGTCTGTCGACCTGATCCCGGCGGTATTGATAGGCGCCGTCATCTCGTGCGTGCTGATGCTGCCGCTGGCGATGCCCTTGCGGGCTTCGCAGCATGATGTGGCTATCCTGGCGATACTCGGGGTGTTGCAGCTGGGGTTTCCCTGCATGCTGATGGTAAGCGCTGCGCGCAACCTGTCCGCCCCGGAGATATCCTTGCTGGGCTTGCTGGAGGTGTTGCTGGGCCCCATCTGGGCCTGGCTGGGCGCGGGCGAAGTGCCGGCCCGGGAAACCCTGGCCGGCGGCGGCGTGGTGCTGGCCGCATTGATATTCAACGAACTGCTGGCGTTGCGGGAGGACGTGTAAGCCGCCTGTGCGGCAATGTCCTGTATCATGCGGCAGCATTAGTAATACGCTTTCATTTTTCCTTTTCATAAAATCATGTCCGAAACCTTACGCCTCGCAAAACAACTGGCTATCCATCTTGGCTGTTCCCGGCGCGAAGCCGAGATCTATATAGAGGGCGGCTGGGTTACGGTTGACGGCAAGCTTATTGAGGAACCGGGCTTCAGGGTGGAGGCAGGGCAAAAACTCGAACTGCTGCCCGGCGCCAGCTTGCAAGAGACGGAGCCGGTCACCATCCTGCTGCATAAGCCGGCCGGCCTGAGCAGCGTCCCGGGCGAATATGGCATCAGCCCGTCCATGGCATTGATTAACGCCGATAATCTGGCGCCGGACGATCGTTCAGGCCTGCGTTTTCTGAGGAAGCACTTGACCGGCCTGAAGGCGGTCGATACGCTGGAAACGATGGCCGCCGGCCTGCAGGTATTTACCCAGGACTGGCATGTGGCGCGCAAACTGGTCGACGATGCGGGCAAGACCGAATATGAATACATCGTGGAAGTGTCCGGAAGTTTGCCGGCCGAGGGGTTGGCATTGCTGAACCATGGCCTGAGCTTCAACGGCAAGGCTTTGCCGCCTATCAAGGTCAGTTGGCAAAATGAAACCCGCCTGCGCTTCGCGCTGAAAACGCCGCCGCTGGGGTTGATCCAGCATATGTGTGAAAAAGTCGGTTTGAAGGTGGTCGCGATGAGGCGCATCCGTATCGGACGCGTGCCGATGGCAGCGCTGGCCGCCGGCCAATGGCGCTATTTGCTGGGCTATGAAAAATTTTAACCCCTTGCTTCCGGTAGCGCCGGAGGCAAGGGGTTAATTTGTTTTACTGCGCCTTCAGCACATTCGTAATCGACCCGAACAGCTGGTCTATCTGCTGTTTTTCTATGATCAAAGGCGGCGACAGGGCAATGATGTCGCCGGTCGTGCGAATCAGCACTCCCTGTTCCCAAAAACATTTCAGGAATACGTCGAAAGCACGGCTGCCGGGCTTGCCGGGTACGCTCTCCAACTCTATGCCGCACACCAGGCCGAGGTTGCGTATATCCTTGACGAAAGGCAGGCCTTTCAGACTATGCGCCGCATCGGCAAAATAGCCAGCGTGATCGGCGGCGCGGGCGAATAATTTTTGCTCCTTGTACACATCGATAGTTGCTATGGCCGCCGCACAAGCCAGCGGATGCGCGCTATACGTATAGCCGTGGAAGAACTCGATGGCGTTTTCCGGCGCGGCAGACATGAAGGCATCATGGATTTCCTGCTTGACGATGACGGCGCCCATGGGCACTGCTGCATTGGTCAGACCCTTGGCGCAGATTATCATGTCGGGGATCACGTCGAAATAATCGGCGGCAAAGGCGCTGCCCAAGCGGCCAAAGCCGGTAATCACCTCATCAAAAATCAGCAGAATGCCGTACTTGTCGCAGATGCTGCGCAATTTTTGCAGATAGCCTTTCGGCGGCAGGATCACGCCCGTCGAGCCTTGCAAAGGTTCAACGATCACGGCGGCAACGGTTGCCGGATCATGCAAGGTCAGCAGGCGTTGTTCCAGCTCATCTGCCAGTTCCGCCCCATGCTCGGGCAGGCCGCGGCTGAAGGCATTCTTTTCTATGTTCAAGGGATGGCGCAGATGGTCCACCGCAGGCAGGGCAGGGCCGAAGTGCTTGCGGTTGCCGGCGATGCCACCGACCGAGATGCCGCCGAAGCCCACGCCGTGATAGCCGCGTTCGCGGCCTATCAGCTTGTGGCGCAAGCCATCCCCGCGCACGCGGTGATAGGCGAGTGCAATCTTCAATGCGGTGTCCACGCCTTCCGAGCCGTCATTGCAGAAGAACACCCGGTTCAAGCCGGGCGGCGCAATCGACACCAGTGCGCTGGCCGCCTCAAATGCCAGCGGATGCCCCATCTGGAAGGTCGGCGCAAAATCCAGCTTCGCCGCTTGCTGCTGGATGGCGCTGACGATTTTCGGATGCGAGTGCCCGGCGTTTACACACCATAAACCTGCGGTGCCATCCAGTATCTTGCGTCCATCGTCCGTGGTGTAGTGCATGCCTTCGGCCGCAACCATCAGGCGCGGCTTGGATTTGAATTGCCGATTGGCGCTGAATGGCATCCAGAAATGCTCGGTGTTCAGTTGAGTGCTCATAGTGGTCCTGTCCGGGGAGAAAAGGGAACAAAAATTTATTCAGATCGGTGATGATTTTGACAGTAAATGCGCCGATGAATATATGCAATAGCTAATATACCCTTTAATGGGGCGGGCCATTGGATGGCAGATGTGCGTCAGGAAATAAAAAGGCGCCAACCTCGCGGTGTGGCGCCTGTTTCCTGCGGGAATCGGTCTTTGCTCAATTCGGCATCGAGAGCGCCAGCCATGCATGCAAATCATCCCTGGACATGGGTTTGGCAAACAGATAGCCCTGCGCCAGGTGGCAGCCGAAAGAACGCAGCGTGCTCGCTTGCATCTCGCTCTCGACCCCCTCGGCGATCACCGACAAGCCCAGGTTCTGCCCCAACTGGATCACCATCTTCGCAATGCTGGCGTCGGACGACGCATCCTTGATCTCATTGACGAAGGCGCGGTCGATCTTCAGCCGGTCCACATCCAGCTTCTGCAGATAGCTCAGGGAAGAGAAGCCGGTGCCGAAATCGTCGATCGAGATACTGATGCCCAACTGCTTGATCTGGTACAAAGTCTTGATCAACAGGTCCGGGTCCTTCATCGCCATCGACTCCGTGATCTCCAGTTCGAGGCACTCCGGCGGCACCTGCGTATCCTGCAAGGCCCGGTGCAGCGACTGCATGAACAAGGGATGCGAGAATTGCGCCTGCGACACATTGATCGCCATCTGGAAATCGGTATAGCCCAGGCTGCGCAGATGCACCAGCTCTTCACAGGCGGTGCGCAACACCCACTCGCCGATGTCCACGATCAGTCCTGAATACTCCGCGATCGGGATAAACTGGTCCGGCGGCACAAACTTGCCGTCATCTGTCCTCCAGCGCAACAAAGCCTCCGCCCCGACCGGACGGCCGCTGGCCATATCGATCTGCGGCTGGAACACCAGGAACAGCTTCTGATTCTCGAACGCTCCCCGCAATGCGTGCATCAAGCGTACCCGCTCACGGATCTCGACCCCCATGTCACGGGTAAAATACACATGCCCGGCGCGCTGATGGGTCTTGGCCCGCTTCAATGCAATATTCGTGTCTTTCAGGGCCTCCGACCCCTGGCCGTCGTATTCCGCCAGTTTCACCAGGCCGATGGTGGCCGATAGCTGCACCTCCTGCCGGTCCACCTCGAAAGGGCGGTTGAACAAGCCCAGGATCGCCTCCGGGCACACCATCGCCTCGTCCCCCAACAGCGCAAAGGTATCGCCGCCGACCCGGGCCAGCTGGCAATCGGCGCCGAAATACGCCACCAGCCGGTCGGCCACCGAACACAGCAGCATATCGC
>DATHMC010000263.1:0-5955 GCA_035487495.1 Undibacterium sp.
ATGGCTCCACGGTCATTGAGTTCGGCGCGCCGTGGTGCGGCTACTGCCGCGCCGCGCAACCGCTGCTGGCTGCCGCGCTGGACGCGCATCCGCATGTCCGCCACCTGAAGATAGAAGACGGCAGCGGCCGCCGGCTGGGGCGCTCTTTCGGCATCAAACTGTGGCCTACGCTGGTGTTCTTGAGTCAAGGCAAGGAAATTTCCAGGCTGGTCAGGCCGACCGATATCCAGGACATCAAGCTGGCGCTGGTGCAAATAGACGCTGCCAGCTGAGGTGTTTTCTTGTCAAGTCCAGGCTTGCGGCGACAGCCGCAGTTCATTTTGTCCTACAACCGCCGGGCTCGGCGGCTGATATCTGCGCCGCCCCCTTCAAAATATGATTTTCTTACCGTGTTCATTGATGAGAAAATCATGATTACCATCAATATCCAACGAGCCCCTGCGCAAAGATGGCAGCAAGCCGCGATCAGGAAGGCCAAAGCCGCCGCCGAAGCCAACGAGATAGAGTGGGAATATGCCCACATCAAGATAGAGTTGCCGCAAGGGCGCTCGTTTTTCAAACTCCCCGGACACCTGGCGCTGGTGGAAAGCGCATAGCATCTTTACCCACATTGTCTGTTAACAATCCTGTGGATAAGTGCCGTGGGCACGACCTAGGTATTTGATTTTAAACAAGATTGTTCTCCTGCTTAAATTGCGGGCAGGACCCTATCACTTGGCGTAGTATGCTGTCTGTTGATAGGAGTCCAATAAATCGCCCAAGATCGGGCATCTGGAGGCAGGCTGCATGCGTTCGTTCCGTACCAACAAGTCGGCAGTATTCGCCGCTGCCGCGTTGTCGCTATTGTCGATTACGGCTTGCAGCACCCAGCCCAAGGCGCCGGCCGCAGTGGTCAATGTGCTGGCCCCCGGCGGCAAATTGCGCGCGGCGATCAATTATGGCAATCCCATCCTGGCCGGCAAGGACGCGGCGACCGGCGAACCTATGGGCGTGTCGGTCGACCTTGCACTGGAACTGGCCAGGCGGCTGGACGTGCCGCTGGAGTTGATCACGTTCAATGCCGCCGGCAAGGCCAGTGAAGCAGTTGCCGGCAATAGCGTGGACATTGCGTTTTATGCGATAGACCCCAAGCGTGCGGAAGATAGCTTGTTTACCGGTCCCTATGTAGTCATAGAGGGCGCGTACATGGTGCGGCAGGATTCGCCGATTCACAGCAATGGGCAGGTGGACCGTGCCGGCAATCGCGTCGTGGTGGGCAAGGGCGGCGCGTATGACCTGTACCTGAGCCGCGAACTGAAACAGGCGGAACTGGTCAGGGCGCCGACCTCGCCCGAGGTGGCCGAGGTTTTCCTGCGGCAGCAGCTGGATGTTGCCGCAGGCGTCAAACAGCAGATGCAGGCCGATGCCAAACGGGTGCCGGGTTTGCGGTTGCTGGACGGCCGCTTCATGGAAATCCGGCAGGCCATGGCAATCCCCAAAAACCGCGCAGCGGCGCTCTCTTACCTGAGCGATTTTGTGGAAGAGATGAAGCGCTCGGGTTTTGTCGCCAATGCGCTGGCGCGCCATCATATCGAAGGTGCCGAAGTGGCCCCTGCAAGCCCTTAGGGCCACTGAGCCGAGTACCTGTATGATCGGTGCCTTGCATCCTTGATAAACCTCCATAGGATTGATCCCATGTCCGGCATCCTGAGAAACCTGCTGACCGTTGTTGGCGCCTTGTTTCGTTACGGCAGCGCCGCTACCGGCGCCAAGCTGTCTTCGCATTTCCTGATCTCGCCGCTGGATACCGGCGTGGCGACGCTCAAAAGCGACAAATACTTTCAACTGGCGGAAGCCTGCCAATTGGATTTCCTGATACGGACGGGATTGATCGCGACGATGCTGCGCAACCGGTACGGCTTCGTCAATGCCTCGCAACTGGTGCAGTTCATGCGGCCCATACGGCTCTTCAGCCGGGTCAGGGTAGAGACGGAAATCATCTTCGCAGACGACAGGTGCGCCTACTTTTCGCATGTGTTCTTTGTGCGCCAATCCAGGCATGGGGAAGTGCTGGTCAAGATGAAGTTCAAGCAAGGCGCAGTCACCGTGCCGCCGCACCGGCTGCTGGGCGCGCACAGCAAAGGCAAACCGGCCCATCTGCAGCGCTGGGACGATGCACTGGAAGCGATCGGCAGCGCTGCTTCCTGACTATCATGCTGGCGCCCTATGCCCGTCGTCGATCGGCGCGGCCAGATCCTCGCACTCCAACACCGTCCCGGCACTGTTGAACAGCTAATCGCCCGTTGCGGCAGCAACAACCTGTTACATCCGTTACCAGCAGGAGGTCATCCTGATGCAGCTATTGCGCGTTGGATAGCTATATTTATAGGAGGCGTTATGAAAAAGTATTTGGTTTTGGTTGCAGGATTGGCGGCGACTGCCGCATTGACGATGGCGGCCGTTCCGGCCCTTGCTGCGCCGGTGCGCGTCGACTTGAATATTGGCGTTCCTTACGAGGCGCCCGTGTATGTCCAGCAGCAACCCGTCTACGTTCAACCTGAGTCTGTCTATGTCCAGCCGCAACCGGTCTATGTTCAGCCTGGTTATGGCTATTACGACCGGGATTATGCGTGGCGCAGGCACGAATGGCGTGAGCGCCAGTGGCGTGAGCACGAACGGCGAGAACATGAATGGCGGGAGCATCGCGAAGAATATCGCGGCCGTGATCGCTGGGATAATCGTTGAGACGGGCGCTAGTGTCCGTTGACAGATAATTTGGGAGCGCCTTGGCGCTCCCCGGTAAGCGCAAACGGGATGGCGCTGAAGAAGAGAGCGGCCAGCATGGAGCCGTAGATTTTTTTTGTTCGGCTAGCGATATACCAGCACCGGTATCTTGCTGTGTGCCAGCACCTTTTGGGTTTCACTGCTGAGCAACAATGCCTTGATGCCTTTCCTGCCGTGCGAAGCCATCGCGATCAGGTCGCAGCCGCGACTTTCCGCAGCATGGATAATCGCCTCATACGGATGATCATTGGTCAGGATAAGGAGATCGCAATCGACGTGAAACTCCTTGGCCTCCAGTTCCACCTCCGACAGGTACGATTGTGCCTGGGCCTGGCATTCCCTGGTGAATTTTTCGCTGCTGTCGTCCAGCATTTCGGGTTGATAGCTGAACATATGGTACTGCGGCACGACATGCAGGCCGGTGACTTTGGCATTCAGCGTTTTTGCAAAGCGTATGCATTTCTGGATGGCATCTTTGGAAGATGGAGTGCCGTCGGTAGGCAATAGGATATGGGTAAACATGGTGCTTCCTCCTGAGTTCTTTATATCGAATGTTGCAATGAGTCTTTTGCAACATTTTCCCTGGAAAAGTGCTTTGGGCGATGTTGCGCAAAGTGCCCGATCCAGGCTGAATTCAATAAGACCTCAAGGTGAAGAATAGTGTATCAACGGAAAATATCTAGGGCCGCGCGCAGATAAATAGCGCGGATGCGGCACGCCGGTCCGGCGGGATATCCCGCCGGAAAAAATTTCATTCGATCACATCTGCGACCCAGATGCGGTCGAACATGGCCTGGGCTTCGCGTTGCACCTTGCGTACGGTTTCGGCGTCGGCGGCGTCGTATTCGCAGACCATGCGTTTGCGGTCGGTGGAGAGCAGGCTGCGTTTCCATTGCACTTTGTACACTTCCAGGCAGGGGCGTTCTCGGTCTGCAACCTTGGCCATATCGGCGTCGGATTGCGATGTGTCAAAATTACGTTCGACGATGATGCGTGACATGATGTTCTCCTTCATCTACAAAAACAACAAGGCGGGATTGCGCTGTCAGCCTATTCCGGCTTCGTTGGAATCGCCGTTGGAATTTTGCGGTTTTGGATTTTAGCCTGCGCGATGCGGGGGAGCGCGGCGGGAACCCGTTGCACAAAACTGCGGGCGCGGGCGCTGATCCTGTTTGATAGCGGGCCGTTGCCGTTGTCCAGCCATGCCGGCAACCGCCCGGTTCCGCTGTCGGCGGCGATGCAGGCCAGCAGCGCCTGGGCCACGATCAGCTCGGTGGCGCGGCCCACCGCCTGTGCTGCTGCCAACGCTTCGGCTGCAGCGGCCTGCGCCTGATCCAGCCGGCCTTGTTCCAGCAGCAGCGTTGCGACCTGATTCAACACATAGGCCAGGTGCGCCTTGTCGTCCAGTGTGCGCAATTCGTCCAGGCCGGCTCGCAGTGCGGCTGTGACCGGCTCCGTGCCGGCCGGCGCCTGCCGCAGTTGCGCCAGCTCCCGCAGCGCTATGCTGACCGGCACCCTGACATCTCCCATGCGATCCGCGACTTCGTCGATTTCATGGCACAGTGCAACGACGCCGTCGAAACAGCCGCGCTCCAGCTCTACCGTTGCCAGCCACACCATGCATTCAAATTCGCGCCAGCGGTCTTCGTGCGCGCGGGCCAGCTCTATCGCGGTGCGTAGCGAGTCGCGTGCGCTGTCCAGCCTGCCGTCCCAGCGTGCAATCAGCGCATGGCCCCAGTCCAGTTCTATCAGGCGCATATTCATCGCATCCGCCTGTTCGGCGGCGGCGGCGATCAGCGCGCGCGCCTGTGCCATATCGGATTCCACTTCCAGCAGGCAGCGCCCGCTATTGGCCAATTGCTTGCAGTGCGTGACGGCATCCGCCGTGCGGCTGATGCGCTCGGCACGCAGGGTGGCAATGCGGGTGCGCTCCAGGTCATTCTCTTGCTGCGCCACCCACGACAGCATATGCCAGCCGCCGGCAGCCGCCGCATACAAGCCCACGGCCTCCGCCGCATCGATGGCTTTTTGTAATTCGTCCGCCTGCGCCGGAAGATGCTTTGCGCCGACGTTGGCGACGATGCGCAGGCCGAGCAAATCGATATGGGCGGTGATTCTTTCAGCGCCGTGCAAGCCCGGCAGTATGGCCAGGCCGCGATTGACGGCCGAGCCTGCTTCCGCGTTCGCATACACGCGCAGGCAATGTTGTGCTGCGGAGATGCAGGCGCTGACTGCCAGCGGCAGGTCGCCGGCCTGGCTGGCGTGGTGCGCCAGTTCGCCGTGCAGGCTGGCGTCATCGGCGGCGGCGGCGACCAGTACGCGCGCAATTTGCCGGTGGATGGCGCGGCGGCGCGGTGGCGACAAGCTGCGATACACCGCTTCGCGTATCAAGTCGTGCGCAAAGTCATAGCGGCCTTCGCCTCCGGGTTTCAGCAGGCCGCGCCTTTCCAGCCGGTCCAGCCGCAGCATGAGGTCGCTCTCCGCTGCCTCCATTGCGCTGCTCAGCATCTCGGGGCGGAACTCGCGCCCCATCGCGGCTGCCCAGCAGATCAGCTCGCGGCTGCCTTCATCCAGCCGCTGCACCTGGTCGGCCGTCAGTGCTTGCCACGAAAAATCGCCGCCTCCGTTCAAATTCTCGGCCTGTGCCAAGGCCAGCACAAACAGCGGATTGCCGCCGCTCAGCCTGTGCACTTGCCGGACGTCAGGCGTGGCCGTACCTGCGACACCTGCCGCCGACGCCACCTGTTCCAGCAGGACGGCAACTTCGCTCTGGCCCAGCGGAGTCAGCTGGCAGATGTGCAGGCGGTGCTCGCGCGCCAGCGATTGCAGCAGGCCCTTGGCCCAGGGGTTGTCGTCGATCTCGCCCTGGCGCGCCGCGCCGGCCAGCAGCAGCCGCATGCCGGGTTCTACGCTGCGCACCAAGTAGTGCAGCAGCGCGCAGGAACCTTCATCCAGCCATTGCAGGTCGTCCAATATCAGCACCAGCGGCTGGCGCGCAGCCGCATGCTTGAGCAAAGCCGCACTGGCGGAAAACAGGCGGCCCCGGTCGCCCGGGATATTCTGGCCGGTATCTGCCGCCGCCGCAGGCAGCAGCGGCTCCAGGTCGCGCAGCGCAAAGCCGGGCGGCATGTCGGACGTCAATGGCCGCAGCGCATCTATCCAGATGCCGTAGGGCCGCATCATTTCGGCCTC
>DATHMC010000264.1:0-14058 GCA_035487495.1 Undibacterium sp.
GTGGCTCGAGCCATAGTCACGGCCCATTTTGACGGCGGCGAAGGGGAAAGCGGCCTGGATGACGTAACTGATTTCATGTCGCTCAGCGGGCGCGGGGTCAAGGGCAAAATCGCCGGCAAGTTCTATCACCTGGGCAACCGGCGGCTGCTGAATGAGTTGGACCTGGTTTTATCCGGCACGCAACACGGCCGGCTGCAGCAAGAATTGCTGAAGCTGGAAGCCCAGGCCAAGACCGTCGTCCTACTATGCGATGAAACAGAAGTGCTGGCGCTGCTCGCCGTCGCCGACAGCCCGCGCCAAACCAGCCGCGAGGCCATACAGCAGATGCAGGACATGGGTATCAAGCTGATCATGCTGACCGGTGACAACCGGCAAACGGCCATGTCCATCGGCGAGCAGTTAGGCATCGCCGACGTGCGCGCCGAATTGATGCCGGACGACAAACTGGCTGCCGTCAACGAGCTCAGCGCCGCCGCAGTCACCGGCATGGTCGGCGACGGCGTCAACGATGCGCCTGCACTGGCCAGGGCCAATATCGGTTTTGCGATGGGCGCGGCCGGCACCGATACCGCGCTGGAAACCGCCGACGTGGCCCTGATGCAGGATGATTTGCGCAAGCTGCCGGAATTTATCCACATCTCCAGGCGCACTGCCGCCGTCCTGTGGCAAAACATCGGCTTGGCATTGGGAATAAAAGCGCTGTTCTTTATGCTGACCCTGACCGGACATTCCAGCCTGTGGATGGCCGTATTTGCCGATACCGGCACCAGCTTGCTGGTGGTGTTAAACGGCATGCGCATGCTGCAGCATAAAAAAATCCCCGGCTTCGCTGCTTGAAGCCGGGGATTTCTTTAGATTTACCACTCAGGACGCTAGGCGTCTAAAGACAAACTCTCTTGCTGCAAGACCTCATGCTCCACATGGGTGGACAGATCGCCGACCTTGCTCATCCATGCTTTCAGAAAATATCCTTTTTCCTCTTCAGTCGGCTCGGTAAACCAGATCACCATCAATATGCCCTTGTGGTCATGTATTTTTGATAGCTTTGCAATACATCCCGTATTGCCGTCCACGTCCGCCAGGCCTATCGCGTAGCCGTACACCCGGTTCAGGCGCTCTATCCTGTCGGGCTCGGTTTCGCTGCGGGTTGCGGAAATGCGTGGGTGGTCTAGATACATCTTTGTCTCCGAGTGGGAATGATTTGCCTGCGTCAACGCGCCCCAGCATTCTATCTGAACTTGGTTGAATTTAGGTGTCAATCACTACCGGGGCCGGCTACGCTTTTCCCATTTGCATTCCTGCGTGCTCAAAACCACGTCGTTGTCATCCACTGTTTCAAGATAAACATCAAAGCCCCACAGCCTGGCGACGTGTTTCAGCATTTCATGGGTCTGCGGATTCAAGGGACGCCGCAAGAACTGCTGGTGCCTTAAAGTCAGCGCCCTGTCGCCCTGCATATCCACCGACCAGACCTGGATATTCGGCTCGCGATTGCCCAGGTTGTACTGGCCGGCCAGTTGCTGGCGCAGGTATTGGTAACCGCTTTCGTCATGTATCGCGGAGATGCTCAGCTTGTCCTGGTTGTCGTCGTCCAGCACGGAAAAGAAATGGAAGTCGCGTATCAGTTTCGGGGACAGGAACTGGGCGATGAAACTCTCGTCCTTGAAATTGCGCATCGCAAAATTCAGCGTCTTCAGCCAGTCGCTGCCCGCGATATCCGGGAACCAGTAGCGATCTTCATCGGTGGGGTATTCGCAGATGCGCCGTATGTCGCGCATCATGGCGAAACCCAACGCATACGGATTGATGCCGCTGAAATAGCGGCTGGTAACCGGCGGCTGGTAAACGACGTTGGTATGGCTCTGCAGGAACTCCATCATGAAGCCGTCGCCGACGATGCCCTCGTCAAATAACTGGTGCAGGATGGTGTAGTGCCAGAAGGTGGCCCATCCTTCATTCATCACCTGGGTTTGGCGCTGCGGATAAAAGTACTGCGATATCTTGCGGGTGATGCGCACAATTTCGCGCTGCCAGGGCTCCAGCAACGGCGAATATTTTTCTATGAAGTACAACAGATTTTCCTGCGGCTCGGGCGGGAAGCGCTGCGCCTCCCTGCTGACGACCGTACCCTCGCGGCGCGGCAGCGTGCGCCATAGGTCATTGATTTGCGATTGCAGATAAGTTTCCCGCTCTTCCTGCCTCTCCCGCTCTTCGGTCAGCGACAGTTTAGTCGGCCGCTTATACCTGTCCACGCCGTAATTTTGCAGCGCATGGCAAGAATCCAGCAATAACTCGACCGCCTCCATGCCATAGCGCTGTTCGCAATCTGCGACATAATTCTTGGCGAACACCATGTAATCGATGATCGCATCGGCATCGGTCCAGGTGCGGAACAGGTAATTGCCTTTGAAGAAGGAGTTATGTCCGTAGGCAGCGTGGGCTATCACCAAAGCCTGCATGGTCAGGCTGTTTTCCTCCATCAGGTAAGCAATGCAAGGATTGGAATTGATCACGATCTCATACGCCAAGCCCATTTGTCCGCGCTTGTAACTTTTTTCGGTGGACAGGAAGTGCTTGCCGAAAGACCAATGGTTGTATGAGATCGGCATGCCTACCGAGGCATAGGCATCCATCATCTGTTCCGCAGTGATGATCTCCAGTTGGTTCGGATAAGTGTCCAGGCCAAAATTTTGCGCAACGCGGCGGATTTCTTCATGCGCCTGCTCTATCAGCTCAAAGGTCCACTCGGATTGCTCGGGCAATCTGCGCGGATTCTTGAATCTGTCACTACTGCTTAGGCTCTTCACGGTGCACCTCATTTCGGCTGCTTTTTGAACAGCTCGCGGAACACAGGATAAATATCGGCCGGCGCTTGTATCTTTTGCATCGCAAAATTCGAGTGCGAATCCAGCACCTGCGTATATTCTTCCCACAGGTTTTGCGGATCGCCTTCGGTAATTTCCACATAGGCGTAGTATTGCACCAACGGCATGATGGTGTGGATCAGCAACTCCCTGCAGGTTACCGAATCATTATCCCAGTTATCGCCATCGGAGGCCTGCGCAACATAGGCATTCCAGTCGGCGCCCGGGTACCTTTCCTTGATGATCTTGGTCAGCAGGTTAAGCGCCGACGAGACTATCGTTCCGCCCGATTCGCGAGAATGGAAAAATTCATTTTCATCCACTTCCGAGGCCGCAGTATGGTGGCGGATGAACACGACCTCGATCTTGTCGTAAGCCCGCGTCAGGAAAAGATACAATAAAATAAAGAAGCGCTTCGCCGTATCTTTTTTTTGCTCGTCCATCGAGCCGGACACATCCAGCACGCAAAACATTACCGCCTGGCTGGACGGCTTGGGCACCTTGATGCGGTTGCTGTAACGCAGGTCGAAAGGGTCGATGAACGGGATGGCCAGCAAGCGGGTTCTCAAATGATGGATTTCCTGCTTCAGCGCCGTCACCCGCGGATCATTCAGGTCGGAGGTCTGTTCCATCAACTCCGCCATTTCCATTTCGGCTGCCTTCAGTCGCCGCGCCGATTTTCCGCCGACGGCGATACGTCGGCCCAGCGCCCCCCGCAGGGAGCGCAACACATGCAGGCTGGACGTGGTGCCCGAGGTCTTATAGCCGGCGCGCTGACTCTTGAATTCCGTCGTTGCCGCGAGCTGGGTCTTGACCATGTTCGGCAGCTCCAGATCATCGAAGAAATAATTCAAGAATTCTTCCCGGCTGAGCTGGAAAACAAATTCGTCCTCGCTGAGTTCGTCGCTATTGCCCGCCTGTCCCTTGCCGGCCCCGCTCCCGCCCTTCGGCCTCTGTATCTGGTCGCCTTTCAGGTATTCCTGATTGCCAGGCTGCACGGTTTCCCACACGCCGCCGCGACCATGCCCGAACGTCGGCTCATTGACATCCTTGACGGGAATGGAGATTTTCTCGCCGCTCTCTATATCCGTAATCGAGCGGCCTTTGATTGCACGGGCAACAGCTTCTTTGATCTGCCCCTTGTAGCGCCGCAAAAAACGTTCCCGATTGGGGGCGGATTTGTTCTTACCTTGTACTCGACGATCTATTAGATGCACCAAAACGGTCTCCCTTTATCGGGCACTCATTCGAACCGAGGCAATCCAGCCGGCCCCGGACGCATAAGCTCCCTATGAGTCAGGATGATTTCCTTACCCTCAAATACCATTCACACAAGAGTCTGACCTGTTTCGCGGTGTAGCCTTTAGCCACCATGCGCTCCACAAATTCCTGATGTTTGTTGGCATCGTCGGCACTGGCCTTGGCGTTGAAAGAAATAACCGGCAATAGTTCCTCGGTATTCGAAAACATCTTTTTCTCTATCACGGTACGCAGTTTTTCATAACTGGTCCAGGTAGGGTTCTTGCCTGCATTCTGCGCACGCGCACGCAATACAAAGTTGACAATCTCATTACGGAAATCCTTGGGATTGGAAATGCCCGCCGGTTTCTCGACTTTTTCGAGTTCGTTGTTCAATGCATCGCGATCAAAGCTTTCCCCAGTATCGGGGTCACGGAACTCCTGATCCTGTATCCAGAAATCGGCAAAAGTGACATAGCGATCGAAGATGTTCTGGCCGTACTCCGAGTAGCTTTCCAGATAGGCGGTCTGGATTTCCTTGCCGATGAACTCCGCATAGCGCTGCGCCAGATACTCTTTGACATAAGAAAAATATTTTTGCTCGGTTTCGGGCGCGAATTGCTCGCGTTCAATCTGTTGCTCCAACACATACAACAAGTGCACGGGATTGGCCGCCACCTCCGTATTATCGAAGTTAAACACCTTGGACAATATCTTGAACGCAAAACGCGTGGACAAGCCGCTCATCCCTTCGTCGACCCCCGCATAATCTGAGTATTCCTGCCGCGACTTGGCTTTGGGATCGGTGTCTTTCAGGTTTTCTCCATCGTAGACCAGCATCTTGCTATAGATGCTGGAATTTTCCGGTTCCTTCAGGCGCGACAGGACCGAGAATTGCGCCATCATTTTCAAGGTGCCCGGAGCGCAGGGCGCTTCGGCCAGCGAAGAGCCGCGCACCAGTTTTTCGTAAATCTTGACCTCGTCGGTCACCCGCAGGCAATACGGAACTTTGACTATATAGATGCGATCCAGGAACGCTTCGTTATTTTTGTTGTTTTTAAAGGCTTTCCATTCAGACTCGTTCGAGTGCGCCAGGATGATACCGTCAAACGGGATGGCGCCAAAACCTTCGGTGCCCTTGAAGTTGCCTTCCTGGGTCGCTGTCAGCAATGGATGCAAGACCTTGATCGGGGCCTTGAACATTTCGACAAATTCCATCATACCCTGATTAGCCAGGCACAGGCCTCCGGAATAACTGTAGGCATCGGGGTCGTCCTGCGCGTAATCTTCCAGCTTGCGGATATCGACCTTGCCGACCAGTGAAGAAATATCCTGGTTGTTTTCATCGCCGGGTTCGGTCTTGGAAACAGCGATCTGCTTCAATACCGAAGGATAGCGCCTGACGACGCGGAATTGATTGATGTCGCCATTGAATTCGTGCAGGCGCTTCACTGCCCACGGACTGGGAATGGTGCGCAGATACCGGCGCGGGATGCCGAAATCTTCTTCAAGAATGGTGCCGTCCTCTTCCTCGTTGAACAAGCCCAGTGGGGATTCATTAACAGGAGAACCTTTGATGCAATAAAAGGGAATCTTTTCCATCAGCGACTTGAGCTTTTCCGCTATCGACGATTTGCCGCCGCCGACAGGCCCCAGCAAATACAATATCTGCTTGCGCTCTTCAAGGCCCTGGGCAGCGTGACGGAAATAGGCAACTACTTGTTCTATGACTTCTTCCATGCCGTAGAACTCGCGGAAGGCAGGATAGATCTTGATGACTTTATTGGAGAATATGCGCGACCGCCTGGAATCATGACGAGTGTCCACCATCTCCGGTTCGCCTACCGCAGCCAACAGCCTCTCCGCTGCCGACGCAAAAGCGAGCCGGTCTTTCTTGCATAACTCCAGGTACTCCTGCAAGGAATATTCTTCCTCGCGAGTCCTCTCATAACGTGCTGCGTAGTTGTCAAAGATTTTCATACTGATCTCCTTTGTCACCGTCTACCACACAAAGACTTACGGGCACCAAATAGATCCCATCCTCCCTGCAATCTCTCATTTTCAAATCACGCAAAACAGTTTGAAAAACAAAAGCGAGCACAGCGAAATTTATTGCCTCTATGCACCCCACGACTTCAGTGTAGATGATAACGCAAAAAATAGTGACGAAATTCTATAAAAAATTGTTACCGTTATTCAACGCAAACAACACCATTTCTGTTGACGTCGGCCGCATCTTATTCATGCCGCATACGCCTATTTTCCCTCAATATGGACCACGCCGCTATTGCATAAGTTCAAGCGCGGGTCTGCGCGATGAGTGCCGCTCGGCCGCCGGATTCGATATGGCCGGCTCAGCCAACACCTTACACTGATTGCCGGATTTTCACCCGCAAAGAAATTTCATCCGTCTGCGCTCCCATCTTAAGCCGCTTTCACTTTCGTTGCCCCTTAAACTTCCGGCCGCATGTCGATGACGGATATGACGCCCCCTTATCCATTGTTTACGGGCACCGTGCGGAACCGGCATTGAACAATCTGGTTCAGGCCGGCCATAACAACACATTATTGGCAACCGAGCCGCCACAATGGGAAATTCCGGCGTTTTATCAGATTCGCCTTTCCATACAGCAAAGAATTTGGTTAAATGCAACAAGTCTCCTTACAAAGTCCATTCTTACAGGAAGAAAATGAAACAATTGCAATTTATCCTCTTGTTGGCGATGTCGGCACTGCTGACGGCCTGCGCTTCGGTCCCCATGGCGAGCTTCGACAAGGATGCCCAGGCCAAGTCTTTCGCCGCGCAAAAATCGAAGGCACAGTTGTACATCTACCGAAATGAGACCTGGGGCACGGCAATCAAGATGCAGCTGGAGCTGGATGGCGTGGCAATCGGCGAGACGGCGGCGCATACCTATGCCGCGATCGTGCTGAAACCGGGACGGCATATCCTGGTTTCCAAGGCCTCCGATGCATCCCGTCTGGAACTGAATTTGAAGGCAGGACAAAATTACTATGTGTGGCAAGAGGTCAAAATGGGCTGGGTGAGCGGCAACTCCAAGCTGCAACTGGTGGATGAAGTCACCGGCAAAGCCGGGGTGGAGCAATCCAAATTGATCCGGCTGGACGGCCTGCCGGCCGGCATGGCGATGCCGAGCGGGAACGATCAAAATATCGAAGACCTGGCTGAAATCGAGAAAGTACCGTTCCGCGCCGGAGTCTCTTCAGCTACTGTAGAGAGATTGGCGAAACAACATAGCTGCGCCGGCGACCAAGGCGCCGGCTTGCTGACTCCCCCCGGCCCGGTAGAAGTGTATCGCGTCAGTTGCGACCAGGGCAGCGCGTTCATGGCGAGATGCGAGCTGCGCCAGTGCAAAGCTATGCGTTAGTATGGCGAGGGCGGCGCATTGGAGTCAAAGCGCCGCCGCTACGTCGTAACCGGATTTATAAGGCCAGATTATATTTTTCGGCTGCAGCCGCGATGCAACGCTGCCGCGAGCTGCCGGCACGCTCATGCGGCGCAAACATGCTGGATGCCTGGTCCAGCAAGCGCATTGCCTTGATCAAATCTACCGACTCCGCTGTAGTCAAGGCCTCCTTCCGCTGCCGGTCAGTAATCTCATCTATCGCCAGCGTCGCCATTTCCTTGTTCGCGATATCTTCAGGCAAGCCCGACCTGGTGCATAAGCCGTAAGTGCCTTTCAGGAAAGACAACCACTCCTCGCCTATGTGAGCGTCCAGCGCGGCAAGATCGGCTCCGCCAGCTTGTGCCTTGAATCGGGCCGGCTGGATCCCTTGCAAAAACAGCTTCAAGGCCTGAGCCGAATAGCGCTCATGAAATGCCGTATATGCCTGCCGCACAAGCGATGCCGATGGCGACAATGTATGCAGGAACCCCAGCCATTCGACGTAGTCCCGTGCATAAAAATCCAGTTGCTGAGTCTCATCGTGTCCGCAAAAAAAAGACTGGCAATGGAGTTGCATCTCCAACCGATACGATGGCATCGGCATGCAGCCGGCGTTTTCCCAGGCATGCAAAGTCCCGGCGTCAATGCCGCTCTTAGCCAGCAACTGGCTCGTTGTGTAAAAATTCGCGTTCAGGTAGTCGAGCAAGGACATCAAGCCGGCCTCACGGTGAAAGGGCTGTCGGCGGGCGCCTGCTCGCGACGCTCGTGCATGCCGTAGTCCCGTATCACACCGGCCACGCGCAGCCTGTAATCTTCAAATACGCCATCGCGGCCGCGCGCTTGCGCCGCCCTGTGCAGTTCCAGGTTCCGCCATCCCTTGACGGACTCTTCGTCTTCCCAGAACGACAGCGACAACATGCGCGCCGGATCGCTAATGCTCTGGAATCGTTCTACCGATATAAACCCCGACATCTTTTCCAGCACTGGCTTCAGGCTGGCGGCAATATTGAGATACGTTTCTCGTTTGTCCGCATGCGGCTTTACTTCAAATATCACGGCTATCATTTGATCTCCCTTGTGTTTATGCGGCTGAATACAGGCGTATTCTCACGTTGGCGGAAGCGCGGAATTTTTGCGCTGCGGCCAGCCGGCCGAAATCAAGCTCCATCCGGCATAGCTGGGCCACTGCCGCATGCGCGATCTGCACCGCCAATTGCTGGCCGGGACAAACATGGACTCCATTGCCGAAAGTGAAATAGCGACGTTGGCTGCGATGCACGTCGAAGGCTTGCGGCTGCGGATTGATTGCAGCATCCCGGTTGGCAGCCGCCAGCACCAGCAAGATGGTGTCGCCGGCCCGGACTGCCTGTCCGTTTATCTCGCAGTCGGCGGCAACAAAACGGCGCGTATTCTGTACCGGCGGATCCCAGCGCAACACCTCATCGATACAGGCATGCAACAGCGCCGGATCGCGCAGAACCCGCTGCCGGAGCGGCGCATCGGCCGCCAGCACATGCAGGGTATTGGCAATCAGGCCGGCAGTCGCCTCGTAGGCTTGCGACATGAATCCTATGCCGTTGGCGGCGATGACCGCGGCATCGTCGCAACCGACCAGCGCCGCTTGCTGCGCAAGCAAAGACAATAGGCCCGAATTGCCTGGCTCCTTCAGCATAGGCTTGAAGATTGCCAGCAATGCAGCGGCGGCTTGCTTGCCTTGTGCTATCTGCGCGGCACTGCTGCCGGCCGCGAGGCAGGCTACAAAATTGCGCATCAGCAATGCAATATCCGGCAATGCGGTAGCCGGGGCCCCCAGCAGGCCGGCAACCACGTACGCCGGCATTTGCAGCGCAAAATCGTCCAGCCAGGCATCATCGGCATTGGAGTAATATTGCGTCGCCAGATGTTGCGCCCAGCGCCTGCCCTCCCGCTCTATTTGCGGTATGCTAAGGCTTTGCAAAGTGCTTGAAACCGCCTGCTTGAACGGGCAATGGCCGGCGCCGTCATTCATGCGCACCAGGTGCCTGAAGATATCGGCAGCCGCTGAGCCCAGCAGCGCCTTCGGCACCGGCTCGGCCACTGGACGGACCTTGCAGGAGGGATGTTTGAAAATTTCCTCCAGGATAGCGGCACGCGAGGCAATCCAGAGGCCATTCTTGTGGTCGCGAAACATGCTCTGCCGGCTGGCCAGTTCGGCATAATAGGAATAGGGGAACGGATGAGTAACGGCAGTAATGGCATCAATGTCGGCGTCGATAACGCCAGGCAGCGTCGGAGTTTGGGGAATTTGGGGAGTTTGCAGCAGCGGCATAGGGACCTTGCTCCGATAAACGGCATTCATAGAGAAGCTCCATTGTCTGCCGTCAGCCGCTGCTTGTCATTCAATAACAGTTTGGGCAAAGGCAAACTATGATCGACGAACCTGATTTATCCAGGCTGGCCCGTACCATAGGCGACCCTACCCGCATACGCATGCTCAGCCTGTTGATGGAAGGCCGCGCGCTGACTGCCAAGGAGCTGGCTTACGGCGCAGATATCGAGCCGGCGACCGCCACCGCCCACTTGCAGAGACTGCAAGGCGAGCAACTGGTGCATGTCACGTCGCAGGGCCGGCATAAATATTTCCGCATAGAGTCGCCGGCGGTTGCCAAGCTGGTTGAATCGCTGATGGTACTGGCTCCCGAGAGGAAAGCTGCCGCCCCCAGCAAACCGCTGCAGGCGATGCGCCTGGCGCGCTTTTGCTATGACCACCTGGCCGGGCAGTTGGGAGTGCGCCTGACGCAATCGCTGGTCGCACGCGGCCTGATCAGCCTGCATGAAGATGAATTCATTGTCAGCGCCGAAGGCGAAGCCTGGTTCCGCTCCTTCGGCCTGGACCTGGCCCAGCTGCGGCGCAACCGCCGCCAGTTTGCGCCGCCCTGCATGGACTGGAGCGAGCGCCAGGATCACATGGCAGGCTCGCTGGGCGCAGCGATAGCGAGCAGGATGATGGAGCTGGGCTGGCTGGAGCGGAGCAAGCATACGCGCGCGGTCAGCATCACCGCGGCAGGACAGCGCGGACTGGCCGAGTACTTCGACCTGCAACTCGGCTGATCTAGGGCCCTAGCGCGCGACCTCGGCCAGCGACAAGGCCAGCCGGTTGTGGCGCTCCAGCACATTCCCCAAGTCTATCGTCGTGAACTGGCCGTTGCGGACCACGATGCGGCCATTGATGATGCTGTAGGCAACATCGGCGGGAGTGCAAAACACCAGCGCCGCCACCGGGTCGTGCCCGCCGCCGGCAAAACCCAGCCGCTTCAAATCGAACATGACCAGGTCGGCCGACATGCCGGGTTTCAGGGCGCCGATATCGTCGCGGTTCAATACCTTGGCGCCGCCCAGTGTCGCGATTTCCAGCGCCTGCCTGGCGGTCATTGCATCGGGACCGAATCCCACCCTTTGCAATAGCATCGCCTGCCTCACCTCGCCCAGCATATGCGCGCCGTCGTTGGAAGCAGAGCCATCTACGCCGAGTCCGACCGGCACGCCGGCATCGACCATCTTGCGTATCGGCGCAATGCCGGAAGCCAGCCGCATATTGGAGCATGGACAATGCGCAACGCCGGTGCCGGTGCGCGCAAAAAGGTAAATCCCAGCGTCATCCAGTTGCACGCAGTGCGCATGCCATGCGTCCGGCCCGACCCAACCGCAATCCTCGGCGTACTCGGCCGGCGTCATATTGAATTTCTCGCGGCTATATGCAATGTCGTTGGCATTCTCCGCCAGGTGCGTATGCAACGATACGCCATAGCTGCGCGCCAGCACCGCCGACTCCTTCATCAGGTCGCGCGACACCGAAAAAGGCGAGCAAGGCGCCACCACTATCCTTTGCATCGCATGGCGGCCGGCGTCGTGATAGGTCTCTATCAGTCTTTGGGTGTCCTTCAGGATCGCGTGCTCTTCTTCCACCACGCTGTCCGGCGGCAAGCCGCCCTTGGATTGGCCGACGCTCATGGAGCCGCGCGCCGCGTGGAAACGCATGCCGATTTGCTGCGCGGCTTCTATGCTGTGATCCAGTTTGCAGCCGTTCGGATAGATGTACAGGTGGTCGCTGCTGGTCGTGCAGCCGGACATGATCAGTTCGGCCATCGCCGTCATGGTGGAGACCTGCACCATTTCCGGCGTCAGATTGGCCCAGATGGGATACAGGTTGGTCAGCCAGTTAAACAATTCGCCGTTTTGCGCCTCCGGTATCACACGCGTCAGGCTTTGATACATATGGTGGTGAGTATTCACCAGGCCGGGGATCACCACATGATCGTGCGCATCGATCACCTCGTCCGCAGTGTGCGGCAGGTCGGCACTGACGCCCACCTGCTCAATGATATTGTCGCGCACGAACACGGCGCCATCGGCGATCTCGCGGCGCGCGTCATCCATCGTCACGACGACACGCGCATTTCTTATCAATAAGGTTTTTGACATGCGGAATAAACGTTGAGTTATCAGTGATCTGAACTTTGCGCGGACGCCAATGCGTAGGCGTGCACATCTTCTTTATCGCCCTGCCCGTTAAAAAACAGGTTCAGCAAGACCGCCATCGCCGATGCCAGCAAGATGCCGCTGTGCAGGATGGTGGACATATAAGCAGGCATGCGCGAGAAGAAGGTAGGCGCCACGATAGGTATCATGCCGGCACCGATGCTGACCGCGACGATGAACAGGTTATTGCGGTTGCGCTGAAAATCCACGCCGGACAAGATCTTGATGCCGGTCGCCGCCACCATGCCGAACATCACAATGCCGGCGCCGCCAAGTACGAATTGCGGAATCGACGCCGCCACATGCGCCATCTTTGGAAACAGGCCGAAGGCGATCAGGATGCAGCCGGCGGCAACGCAGACAAAGCGGCTGCGCACGCCGGTCACGCCGACCAGCCCGACGTTCTGCGAAAACGACGTATACGGGAAGGTATTGAAGATGCCGCCGATCACCGTGCCCAGGCCATCCACCCGCAAGCCGCGCGCCAGGGTCTGGTTATCCACCTTCTTGCCGACAATTTCGCCCAGCGCAATAAACATGCCGGTGGACTCTATCATGGTCACGATCATCACCAGGCACATGCTGATGATCGCGCCCAGGTCGAATTGCGGCCAGCCGTAATGGAAGGGCTGGATCATTGCGAACCAGTCTGCATTCTCCAGGCCGGCGAAGCTGATCTTCCCTAATACCAGCGCAATAATGAAACCGATGATCATGCCCATCAATACCGAGATATTGGCAATGAAGCCCTTCATATACTTGGTGATCAGCAGGATGGAAATCAGCACGACCAGGGCGATGCCGAGATTGACCGGCGAGCCGTATTCAGGATTGGGTATCTTGGTAAACACGCCGTTGACCACGGTGCCGATCACCGGCTGGCCGCCGGCGGCCCAGTTGATCCCCACTCCCATCAGCGATACGCCGATCACGGTGATCACGGTGCCGGTGACGACGGGCGGGAAGAAGCGCATCAGCTTGCTCATGAAAGGCGCTGCGACAACGCAGAACACGCCGCCGGCGATCACCGCACCATAGATGTGCAGGATGCCCAAGGATGGATTGCCCGCCATCGCCACCATCGGGCCTACGGCGGCAAATGTGACGCCCATCATGACCGGCATCCTGATCCCGAACTTCCATATTCCCAGGCTCTGGATGACGGTGACCAGGCCGCAACAAAACAGGTCGGCGCTGATCAGGAAAGCAATTGCGTACTTCGGCAGGTTCAGCGCGCCGCCTATGATCAGCGGCACCGCAATCGCGCCGGCATACATGACCAATACGTGCTGCAAGCCTAGGGCGGTGAGTTTCATCACCGGCAGTTTTTCATCTACCGGCTGCGCGGTGTCCATGTTGGTGTCCATCTTGTCTCCTGGTGTTCGGAAAATGCACTGTTGTGCTGTATTTAATACAAGTCATCTGCTTGCTGATGACCGATACTATATGAAGCGCGCATCAGAGATATATGAATTGAGCGATAGTTGACTTTGCTATTGACATATATCAATCAGAATGGGAGCAAAAATGATGCCGTCCAGCAGCCGTGTCAGCGCTGACACCGGCACACCACGCATAATTAACTGTGTCCCGCCGTCTGCATGCGTTTAAACCAGTGAAGATTTCGCTGCGGCGCTGACTTGCGCCCTGAGCCACTTGTGCTCAGTGGCCTGATGCACTCTTTCATGCCACAACTGGTAAAAACGCAAGGGTGGAAATTTGATCGGCACCTCGAAGGTTTTCAGCGGCAAGGATTTTTCGTAGAACTGGGCAAATTGCCGGCCGGTCGTCAGCACCAGATCGGTGTGTGCGACCATATACGGCAACATGCGGAAGGATGCGGACTCCACCACGACGTTGCGGCGCAGGTTCTGCTGATCCAGGAAGGAATCGATGGTGCCGTGGTAACCCGGCAATACCTTCCACGGGGCAACATGCGGCAGACTCAGGTAGTCCTCCACCGACATCTGTCCGTCTGCGGTCCTTTTTGCAAAGGCGCTGCTGGCGCGCATCAGGCAAATGATGGGATC
>DATHMC010000265.1:0-6960 GCA_035487495.1 Undibacterium sp.
CGACCGACGTCGGCATGCCGGAGCAGGACGCCCTGGCAAAAAACGCCAAGGATATGGATTCGCGGTGGGAAAACCTGTTTGCAGGAAAGCTCAGCGTCGATGAATTCAAATTATTGGCCAGCGACTCCAAGAGCTTTGCCAACGCCGTTATCGCCTCCACGGACGCCGAAAAAGCCCGCCTGCTGGAAATCATGATGGCGCAGGACTTCCAGGACTTGACAGGACAGCTGATCAAGAAGGTCGTCGCAATTACCCAGGCCGTTGAACGCGAACTGGCACAGATACTGATCGATAACGCACCGCCCTCATTTAAAGAAAAAACAGTTGATCTGATGGAAGGCCCGTCTGTCCCCACTACCGCATTAGAACAGGACGATGTAGACAACCTACTTGATAGTCTGGGCTTTTAATGGACGATATGCTGAAAGAATTTGTCGTAGAGGCACTGGATCTTGCGACAAACGTAGAAGAACACCTGCTCAGCCTTGAGCGCAATCCAGGCGACATGAATACCTTGAATGCAGTATTCAGGTCCTTCCATACCATCAAGGGCGGTGCCGGGTTCATGAACCTGACGGCAATGGTCTCCGCTTGCCACTTGACGGAAAATTTGTTTGACGCGCTCAGGACCGGCCAGGCGCCGGTGACTCCGGTGGCGATTGAGGCGGCACTGGAAGCCAGCGGCTTTGTTGCCGACCAGCTTACCGCGCTATCCAATGGCACGCCGCCGGAACAACTGTCGACCATGCCGAAGTCGCTGGAACAGATATTGACCGATGCGATTGAAGGCAAAGCCAGTTCGGCCAAAAAACCGGCCGCCGGCGCCAAGGCAGCGGAGCCCGCTAAAGAAAAAACAACCGCAGCCCCGATTGGCGAAGACGGCCTGGATTGGGAAGCCTATTACCGCGCGGTTGTCCCCGAGGGCACGCTGCCAGTTACGGCAGCGGCCGAAGAGCAGGAAGCGGTCAAATCTTCGCTGTCCAGCCCCGATATCAAGCAAAACGCGCCCGCCAAGGAAGAGAGCATCCGTATTGACGCGGTCAAGCTGGATGTATTGCTGGAAGTCGCCGGCGAATCGGTACAGGCAGCCAACCAGGCCGCGGTACTGCTGGAAAAGCTGTCGCAATTCAAATTCGACGGCCAAGCCGCCCCGCTGATGTCGGCCTTGACCGAAACCCTGACCAGGGCGTCGCGCTATTCGACAGAATTGCAAAGGGCAACACTCGCCACACGCATGCAACCGGTGGGCCGCCTGTTCCAGAAATTCCCGCGCCTGATCCGGGAACTGGCCAAGGATTTGGGCAAGGAAGTCGACCTGAACATTTCCGGCGCGGAAACCGAGGTGGATCGCGTCGTAGTCGACAGCCTGTACGACCCACTGGTGCATATGCTGCGCAATGCGCTGGACCACGGCATAGAAACAGCGGAAGAACGTGCCGGCACCAAGAAACCGTCGAAAGCGACCATATCCCTGAAAGCCTGGCAGGAAGCCAGCAGCGTCATGATAGAAGTTACCGACGACGGCAAAGGCATGGATGCCGGCAGGCTGAGGGAAAAGGCGATCGCCAAAGGCTTGATCAACTCCAACGATGCGCGCACCGACGACGAAGCGTTCCAGCTGGTATTTTTGCCCGGCTTTTCCACCAAGGATGTCGCTTCCAGCGTATCCGGCCGCGGCGTGGGCATGGACGTTGTCAAAACGGCGGTGGAGCGGCACCGGGGCGCAATCCGCATCGCTTCGCAACTGGGTACCGGCACGACTTTCCTGATCAGGCTGCCGATTGAACTGTCGATTGTTCCAACCATGCTGGTACGCACCGCAGAAGCTTCGCTGGCATTGCCGATGGCAACCGTACAGCGCGTCGTCGAATTGCCCGACACCTTTGAAAGCGTCGGCGGCCAGCCGGTGCTGAGGGATCTTGGCAGGCCGTTGCCGGTCAAGTCGCTGGGGCAAACACTAGGCTATGAAAAGAGCAGCGAACGCGTAGGCATAGTGATCGCCGCACCTAATCCTTATATCCTGACTGTGGATTCCGTTGACGGCACGGCGGACCTGGTGATCAAGCCGCTGACCTGCATCACCACGCCGGGAATTACCGGCACCGCGCGCTCCGCCGAAGGTGAACTGGTACTGGTGATAGGCTTGTCCTTCCTGCTTGACGGCTGCAAAATCCATGAAAGAATGACGGCATAAACCGCATAAGGATGATCGCTTGAGCCATGCAAAGGCTGGGGTCTTCGTAGCGAAGCTCCAGCCTTTTGTTTCAGCGATGCCGCAGTCCGCCCGCCCCCGCAAGAGTTTCAGCCCGGGGAACCGAGCGCATGATTACAATAAGTAACAAATCCCACGGCTGCGATACCCGCAAGCTGGGAACGAACAATATGAAATTCTGTCACAATAGCAGCAATCTCTACCACCATTGCACGCTGCAATTCCCCTAACAAGAGTGCCAGCAAGAACTTAATGACCGCAACTGACAACAAGGCCACTCATTCCCTGCATGCATTGACACTGGACAACAGCTTCGCAAGCCTGCCGGCCTCTTTCTACGCGGCGCTCAATCCCACCCCGCTACCCTCGCCTTATCTGGTGTGCGCCAGCGCGCCCGCCGCCGAATGGATAGGCCTGGATGCTGCGGCGCTGGCGCAACCCGCCTTCACCGACACATTTACCGGCAATCAACTGCTGTCCGGCAGCCGGCCCCTGGCGGCGGTCTATTCCGGCCATCAATTTGGCGTATGGGCAGGGCAATTGGGCGATGGACGCGCCATCCTGCTGGGCGATGTGCTTGCGAGCGATGCAAAAACCCGGCTGGAAATCCAATTAAAGGGCTCGGGCTTGACGCCCTACTCCCGCATGGGCGACGGCCGCGCGGTCTTGCGCTCGTCGATACGCGAATTTCTATGCTCGGAGGCGATGGCCGCGCTCGGCATCCCCACGTCCAGGGCTTTGTGCGTTACCGGCTCAGACCAATACGTGATGCGTGAGAAGCCGGAAACCAGCGCCGTCGTTACCCGCATTGCGCCCAGCTTCATCCGCTTTGGCTCGTTTGAGCATTGGTATTACAACAATAAGCCGGAAGAGTTGCAAACCCTGGCGGATTTTGTTTTGAACAATTACTATCCGGAACTGCTGAAAACCGGCAATCCCTATCAGGCGCTACTGATGGAAGCCACCAGACGCACTGCGGAACTGATGGCGCATTGGCAGGCGGTGGGATTCATGCATGGCGTGATGAACACCGACAATATGTCCATACTGGGGTTGACGATAGACTATGGCCCGTTCGGCTTCATGGAGGCTTACGATGAGGGCCATATCTGTAATCATACCGACAACCAGGGCCGCTACTCCTATCGCATGCAGCCGACCATAGGCCATTGGAATTGCCATGCCCTGGGACAAGCCATGCTCCCCCTGATCGGCAGCGTAGAAGACACCCAGGCGGCGTTGTCGGTTTATCAAAACAGCTATCAACAAAAACTGGATGAATTGCTGCGGCAAAAATTTGGACTGGCCAGCAGGCTGACCGGCGACACCGAATTGTTTGACCGTTTTTTTGCATTGATGCAGGAAAGCCATGCCGATTTTACCCAAACCTTCAGGGCCCTGAGCGCAGTCCGGCGCGACAGTGCGGTCGGCGACGAGGCGATCAGGGACTTATTTATTAACAGAAATGCACTGGATGACTGGTTGCGCGCATATCGCGAGCGCTTGCAACTTGATGACGTCGGCGACGATCAGCGTAGATCCGCCATGCGCGCGGTCAATCCCAAATATATACTGAGGAATTACCTGGCTCAGCTCGCGATAGAAAAGGCTGAGAACAAGGATTTCTCGGAAGTCGCGAAGCTGTTGCAGATATTGCGGAACCCGTTTGATGAGCAGCCTGAGCATGACGCCTATGCCGACCTGCCGCCGGACTGGGCCCGGCACCTGGAAGTCAGCTGCTCTTCTTGAGGCTTGCCCCAAATTTGACGCGACCACCACGGTACTGCACCGCATAATTTAAGGAAACACCATGACCAAAGTGAACAAAACCGATGCCGAATGGCGCGCAATGCTGGCGCCGATGGAGTACGAAGTCACCCGCCATGCCGCAACCGAGCGGGCTTTCACGGGAAAATTCTGGGACCACCATGAAGTGGGCACCTATGTGTGCGTATGCTGCGACACGCCCTTGTTTGAGTCCGACACCAAGTTTGATTCCGGTTGCGGCTGGCCCAGCTACTTCAAGGCGCTGGACCCAGCCAATGTGCGCGAGAAAGTAGACCGCTCGCATGGCATGACGCGCACCGAAATCATTTGCAATGTTTGCGACGCCCATCTGGGCCACGTATTTCCGGACGGCCCGCCGCCGACGGGATTGCGTTACTGCATCAATTCCGCTTCCCTGAGATTCGAGCCCAAGCCATGAAATTTTTGTTTGACCTTTTCCCCGTTATCCTGTTCTTCGGCACCTTCAAATGGGGCGAGAGCCATGTCAACGCCGCCCAAGCGGTCACCTCGCAATACTTGTCGGGCCTGATATCCGGCGGCATGGTAAGCCCGGACCAGGCGCCTATTTTGCTGGCAACGGCGATTGCGATATTGGCCTCGGTATTGCAGATCGGCTATTTGCTGGTGCGCAGGAAGAGCGTGGATGCCATGTTGTGGATTTCCTTCATTATCATCAGCGTATTCGGCAGCTTGACCATTTATTTCCATAGTGAAATTTTCATCAAATGGAAGCCGACCGTCCTGTATTGGTGTTACGGCGCAGCATTGCTGATGGGGCAATATATCTTCAAGAAAAACCTGATCCGTGCCGCGATGGAATCGCAGATCAAATTGCCGGACAATATCTGGGCCAGGCTCAGCCTGGCATGGATAGGCTATTGCATAATAATGGGCTTGGCGAACCTATTTGTCGCCTTTAACTTCAGCACCGACATCTGGGTCAATTTCAAGCTGATCTCGGTCGTTGCGGTAATGCCGGCCTTTATCATTGTGCAAAGCCTGTTCCTGTCAAAATATATGGAGGAAACCGCATGAATGAGCGTTTGGAACGGATACAGGCGCGCCTGACCGAAACTTTTCAGCCTCTGGTTTGTCAGTTGCAAGATGACTCTGCTGCGCACGCCGGACATGCCGGAGCCGCGTCCGGCGGCGGTCATTACAGTGTAAAGATAGTTTGTAAGCAATTTGAAGGATTAAATCGCATTTCTCGCCATCGTCTAGTGTATGATGCCGTTGGCGATATGATGCATACGGAAATACATGCCCTTGCGATCGTTGCATTGGCTCCCTCAGAGATGCCAACCTAACCATTTAGTTTTTATTTACTTTGTTATTTTAGGAACAGATAATGACTTTTAAACCTGCTCATTTGCTGGTAGTACTTCTCGCAACTGCTCTTCCTGCAATGGCGCAAAATGTCGCCGTCGTCAATGGTAAGGCGATCCCATCGGCTAAAGTAGACGTAATGTTGAAGCAGGCGAAAGCTCAAGGTCAGCAAGACAGCCCGCAACTGCGCGCGCTGATCAAGGAACGCCTGATTGGCATCGAAGTGTTGACCCAGGAAGCGGAAAAATCCGGCCTCGCGGCTAACGCTGATGTAAAAGCCCAGATTGAACTGAATCGCCAATCTATCCTGATCAATGCGCTGATGCGTGATTACATCGAAAAAAATCCGGTCAAAGATGCAGACGTCAAAGCGGAATACGACAAAGTAAAAGCACAGGCTGGCGATAAAGAATACCACGCCTACCATATCCTGGTAGACAAGGAAGATGATGCGAAAGCAATCATTTCCAAACTGAAGGCTGGCGCCAAATTCGAAGAATTGGCAAAACAGTCCAAAGACACCGGCTCTGCCGCCAAAGGCGGAGACCTGGACTGGATGGCCCCGAATGGCAATCTCGATCCTGCCTTCTCCGCAGCGATGGTCGGCTTGCAAAAAGGCCAGATCACGGAAACTCCTGTGCATAGCCAATTCGGTTACCACGTGATCAAACTGGAAGATGTGCGTACGGCCAAGTTCCCGGCACTGGATGAAGTGAAACAACAAATCGTTGAAGGCCTGCAGCAGCAAAAAGCGCAAGCCTATCAGCAAGCTCTGTTGAAAAAAGCAAAAATCCAATAATTCGGCTGCAGTCGAATGCAAGAAGGCGCTATTTGTAGCGCCTTTTTTTATTTCCGGAGCCCGCGCCCTTGGCAGGATAAATTTAATTTCCGCCGGCAACCCGCGCCATTGCGTATGGCGATGGCGATGGCGATTGCGCGGCAACGGCCGTCGGACTGCCTTTTTGGGGAAGCCTTCGATCGACTTACGTCATGAACTTGCCTCCGCAAGTATCGGCAGGAATTCCGCAAACACAGGGTCTAGAAGTAAAAATCACCGATAAAAAAGCGCCTTGCGGCGCTTTCTTTTTTAATCAGCATAAGCGATTTAAGCAACCCATTTACGCGCATTTCTGAACATCCGCATCCACGGAGAATACTCGCCCCAGGACTCAGGGTGCCAGGATTGCTGCACCGAACGGAATACGCGTTCAGCGTGCGGCATCAACACCGTAAAGCGGCCGTCGTCGGTGGTCACCGAAGTAATTCCCTGCGGCGATCCATTGGGGTTATACGGATAAGCTTCGGTCGGCTGGCCCTGGTTATTGACAAAACGCATGGCCACGTTTGCCTGCGCGATATCCCCGGTGGTGGAGAAATCGGCAAAGCCCTCACCATGAGCGATCGCGATAGCAGTTTGGGTTCCCGCCATGCCCTGCATGAAGATGGATGGTGAATCCATCACCTCCACCATCGCAAAACGAGCCTCAAACTGCTCGGATTTGTTTCGCGTGAACTTGGGCCAGGCTTGCGCTCCCGGGATAATGGACTTCAGGTTGCTCATCATCTGGCAGCCATTGCAAATGCCCAGGCCGAAAGTATCGCCACGGTGGAAGAATTCGGAGAACTGCTCCGCC
>DATHMC010000266.1:0-23603 GCA_035487495.1 Undibacterium sp.
GGCCGGCCGCTGGAAACCCTGCTGTGCACCTGGGGCATCAGCCTGATCCTGATGCAACTGGTGCGCTCGATCTTCGGCGCGCAAAACGTGGAAGTCTCCAATCCGTCCTGGATGTCCGGTGGCATCACGGTGCTGGGTTCGCTGGTGCTGTCGTATAACCGCATCATCATTATTTTTTTCGCGCTGTTTGTGGTGTTCTCAGTCTGGCTGATCCTGAATAAAACCAGGCTGGGCTTGTTTGTGCGTGCCGTCACGCAGAACCGGCGCATGGCCGACTGCGTCGGCGTTGCGACCGGCAGGATAGACATGATGACTTTCGGCCTGGGTTCCGGCATCGCCGGCCTGGGCGGGGTGGCCCTGTCGCAGTTGGGCAATGTCGGCCCCGACCTGGGCCAAGGCTACATCGTGGACTCCTTCATGGTGGTGGTGCTGGGCGGCGTCGGGCAGCTGGCCGGCACGGTGATCGCGGCGCTGGGCCTGGGCGAGGTGAATAAATTCCTGGAGCCGGTCGCCGGCGCGGTGATGGCAAAGATCGCGATCCTGGTCTTTATCATCATCTTCATACAGCGCCGCCCGCAAGGCCTGTTTGCGGTGAAAGGCAGGAGTGTGGAATGAGCCATCCTTCAACGAGCAGCTCCTTATTTTCGCGCCCGGCATGGACCGGCATCCTGATCTGCACTGCGGTCCTGGCACTGCTGCCGGTGCTGAACCTGAGTTTTCCGGAAGGCCATGCACTGCATATCTCCAGCTACACGATAGCGCTGATCGGAAAATTCATGTGCTATGCAATGGCGGCGCTGGCGCTGGACCTGGTGTGGGGCTATACGGGCATCCTGTCGCTCGGGCACGGCGTGTTCTTTGCGCTGGGCGGTTATGCGCACGGCATGTACCTGATGCGCGCCATCGGGCGTGACGGCGTGTATCAAAGCAGGCTGCCTGATTTCATGGTGTTCCTGGACTGGAAAACCTATCCCTGGTACTGGGCCATGACGGACAATTTCTGGTACTGCATGCTGCTGGTGGTGCTGGTGCCCGGCACGCTGGCTTTTGTATTCGGTTTCTTTGCCTTCCGCTCGCGCATCAAGGGCGTATATTTTTCTATCATCACGCAGGCGATGACCTTCGCCTTCATGCTGTTATTCTTCCGTAACAATACCGGATTTGGCGGCAATAACGGCTTCACCGACTTCAAGCGCATCCTGGGATTTACCATTACCGCGCCCGCCACCAAGGCCTGCCTGTACCTGATCACGCTGGCGCTGCTGCTGGGCTCGCTGCTGCTGTGCCGCTGGATAGTCGCATCCAAGCTGGGGCGCGTGCTGCAAGCGGTACGCGATTCGGAATCCAGGCTGATGTTTATCGGCTACAACCCGCTGTGGTTCAAACTTTTTATCTGGACCCTGTCCGCCGTACTGTGCGGCATTGCCGGCGCCCTGTACGTGCCGCAGGTCGGCATCATCAACCCGTCTGAGATGTCGCCCGGCAATTCCATAGAAATGGTGATCTGGGCGGCGGTAGGCGGACGCGGCAGCCTGCTCGGCCCCATCATCGGCGCCTTCACCGTGAATGGCTTGAAAAGCTGGTTCACCGCCGCTTTCCCGGAGCTGTGGCTGTATGCGCTGGGCCTGATCTTCATCCTGGTCACATTGTTCATGCAGCAAGGCATACTCGGCGTGATCGGCAAATTCAGGCACAAGCGCACCGCGCTCGAAAAAAGCCGCGACCGCCAAAGCACAAGCGGAGAAACAGCATGACCGAAATCTCACGCGTACCGCCCGTGCCGCCGACCTTACCCGTGTTGCAACCAGGTCAAACCTATGACAGCGAAACCGGTGATCAGGGCGTCTCCTATGGCAGGGTCAAGCAGCAAGGCCTGGATACCACGCATGGCGCGATCCTGTACCTGGAAGAGATCACGGTGTCCTTTGACGGCTTCAAAGCGATCAACCAGCTGACGCTGGATATCTCGGTCGGCGAACTGCGCTGCATCATCGGCCCCAACGGCGCCGGCAAGACCACAATGATGGACGTGATTACCGGCAAGACCCGGCCCAGTTCCGGCACCGCTTTCTTCGGCCAGACCATGGACCTCACCAGGATGACGGAATACGACATCGCCCATGCGGGCATAGGCCGCAAATTCCAGCGCCCTACCGTGTTTGAGCAGCATACGGTATTCGAGAACCTGGAGCTGGCGATGAAGATGGACAAAAGGGTCAAGACAACGCTGTTTGCCCGCCTGAATAGCGAACAAAAAGGCAAGATAGACGCAATCCTGGCACTGATCCGGCTGCATGGGCAAGAGTCCCGCCTGGCCGGCTTGCTGTCGCACGGCCAGAAGCAATGGCTGGAGATAGGCATGCTGCTGATCCAGGAGCCGCAACTGATCTTGCTGGACGAGCCGGTGGCCGGCATGTCGGACGCCGAAACCGCCCGCACCGCCGAACTATTGAATGAATTGCGCGGCAAACATTCGATCATGGTGGTAGAACACGACATGGGCTTCGTCACTGAAATCGCGCAGCAGGGCAAGGTCACCGTCTTGCATGAGGGCGCGGTGCTGGCACAGGGCACGATGCAAGAAGTGCAGGCAGATGAACGCGTAATCGAAGTGTATTTAGGGCGCTAGGGAAGAACCTCTTATGCTGCAAGTAGAACAGATCCACCAGCACTACGGCTCCTCGCATACCTTGCGCGGGATTTCCTTGTCCGTCAAGCGGGGGGAATGCGTGACCCTGCTGGGCCGCAACGGCGTGGGCAAGACCACCTTGCTGAAATGCCTGATGGGCGTGCTGCCGTTGAGCCGGGGCAGCGTCTCGCTGGACGGCCAGGATATCAGCAGGCTGGCGCCGCACCAGCGCGCGCGCCGCGGCATCGCCTACGTGCCGCAAGGCCGGGAAATTTTTGCCCGGCTGACGGTAGAAGAAAACCTGCGCATGGGCATGGCGACCTTGTCCAGCCAAAGAGCCGCAACGATCAAGGGCGAGGTATACGAACTATTCCCGGTATTGAAGGAAATGCTGCACCGGCGCGGCGGCGACCTGTCCGGCGGCCAGCAGCAGCAACTGGCGATTGCCCGCGCGCTGCTGGCAGAACCCAGGCTGATCATCCTGGACGAGCCTACCGAGGGGATACAGCCCTCCATCATCAAGGATATAGAACGGGTCATCCGTTTGCTGCGGCAGCGCGGCGACATAGGCATATTGCTTTGTGAACAGTATTTTGATTTTGCGCGCGCCCTGGCAGACAGCTTCCTGGTCTTGTCGCGCGGCGAGGTCGTTGCCTCCGGGGCACAGGATTTGATGGATAGTGAAGACGTCAGGCGTCACTTGGCGGTATAGTTTTGGCATGACGCAAACCGAGCTTCTTCCAGATTCCCAGCAAGAACATCCCGCCCCCGCCAAAGCGCACTGGCAGGCCAGCCTGCAGCTCGGCTTTAGCAACGACCAGGGCGCCACCCGGCTGACCGAGCGGCTGCACAGCGGCCCGTTGCGCGTGCAAAAGCCGCTGTATCCGGAAGGTCCAAAAACCTGTCATGCAATCATCATCCACCCGCCCGGCGGCGTGGTCGGCGGCGATATATTGCAGATTCGGGTCAAGGCAGGCAACGATAGCCACGCTCTGATCACCACGCCGGGCGCCGCCAAATGGTATCGCAGCAATGGCCATATTTCGCAACAGCACATACAACTGGATGTGGCCGCCGGCGCGAAACTGGAGTGGTTGCCGCAGGAGGCCATTTTCTTCGATGACGCCCAGGTAGAACTGCATCAGACCATCCATCTGGCGCGGGACGCATGCTATATAGGCGGCGACATCCTGTGCTTCGGCCGCACCGCCTCCGGCGAAATCTACCATACGGGCAAGATCATGCAGCACAGCGAAATCCGGCGCGAAGGCAAGCTGATCTGGTTTGAGCAAGGCAGCCTGGCAGGCGGCAGCTCATCCATGCACAGCCCGTTGGCGCTGGCAGGAAAAACCGTATGCGCCACCGTGATCGCCAGCGGCGCCAGCCTGAATGCGGCGGCGCTGGGATTATTGCGCGAGCAGGCATGGCAATTGGTGCAGGCAAAGGAGCAGGACGCGCAGACCGGCGCCAGCCAGCTGAAATCCCTGATCGTGGCACGCTATCTGGGCAATTCCAGCGAAGTCGCCAAACACTGGATGACAGCAGTATGGCAGCATCTGCGCCCGGCCATGATAGGCATGCAGGCCGTTACACCGAGAATCTGGAATACCTGAAGAAAAAAAATACGCAGCAAAAAAAAAGGACAAGCATATGGACCTGACTCCCCGCGAAAAAGACAAGCTACTGATCTTCACCGCAGCCCTGCTGGCCGAACGCCGCAAGGCGCGCGGCCTGAAACTGAATTACCCGGAAAGCGTGGCGCTGATCACCGCCGCCATCATGGAGGGCGCCAGGGACGGCAAGAGCGTCGCCGAACTTATGTCCGAAGGCACGCGGATACTGACGCGCGCCGACGTCATGGACGGCATCCCGGAAATGATTCCGGACATCCAGGTGGAGGCCACCTTCCCGGACGGCACCAAGCTGGTCACTGTCCATCACCCCATTCCATAGGCGGATATCATGACTCCAGGCGAAATGCTGATCGAACCCGGCGATATAGAAATGAATGCCGGCCGTGCCACCGTGACCGTCGCGGTCTCCAATGGCGGCGACCGCCCGATACAGGTCGGCTCCCATTTCCATTTTTTTGAAACCAATCCCGCATTGCAGTTCGACCGCCAGGCGGCTTACGGCATGCGCTTGAATATTGCCGCCGGTACCGCCGTGCGTTTTGAGCCGGGCCAGCAGCGCACCGTGGAACTGGTGGTCCTGGCAGGGGAGCGCAAGGTATATGGCTTCAGCGGTAAAGTGATGGGGGCGCTATGAAAATCTCCAGGCAAGCCTATGCAGAAATGTTCGGTCCGACCACCGGCGACCGCATCCGCCTGGCCGATACCGGCCTGTTCATAGAAATTGAAAAAGACTATGCGATCTATGGCGAGGAAGTGAAGTTCGGCGGCGGCAAGGTGATTCGCGACGGCATGGGGCAATCGCAGAGACCGCACGCCGACGTGATGGACACCGTGATTACCAATGCCGTGATCCTGGATCACTGGGGTATCGTCAAGGCCGATATCGGCCTGAAGAACGGCCTGATCGCCAAAATCGGCAAGGCCGGCAATCCCGACATCCAGTCCCATGTGGATATGGCGATAGGCGGCGCCACCGAGATCATCGCCGGCGAAGGCATGATAGTCACCGCCGGCGGCGTCGATTCGCATATCCACTTCATCTGTCCGCAGCAGATAGAAGAAGCGCTGATGAGCGGCGTCACGACCATGCTGGGCGGCGGTACCGGGCCCGCCGCCGGCACCTCCGCCACCACCTGCACGCCCGGCCCCTGGCATCTCCATTCGATGATCATGGCGGCGGACGCTTTTGCCATGAACCTTGGCTTCCTCGGCAAAGGCAATGTCAGCCTGCCGCTGCCTTTGCAGGAACAGGTGCGCGCCGGCGCAATCGGCCTGAAACTGCACGAAGACTGGGGCTCGACGCCGGCGGCGATCGACAATTGCCTCAGCGTTGCCGACGAGATGGACGTGCAGGTCGCCATCCACAGCGACACGCTGAACGAAGGCGGCTTCCTGGAACATACGCTGGCGGCCTTCAAGGACAGGACCATCCACACCTTCCATACCGAAGGTGCGGGCGGCGGCCATGCGCCGGACATCATCGCCGCGGTCGGTCAATCCAATGTGCTGCCGTCCTCCACCAATCCCACTCGCCCCTATACCGTCAATACGCTGGACGAGCACCTGGATATGCTGATGGTCTGCCACCACCTGGACTCGGCCATTGCAGAAGACATCGCCTTTGCCGAATCGCGCATACGCCGCGAGACCATCGCCGCGGAAGACATCCTGCATGACCTGGGCGCGATCTCTATGATGTCGTCCGACTCGCAGGCGATGGGCCGCGTCGGCGAAGTCATCATGCGCACCTGGCAAACTGCCGACAAGATGAAAAGCCAGCGCGGCGCGCTGCCGGAAGACAATAGCCGCAACGATAACTTCCGCGCCAAGCGCTATATCGCCAAATACACGATCAATCCGGCGATCACGCACGGCATCGCCCACGCGGTGGGCTCGCTGGAGGTCGGCAAGATCGCCGATATCGTGCTGTGGAAACCGGCCTTCTTCGGCGTCAAGCCTTCGATGATACTGAAAGGCGGCATGATCGCGGCGGCGCAGATGGGCGACCCGAATGCGTCGATACCGACGCCGCAACCGGTACACTACCGGATGATGTTCGGCGCCTTCGGTGGCGGCCTGAAAAAATCCTTCACCTTTGTTTCCCAAGCGGCCTACGATGCGGGCCTGGCCGAGCAACTTAACCTGAGCAAGACCCTGATCCCGGTCAAGAATACCCGCCATATTCGCAAGAAGGACATGATCCACAACGGCCTGACACCCAGGATGGAAGTAGACTCCGAGACCTATGAAGTCAGGGCCGACGGCGAATTGCTGGTCTGCGAGCCGGCCAAGGTGTTGCCGATGACGCAGCGCTACTTCCTGTTCTGACACCGATTCGTAGCAAAACCGGCATGCAGATGGGCTCGTCTGCATGCGCAACATGGGCGTGGCGGCTATAATTGCGCATTGAAATTCAAGAGCAATCAATGTCCCGAATAAGCTGCCTCCACCCCAAATGGCTGATCCCCGTTGAACCACGCGCCACCGTCCTGCAAAACCACACGCTGGTGATAAACGGCGACACGATACAAGCCGTACTCCCCAGCGAACAAGCGCGCCTGCAATACCCCGATGCGAGCCATATCGAACTGCCGGATCATGCGCTGCTGCCCGGCTTCGTCAACCTGCATGCTCATTCGGCGATGAGCCTGTTGCGCGGCCTGGCGGACGATCTGGCGCTGATGGACTGGCTGAACCACCATATCTGGCCCGCAGAAAAGAAACATGTATCGGATGAATTCGTGTACGACGGCACCGTGCACGCGATGGCCGAGATGATACGCGGCGGCACCACCACCGTGAACGACATGTACTTCCACCACGAAGCGGTGGCGCGGGCCGGACTGGCAAGCGGTATGCGCACTGTGGTCGGCTGCAGCATCCTGGAATTCCCCACCGGGTATGCCGGCAACGCCGACGAATACATCAGCAAGTCGATGGCGGCCCATCAGGCATTCATCGGTCAGAAAGGCGTGGATTTCCGGCTGGCGCCGCACGCCCCTTATACGGTGAATGATGAAACTTTCAGCAAGATCATCCGACTTGCAGAGCAGCACCAGATCGGCATCCATTGCCATATCCACGAAACCGGCGAAGAAATAGAAAGCAGCCTGAAGCAATACGGCAAGCGCCCGCTGCAGCGCCTGCATGAACTGGGCCTGCTGACGCCGCAACTGATTGCCGCGCATGTGGTCCACACCAATGATGAAGAACTGGCGCTACTGGCCAGACAGGGCGTGCATGTGGCGCACAATCCAGCCAGCAACCTGAAACTTGTATCCGGCTTTGCCAGGATCAGCGCAATGCAGGCGGCAGGCGTCAACGTAGGCATAGGCACTGACGGCGCCGCCAGCAACAATAAGATAGACCTGCTGGGCGACCTGCGCATGGCGGCATTGCTGGCCAAGGCAGAATCTGGCAATCCCGCCTCGCTGAACGCGGCGGCTGCGCTGGAAATGGCGACGTTGGCGGGTGCAAAGGCGCTGGGCAAGGGCGACAGCACAGGCAGCCTGGTGGAAGGCAAGCAGGCAGACGTGATCGCCATCAATTTATCGGCAATAGAAACCCTGCCGCTGTTTGATCCGGTTTCACAGATAGTCTACGCGGCAGGCCGCGAACAGGTCAGCCACGTGTGGGTAGCCGGCAAGTGCCTGATGCGGGAGCGGGAATTGACCACGCTGCACATCGGCCAACTGGCCGACAAGGCGCGCTGGTGGCAGCACCGCATTATTCAACAGGCTGCATAGGGCCTGCAAACTCTTAATAGGGTATAGAAGCGCAGCCGCCAGGTGAACTTCATTGCTCCCTGTCCCGGTGTTTCACCGTTGTGCAGGTCGGGCGGAACGAGTTCCGCTGCCGCCGGCTCACGCGCGAGTATTGTTTGGCGCGGTGTCCGGCACAACTTCCGCCCTCTTTTATGCGGTGAACTTGCCAGGCAGGATACTAACCGCCCTGCAGGCAGATCGCCAGGTCAATCAACAGCAGGACGGGATAGGGGAAGGCGACTGTAGGCCTGAGCGCACTGTTGAAGTATTCAAGCAGCAGCCCGGACGTGTCCTTCCTGGAAGCCAGCCATTCGGAATGCAATTGGAAAGCCATGCCTTCCACAGATATCCCGCGCTTGAACAGGCCCTCTATGCGCACAATGCGCTGGCCGAGGCGAGACTGGGAAGTCCGGAAGATGGCTTCCTGCAACCACAAAATCAGCACCAGCGCCGCCGTCAGCAGCATGTTCAGGCCCATGACCAGTGCGACGGTAAATAATACGACGGTGACCAGCTTGATCAGCAAGGCCGTCTTTTCGTACTGCTCGATATTGTTTTGCAGCGTGGTCCACTCTTGTTCCAGCGCCTGGCTATCCGTTGTCGGCATATTGTCCTGTACCCTCTGTCCGATTGGTCAAATTCCATGCGTGTTCATGGAAAAAATTTCAATAGCCGCGACATTATTTCATGCCTGACCGGTCGCTCAACGCAGATTGCAATCGCTTGAATAGCGGTTGATGCAGGGAGCGCGCGTGTTTGGTCATGTGTTTATGCACATGCTCCAGTTCCGCGGACAATCTTTGTGCGGTCGGCAAATCGCCGACACTGACGGACCAGATTGCAAATTCGGCACGACACGCCACGCTGCCGAATCTCTCCACGGCGGCGGAATAGGCTTGCCGGGCTTCGTCGTTCCGGCCTTCAGCCGCCAGCGCATGCGCGGTCAGCAACGCCACATCTTCAGGACGAAAAGTCGGGGTATCTTGATGTATTTTTGCCAGCAAGGCAGATGCCGCCGATGCCTGGTTGCTCAACATCTTGGCCCTGGCCGCACCGAAGCGGATTTCCGCATCCTTGGCAAACGGCCCTTGCAAACACAGGTCAAATTGTTGCGCGGCCTGCTGGGGCTCCCCCGCCTCCAGCAGCGCATACGCGATACGCATCTGATTTTGCGCAGTCGGCGTCAGGTCGAATGCCGCTTGCGCATCACGCAACTCGCGGCCCGGATCCAGGCTCTTGATCGCTATCGCGGTGGCCTGGCGCAACCCCCTGTCCAATCGGGATTGCGGAAGATAGATCACCAGGAAATACACCAGGCTGCCAAGCAGCGGGAAAGAAAACAGGATAAACAGCCAGTACAACTGCCCCCGGCTACGCACCACGTGCACTGCAAAAAAAATGGCAATTAATACATGCAGGCCAATTCCCAAAAACGGCATAGCGACTCCCCAACGCGACTAGACAAGCAGTGCAGTCTACGCAACTCAAAAGCAACTGTCCACTTGTCAGGAATGCAGCCTGGGGCCAAGGCCGACCTCTCACCAGGCCGCGCTGTGGGTGCCCAGAGGTACCGGAGGTTTGTCAAACATCGGAGCCGTCATGGACATCTGCTCTACCGGCGCGACCGCGCTAAGCTTGCCGAATTGGGAATCCATGACTTGCAGCGAAGCGGCAATTTCCTGCGGCGTCAGCTCCGCCGTTTCCTGCGCAGGCGAAAGGCGCGGCTGGCTTTGCAGCCAGTGGCCCGTCTGCGCCAGCGACACCCTCACCAGCCAGCTGCCGCCCTCTTCCGCCCTGCGTTGCAAGGCCATCATCGCACCGAACGCGGCCAGGTAGCCGGTCGCATGGTCCAGCGCCTGGCAAGGCAATTTTCCAGGTTCGGCCAAACCGGCTGCCTTGCCCTCTTCATCGGCGATCCCAGTGGCGGATTGCACCAGGCTGTCGAAGCCGCGCCTGCCGGCCCAGGGGCCGACATGGCTGTAGGCCGACAGGCTGACCTGGATCAGGCCGGGCCGTCGCCGACACAGCTCTTCGGGTGAAAATCCCAGGCCGGCAACGGCGCCGGGCCGATATGCCTGCAAAAAGATGTCGGCGTCCTTGATCAGCTTCAGCAAGCGATCCTTGTCCTGTCCATTGCGCAGGTCGAGCAGCGCCGAGCGCTTGCCGCGCCCGGTATCGATCACCAGCGGCGCGATATTGGGCAGGTGCGCGGCGCCGATCGCCAGCACATCGGCGCCATGCTGCGCCAGCGTGCGGGCTGCCACCGGCGCGGCAATCACGCGCGACAAATCGAGTACCCGCACGCCGGAAAGAGGACGCGATGCGCCTGCCTTGCTTACCGGCTCGGCGGCAGCGTCTCCTATGCGCATTATTTCAAGCAAGGGCAAACCGGCAATTGCCGCCGCCTGCGGATGGGCCCGCCACTCCTGCGGACTGCGGATCAACGCAGCACACATGCCCTCGTCCGCCAACCGGGCATCCAGTTCGGCGGCATTCCATGTCTTGATGGCTGCCACTACCGCGTCGAGGGTATTTTCGCACTGCAGTACGCGCAGCACGCCGTCCCGGTGGTGCGGAAAATTCGTGTGCAATTGTATCCAGCGACCGTCGCCGGCCTGAAAGTAGCCGGTCAGCGGGCTGCGTATGTCCGCCGGCGGTTTGCCGTCCACCGTCAGATAGCGCTCACTGCGAAACATCGTCAGCGCTTTGCGCATGGACACCTTGATTTGCTGGCGCTGTCCAGTCCGCAAACGCCAGATTTCCGCTGCGGCCAGCGCCTGGGCGGCAATACTCGCGGCCGCCAGAGTGCCCACCTGGAACACTGACGGCAACTGCGTCGCCGTGTCGGTGAAGGCGACTGCATCAAGCGCGGCAGGATCGCCATTGGCGAGTTGCCAGAAAGTATGCAGAGCAGCGCTTGCGTCGATAGTTGCGTCCATATTGCCTCCCTCAAATTGCTTCACTAAGATTGCTTCACTAAGATTGCTTCACTAAGATTGCTGCACTAAGCAAGATATGCGTTAGTCTATTGACTGCATCGACCTACCGTCAATATTGATTACATCGATCAATATAAATATTTCTATTTGCTGATAAAGATGAAAAAAACCCTGTCCGCAGCCGAAGCCGCCAGCCTGCTCGGCATCAGCCTGCCCACACTGTACGCCTATGTCAGCCGCGGCATGCTGCACTCGATTTCTGATGAAGGCGCGCGCAGCAAACGCTACCTGCATGACGAAGTATTGCGCCTGGCGGCCCGCAACACCGATAGCCGGCGCGCCGGCCGGACGGCGGAGCACGCGATAGACTGGGGCGTGCCTGTGCTGGAGTCGCTCATTACCTTGATTGCGGACGGCAAGCTGCACTACCGGGGGCACGATGCGATCGCACTCGCGCAAACGGCAACGCTGGAACAGGTCGCCCAGTTACTATGGGAGCATGAGGGCGAGAATTTGTTCGGCCACGGCGGCGCCGAGCAGCAAGATGTGTCGGCCAGGCTGTGGCGCAGCTTGCAAACCCCGTTGGCGAAGCTGCCGCCGCTGGACAGGGCGATGTCGCTGCTGCCGGCGATCGCGCCGCATCTGCGGCATACCTGGGACCGCACCGAAGCAGGCATGTTGCGCGCCGGCGCCAGATTGATGCAGGTACTGGCTGCCGCGCTGGTCGGCGGAGCCATCAGCGACACACCTTTGCATCTGCGCATAGCCCAAGCGTGGAACGTCGATGAGCAAGCCGCCGACCTGTTGCGCGCGGCGATGGTCCTGTGCGCCGATCACGAGCTGAATGCGTCCACCTTTACGGTACGCTGCGTCGCATCGACCGGCGCCCATCTGTATGCGGCGGTCACTGCCGGTCTGGCGGCGCTGTCCGGCCCGCGCCACGGCGGCGAGAGCCTGCGCGTCAGGGCTTTGCTGGATGCGGCGCTGGAACAGGACGAACTACCGAGATTTTTAGCGGAGCGTCTGCAACACGCAGGGCGTCCGACGGGCTATGGCCACTTGCTGGCCGGCTTCGGCCATCCCCTGTATCCGCAAGGCGATCCGCGCGGCAAACTATTGCTGCAGATGCTGCCCCGGTTCGCAACACAGGACAAGGCCCGTACCATACTGGCGATTGCCGATGCGGGGCAACAGGTGACCGGACAATTTCCGAATGTGGACTTTGGCCTGGCGGCCCTGGAACTGGCATGCGGCTGGCCCAGGTCCGCCGGACAAGTCTTGTTTGCACTGGGACGTTCGGCGGGCTGGATCGCGCATGCGATGGAACAGGTTGCCGACGGCCGCCTGATACGGCCGAGGGCGAGATATATAGGCAGCTTCGAGCTTGCGGACTAAGCGCTGAACGAAAGATTAAATACTAATGAAAGAATAAGTAGGCAACAAAAATCGCCGCAACCACGCCGGCCAAATCGGCCAGCAGGCCAAAGGAAATCGCATAGCGGGTCTTCTTGATGCCGACCGAACCGAAATACAGCGCGACGATGTAAAAAGTCGTATCGGCAGAACCCTGGAAAATGCAGGCCAAACGGCCGACAAACGAGTCCACGCCGTAGTTCTTCATCGCATCGACCATCATGGCCTTGGAGCCACTGCCGCTGAGCGGCTTCATCAGTGCGGTCGGCAGGGCCGGCGTGAAATCGGTATTGATGCCCATGTGAGTGAACGCCCAATTGAAACCGGACACGATAAAGCCCAGCACACCGGAATTGCGCAGGACGCCGATGGCCACCAGCATGCCCACCAGATAGGGAATGATCGTCAGCGAGGTTTGTATGCCGCCTTTGGCGCCTTCAATGAAGGCCTCATACACGTTCACCTTCTTGCGCATCGCGCCGGTGATGAAGGCGACGATGATGGAAAACAGGACCAGGTTGCTGCTGACCTTGGAGAATATTTCTATCTCGGAACGGGTCATATACTGGCTCAGATACCAGACCATGCCGACGATGATTGCCGTAATGCCGCCTAGCCAACCGAGTACCACACCGTTGAACAGATTGATGCGCTGCTTGATTGCCACCGCAACCATGCCGACCAGCGTTGCAACATAGGTCGCTATCATGCAAGGAATGAAAACGTCGGAAGGGTCGCGCGCGCCCAGTACTGCTCTTTGCGCCATAATCGCCAACGGAATCAGCGTCAGTCCGGAAGTGTGCAATACCAGGAACATGATCTGTGCATTGGTTGCCTCCTCCTTGTTCGGATTCAGGCTTTGCAAGCTCTCCATCGCTTTCAGGCCAAACGGGGTCGCCGCATTGTCCAGCCCCAGCAGATTGGCGGAAAAATTCATCACCATATGGCCGGTAGCGGGATGGTCCTTGGGTACTTCGGGAAATATCCTGGAAAAAAACGGCGCGATGATCTTTGCCAGCAGATTGATCGCCCCGGCCTTCTCACCTATATTCATGATGCCCAGCCACAGCGTCATCACACCCGCCAGCGGCAGCGCGATTTCCATCACGCCTATCCTGGCGGAATCAAAGGTGCCGTCTATGATGCGCTTGAACACCTCGACGTCGCCGAGAAAAATCCACTGTCCCAGAGCGGCAACAAAACCGACCAGAAAAAATGCCGTCCAGATGTAATTGAGTACCATGTCGCCGAAAGAGTGTGATCAAAGTGCTAGCTTTGTAACATGAAATAGCGACCCTATCGTATGAATTTTGCGGGGCAGCGTATATATTCCTTTCATACCTGCGGCCGCAGTTTCCTCGCCTTCCGGAGCCGCGGCTCCGGGCCTGCTTACAAAACCGCCAGCTCCTGCAGGGTCCGGCCTAGGCGACCAGGCCGGCGGCAATATTGATCGAGAACCCCAGTATCGCGGTATTGAACAGGAAGCCCAATACCGATTGCGCCAGCACGGTCTTGCGCATCTGACGCGACATCACCGCGACGTCGGAGGTTTGCACCGCGACGGCTATCGTGAAAGAAAAATACAGGAAATCCCAGTAGTCCGGCTGGACTTGGTCGTCTGGGAAACGCAGTGCCCGGGACTCTTCGGGCGAGCGGTAGTACAGCAGCGCATAGTGTAGGGTAAAAATAATCGCCAGCAGGCACCACGAGCCCAGCACCGTCACGCCGGTGAACAGGTATTTCATCAGGCGCACATCTGCCGGCAGTCCCTTCAACTGGGCCAGTTCATAAATAATGGCTACCAGGCTGATCGTGGCCGCCGTCGAAAGTATGACCAGCACCGCAAACGCGCTCTCGTCTTCCCTCTCCGCGATCTGGCGCACACTCTCGTGATTGGTGCAGCTCATCAGCCATGCGACCAGCGCAAGATAGGACCAGACCGCCACATTCCAGCCTACCAAGGCCCGGGATACCCATGCCCATCCGGCAGGAGTGATGAAAACAATAACAAGACCCAGCAGAAAGGTAAACATCAGGCGCGGACGGTTATGCGCGACTTGGGCGATGGAGATCATATTTTGAGGGGGGCTCCGCGGCAAAGGCGTCGACGTTAAATTCAATCAAGCAGTATATAGCAGGAAAAATTCCATGCCTTGTTGGCAAAAATAACACTAAGCAACATGTATATACAGGGAATTCCCGAAAAAGCCGTACAATCGGGGCAAACTTTTATTACACTGTTATTTATACACTGTTGATCAAAGACAACACAGAGACAACCATGACAAACCGGCACCGCTATTTGCCACTCTCCAAGGTAAGCCCCGGCATGACGCTGGCAGATGACTTGCTGGATAAGCAGGGCCACGTGCTGCTGCCGGCAGGCGCAACGCTGACAGCGGGCATGCTGAAATCCCTGGCTCAGCACGCGGTGCAACAATTATCGATAGCCCAGGAAGGCTTGTCCGAGCAAGACCAAACCATGGACTACCAGAAGAAACTGGAGCGCCTGGCCCTCCTGTTCCGGCAGGGGCCGTACGAAGCGCCTACCAGCACACTGCAGGAATATGTGCACAACTATCGTCGAGCGGAGGCCGAATGACGCAGCCCCCAAGCGACCGGCAATACCAGATATCGCTGGACGAAGTCATCGCGCAGATCAGGGACTTGCCTACTTTGCCTGCCGTCGCCGGGGAAATGTTGAGCAATCTGGACGACGACGACCTCAGCCTGGACAAGATCGCCGAAAAGGTCTCCATGGACCAGTCGCTGGCGGCGAAGACCTTGCGCCTGGCAAATTCCTCCTATTTCGGATCCAACTCCAAGGTTGTGACGCTGCAGCAGGCAGTGGCCATGCTGGGCGTCAAGAACGTCAAGAACCTGATACGGATGACCATCCTGACCACCAGTTTTCCGGTGTCCCGCTGCCAGGGCTTTAATTTCAAGGCTTTCTGGCAGCAGAGCATCGCTACCGCCGTGTGTGCCGAGCTGATTTCGCGCACCTTGCACATGAAGCACGATTTTGCCTTTACCGCAGGCTTACTGCATGCGATAGGCAGGCTGGTGCTAGTCACCCGCTTTCCGGATCAGTACCAGGAAGTGCTCGACTATCGCCGGCAGCATGATTGTCATTTACTGCAAGCAGAAAGAATCGTGCTGGGGGTGGACCATGTACAGGCCGGACTGGCGCTGGCAGTACAGTGGAATTTCTCTGAGGCAATACAGGATGCCATACGCGGCTATACGGAGCCGGGTATGGGCGGTTTGAATCCCGTCGCCGCCATCGTTCATATTGCCGATGCAATAGTCCATGCGCTGGACCTGGCCAAGCTGGAGGATGACCTGATGCCTATCGTGGCGGAGACTGCATGGAATACACTGGCACTGGGCGAGATGGATTACCATGCCATTTTCCGGGAAACGGAGATGCGCTTTGACGCACTGAATCAGATCGTGCTGTAAAGGGCCAGATGTTAAGCATTGTCAAATCCGGTATGAATTGATGCATATAGGCAAAAAGCCCTGTGCTTCATACTGGGCTTTGGATATAGTAAGTAACAAGTAATAATTTAAATTTGTAGTGGAAGAGGCTACTTTGGAACACTTGATGCACTTTGGCAACACTGACTACAAACTCAGCAGCATCCATCTATTCCGCGATATCTCAGAAGATAACCTCGCAGTCATCGGCAACATCATCAGCCAGTGTGAAGTCGTCACAGCCAGGGCCGGTCAGGTTGTGCTCGACGTGCATAGTTCCGGCGCCCGCCTGTATATCGTGCTCAAGGGCGCGCTGGGCATTACCAAGATGGAACTTGGGCTGGACAACACCAATCTGCTTGAGAACGCAATCACCCAGTACCTGCCCGGCGAGTGCGTAGGAGAAATCTCTGTGCTGGACGAAGAAATTCATTCAGCGACCATTGCGGCGATCTCCGACAGCGAATTGCTGGTGATAGAAGCGGAAACCATGTGGCGCCTGATCGATGAGTCGAACGGCGTCGCCCGCAACCTGTTGCAACTGCTTTCCTTCCGTATTCGCGCAGCCAACGCGCAAATCCGCAACCGGCAGAAAGTAGGCGAGTTCTACCGGCAGATGTCGATGATAGACGGCCTGACCGGCCTGCATAACCGCGCATGGCTGAACAATCAATTACCCGGCCTGATCGACAGCGCGCTTGCCTCGGCCACCCCGATCAGCATCATCATGGTCGACCTCGATCATTTCAAGCGCTTCAACGACGAGCATGGCCACCTGCTGGGAGACGACGCGCTGCAGAGTGCCGCAAAAGTACTGAATGCAGGCTTGCGCCCCAGCGACTTTGCCGCCCGCTACGGTGGTGAAGAGATGATGGTCATACTGCCGAATACCAATCAGCAATCGGCGCTGATCGTCGCCGAAAGACTGTGCACGCGCCTGCGCAAAACCCGCGTCTTCCCGGACATGCAAAAGCCGTTGCCGCATATCACCGCTTCGTTTGGCCTGGCGACGCTGACCGAGGGGCAGGACGGCAAAACCCTGGTCGCCGCGGCAGATGCGGCGCTGTATCGCGCCAAGGAAGCGGGCCGCAACCAGGTAGCCATCTGAAGCATCCGGTTCGACCGGCTTATGCTAAAGTTCATCTCATGCGTGCCTGTATGATGGCTGCCCTGCGCCTTGATCTTAAACTGCGCATGCCTATCATTTCGCGGTAGTATCTACAGGCGTCAACCGGTTCTTACAACCTGGCCCCGGGATATGAACAAACTCGTCAAGATCATCGGCCTCTCGCTGTTGCTGATCGCCCTGCTGTTCGGTGCGTTGCTCGGTTATCTTGCATTCGGCTTTGACGCCAATCAATTCAAAAGCCAGATCGTCCAACTGGTCAAGGACAAGAAACAACGCACGCTCAGCATAGACGGGCAGATCAAGCTCAGCGTATTCCCCAGCCTGGGTGTCGATCTCGGGAAAACCAGCCTGTCTGCGCACGCCAGCGACGCCAATTTTGCCACGTTAAAATCCGCCCATATTTCGCTGGCGCTGCTACCGCTGCTAAAAAAAGAAATACTGCTGGACAGCATTACGATAGATGGACTGGACTTGACGCTGGAGCGGCACACGGAAGAAGAAAGCAATGCAGACGATCTGCTCAGCAAGGAAGAAACCGGCAACGACGCCGTGAAGTTCGATATCAAAGGCATTGCCCTGACCGGGGCCAGCATCCATATCAACGATACGGTCAACCACTACACCGGCAGTCTGAATAAACTCGATTTCAGCAGCGGCAGGATTGCCGACAAAGTCGTTACCGAAATGAAATTTTCCACAGAAGTGGATTTTCAGCAGCCGTCCATGCAGGGCAAAATCACGGCGCAAACCGGATTGCTTTTTGACCTGGATGCGGGCTTACTGGAAGCCAGGAACCTGGACCTGCTTGCGAAGGGCAGCCTGGATAAAAACGCCGGCAAGGCCTTTGATATCGTCGCCAAAGCCAATGATATCAAGTTCAATCGGAAGAATCTCGCCCTTGCCGTAGACGGCTTGGCTCTTACCGCCAAAGCTCCTTTTGGACGGGATAATGCCGAGTTGAACCTGGAAGCACCCAAACTGGCCATTGAGCAAAACAATGCCAGCGGCGACACGGTCAAAGGCAACTTCAAGCTAAGCGGGACAAAAGAGCTGGATGTCGGCTATCAGTTGAGTGGCGTCAGCGGCTCTGCCAAGACATTGACGATAAGCAAGCTGTTATTGGACCTCAACAGCAAGGAAGGCACCAGGGTCATCTCCGGCAAGATAGAAACATCGGTCCATGCCCAGCCCGGACAAAAGTACTTCAGCCTGCCGGATATCAGCGCCAACCTGCAAGTGGATGATCCCGCCATGCCGCAAAAAACGGTGAAACTGCCGATCCACGCCAAGCTGGACGTCGATCTCAAAAAACAAACGCTGGCCGGCAGCCTGCAAACCCGGTTTGACGAAAGCACGGTCCGGGGCAGTTTTGCCGTCGCGCAGTTCGCCAATCCCGGCGCGCAGTTTGAGCTGGCGATAGATAAACTGAACCTGGACCGCTACCTGGCACCGCCGGCGCCCGCCGCTGCGCATAAACCGGGACCGCAAAATTCTGCCCCTGCGGCTGCGGAAAAGCCACTGGATTTGTCGGCACTGAAAAAGTTGCAGTTGAACGGCAGCATACAGATAGGCCAGTTGCAGGTGAAAAAACTCAAGCTCACCGACCTGGCAATGCCGATAAAAACGGATCAAGGCAAACTGGACATGGCGCCGCTGTCGGCCAAGCTGTACCAGGGTGCGCTCGCAGGAGGCGCCACCATCAATGCCAATAACAATAGCTTTGCGCTGCGGGCTACGCTGACCGATATCAATGTCAACCCTTTGTTGAAGGACGCGCTGGATCACGACATCCTGGCGGGGCGCGGCAAGCTGGCGCTGAACCTGAACACCGCAGGTACCAGCATCGCTGCGATGAAGCAGGCGCTGGATGGCGACGTCAGCACGGAATTACATGATGGCGCCGTCAAGGGTATCAACCTGGCCAAGTCGCTGCGCGATTTCAAGAGCAAGATCCTGAATAAAACAGATCAGCAACAAACAGCGGATACGGCGGAAAAAACCGACTTCTCCTCGTTTACCGCATCGTTGCATTTTCATAACGGCATAGGGAAAAGCGACGACCTTGCGCTCAAATCCCCTTTCCTCAGGGTAGGCGGCAGCGGCACGCTGAATGCCGTCAATGGCAGCCTAGACTATACCGCCAATGTCACCGTCGTGAATACGGCCGCCGGCCAGGGCGGCGCGGACTTGGCGCAACTGAAAAACATTACCATCCCGGTACGCATCAGCGGCCCGCTGACGGCGCTCGGCTACAACATACAATGGAATGGCATCGCCAGCGATGCACTGAAATCCGTCATCGCTGACAAAGCTAAACCGGTGCTGGAAGAGAAAAAGCAGGAATTAAAGAGCAAATTGCAGGACAGGCTCAAAGGCTTGCTGGGGAACTAGGGCGCACAGGAACTTATATGGCAGAACCAAAAACCCAACCCACGCAAGAACCGGTAGCAGAATTCCTGTCCCGGCTTGCCGACGAGGGCCGCCGCAACGACTGCATGAAAATTGCCGCACTGATGCAAGCGGCGACTGGTGCAGAGCCCATCATGTGGGGCACCGGCATCGTCGGTTTCGGCCGCTACCGCTACAAATATGAGAGCGGAAGAGAGGGCGAATGGCCGCTTATAGGTTTCTCGCCGAGAAAAAATGACCTGACCCTGTATATCATGCCCGGCTTCCAGCGGTACGAGGCATTGATGGCGCAGCTGGGAAAGTTCAAGACGGGCAAGTCCTGCCTGTATCTGAAAAAATTATCTGATGTGGACCTGAACATCTTGACGGAACTGATCGCCGAGTCTGTGCGGCATATGCAAGACAAATGGCACACGACGAAATAGAGAGATAAATACGGCTGAAATTTTTTGCATCGCGCATAAAAAAACAGGGGGCGGAAAATGCTCCGCCCCCTGTTTCAATGACCGCTGGAATACAGCCGGCCCTATCCTTCCATCTGGTTCTTAGAACGCATAACCCGCTGTCACAATGTAGACAACAGGCCTGAAGTTGATGATGGTCTTGCGTTCTATGCTACCGGTTGTCGCCGTCAATGGAGATTTAACGTCTGCGGTCGCAATATTGGCCATGAGGAACCAGCGGTTCGTCAGGTTGTATTTGACGCCGATCTGTGCCGCCCAGCCTGCAGAATCGCCCAGCGAAATCTTGGTCGGGCCGCCGGCAGCCAAGTCGCCCGAAGCGGTCGATCTGGCATCATAGAACTGGGTGTAATTCAAGCCCAGGCCGAAGAAAGGGCGGAAGGCATTCGACTCGTCACCAAAATTGTAATTGATGAATACAGTCGGCGCCCTTTGCTTGACCTTGGCGGTAACGCCGAATGGCGCCAGCGTGCCTGTGCCACGGTTGTCATGTTCAGGCGGGACGCCCAGCGCCAGGTCAAAATCCACATTTGCAGTCAGCCTGCGGGTATAGCCGACGTAGACCGTGTTGGCATTGTCGACCTTGATGCCCGCCGGTTGCGGCGTCAGGAAATCCGGGCCATTGCTGGTCAGGTTAGGCGAGTCCGAGTGAACGGCGATATGTGCATAGCCGATGCGAACGGTATTGGGGAAATTCTCGTCAGCCAGGGCAGACATGGAAGCCAATGTCAGCACGGCGCCAATAGCGATTTGTGTTTTTTTCATGATCTATTATCCTCGCCTTAGTGAGCCAAAACTTGCTGGAAGAATCCACGCGCCGCTGCATTGCAGAACGGTGGTACCAGGGTGCCATGATAGGCGCCTGCAACGGCTGTAACAGGATCCTGGTTGGCCGCGACCGCCGCTGCGATCGCGCCGGCTTTTGCTTGCGCAAAGCCGACCTTGGCTGCCGCAAACGGATCCGTTGCGCCTGTCGGGCTGGAATCCACGTCGAGTACTGTCAGCGCAGCTGCCGGCAGCCCTTTAGCCGTAAAGTAGCCGGCTGTGGCCACGGTGCTAGCGAAAAACACCGTCGGGTCGGCATTGCCGCCGCACAGCATGACAGGGACATTAGGCACATAATTGCGCAGATCGTTCTTCAGGCCGGCTTTACGGAAGCCGCTGGCCGGCGTGCAGTTCAAAGGATCTGCAGGATTTACGCCGCAAGGGTTCGCTAGCATGTCTGCCACATAGGCATTGCGGAAACTGGTCTTGATCAGGTTGCCATTGCCAAAAAACACGGCGAACGCAGGAGAAACAGGGCCCGGCAGCGAGTCCTTGGCAAACAATGCGGTCTGCGGCAATTTACCGGTAGTAAACAATTGGGTAAATGTCAGCGGGCCTGGCATCAGGGTTTCTATGCCGGTTGCGTATTGGGCCTCATACACATCGCTGGGGCTATTGTACAAGCCGCCGTAGGATTTCTGCCAGCTGGTAGCGATCAAAGGCAGGAACACCGTACCGCCTGCATTGGGAGCGCCGCCAAATACCGTGTCGCCCAACAGCGCCATGGCATAAGGGCCTGACATGCCGGCCAGCGCCGAGACTTTAAATTCGCTGGCGTAGGTCGTCTGCATCGCACGCTGAGTTGCCATCGCTACGTGGCCGCCCTGGGAATAGCCGGCCACCACCAGTTTGCCCGAATCCGATGCACCGATGGTCGCGAATGCCTTGCGCGCCGCGCGCAACGAATCCACCATATCGTTGGCAGATTGCTCCGCATTCAGATACGGCGTATAGCTCAATGGAGAAACGTCATAGCCGGCATAGTTGGGGGCCACGACAATGAAACCTTGTGCCGCATACATGGCAGCGACCAGGGATGATTCGGCGTTATCGCGCAGATTGGCCATGTTGAATGATTTCTCAACCGTGGTGCCGTGTGCATACAGCACAACCGGACGCGGGCCGCTACATGCTGGATCCGAGCCTGACGGCACCATGATGGCGCCGGTAGCACTGGTCGTTTCATTCGCGCCGCCCACCGTACCGTATTTCATGTAGTAAGTGGTGATCGCGCATTTTGGTACGCCGGTAACCTGGGTGATGCCAGGTTGCTTCGCTTCCAGCATCGCAGCAAACACTCCCGGAGCAAGTTGCGTGACCGCAGTCCCGTCGGCCTGAGGAATCGGCACCAGATTAGGTGGATTCGCAAACAGCGAGCCGCGCGCCAAGCTTGTATCGACTGTTGGACCTGGGGTACCGCCTCCGCCGCCGCAGGCGGTCAAAACAGCAGCTGAGAGCAGGCCCAGCGCAAGGGTATATTGACGCATCTTTTGTCTCCTATGATAAATTTTTTGCAAGTAATTGAACAGTCGTTCTAAAACTTATCCGGTAGTATGTCATTTGACAATAGTGATGAATAGCGGAAAATACAATTCCATGCAAATCTAGAGTAAACACTCTCAAAAAAAACAACGCACTACGGAGCCGGGCCCGGTAGTGCGCTTTTGTGCGTGCGTACACATGATTTAGCGTGAGTACATCACCCCAAACCTTGTCGACATGACCCGGGGCCTGCTAACAGGCCCCGGGTCATGTATGGTTTGAATTTTGCCAACGCCCATTCATCGCAACCCGGCAGAACGACTAAGCGGGCCGCGATTCTTACTGATTCACCTGCTTTCGTCAAGCGGCATCGGCCTCGATATGGCTGGCCGCCGCACCGGGATTAGCCACGGGCGCAACATGGGTTTTGCCGCCGAAGTATTTCTTACCCCACAAGCCCAATTTATCCATGTAAGAGTAGGCAATCGGCACCACCAGCAAGGTCAGCAGTGTCGACGTAATGATCCCGCCTATCACGGCCCGGCCCATCGGCGCCTGCGATTCCGCGCCGTCGCTCAAGCCTATCGCCATCGGCAGCATGCCGAAAATCATGGCTAATGTGGTCATCAGGATGGGACGCAGGCGCACCTGCCCTGCCGCCATGATCGCATCGTGCTGCGACATGCCCTTCCTTTGCGACTGGTTGATAAAATCGACCAGCAGGATCGCATTCTTGGTCACCAGGCCCATCAGCATGATGAAGCCGATGATGGAGAAAATGTTCAGCGTGCTCCCGGTCACCAGCAAGGCCAGCAGCACCCCGATCAGCGAGAACGGCAAAGAGGTCATGATGGCCAGCGGCTGCAGGAAACTGCCGAATTGCGAGGCCAGGATCAGGTAGATGAAGATCACCGCTATCCCCAGCGCCGCCATTGCCGAACTGAAAGACTCCTGCATATCCTTGGTCTGGCCGCCCACATCGAAACGATATCCCGGCGGCAGTTCTATGGTCTTGACCAGATTTTGTACGTCCGCGCCGACATCCCCGGCCGGCCGGCCCTCCACGTTCGCATAAATAGCGGCGCGCCGTTCCAGGTTCTGGCGCTTGATCACGCGCGGGCTGGTGCCGGGAATAAACTGAACGACCTGGCGCAACGGCACCATGATCGGTTTCCCTGTGGCGTCCAGCTTGTCGCTGGCCAGCGACAATTCACCCAGGTCAGAAATCTTCTGGCGGCCTGACTTCGGCAACTGCACGTTGATTTCATAATTCTGCCCGTCCGGCGCCAGCCATTGTCCCAGCGTGTCGCCGGCAACAAAGGGGCGCAAGGCTGAACCTATCTGCTGCACCGACAAGCCGAGGTCATTCGCCAATTCATTGTTCACCTTGACCAGCACGGTGGGATTGGCGCCGGTCAGGCTGCTTTCCAAGTCGACA
>DATHMC010000267.1:0-23505 GCA_035487495.1 Undibacterium sp.
TCAAGGCCATCCTGGCGCATAACCTGGCGACGATAGGCAATGAAAACGAAATATTGGAAAAAGGCGGCGTATATGCGCTGGTAGGGCCGACAGGCGTAGGCAAGACCACGACTACGGCCAAACTGGCTGCGCGTTGCGTGATGCGCCATGGCCCGGCCAAGCTGGCGCTGATTACGACAGATGCCTATCGTATCGGCGGTTACGAACAATTGCGCATCTACGGCAAAATACTGGGCGTGATGGTCCACGCGGTCAAGGATGAGAGCGATTTGCGCATCGCGCTGAGCGAACTCAAAAACAAGCATACGGTGCTGATCGACACCGTAGGCGTAGGCCAGCGCGACAAGATGGTCACCGAACAAGCGGCCATGCTGTCCGGTGCCGGCAATGACGTCAAGCGCCTGTTATGCCTGAATGCGACCTCTACCGGAGAGACCTTGAGCGAGGTGGTGCGCGCGTATCAGGGCAGCGGGCTGGCGGGTTGTATCCTGACCAAGCTGGATGAGGCTGCAACGATAGGCGGCGCGCTGGATATCATGATACGTCAAAAGCTGAGCACCTTTTATGTCGCCAGCGGCCAGCGCGTTCCTGAAGACCTGCACGTGGCAAACAAGAATTACCTGATCGACAGGGCGTTCAAGCTGAAGCGCGAGACTGCATCCTTCATGTATAAGGATGAAGAATTGCCGATGTTGATGGCCACCGCCGCCGCAATGAATGGCCGTATGAATAACCGGGAGGTGAGTTTTGGCTAGATTTGATCAGGCGGAGGGGCTGCGCCGCATGCTGGAGGGGCCCAAGCCACGGGTTGTGACCGTTTTATCCGCCTTGAGGGAAGATGAGAAAAGCGGCATGCTGGCCAATCTCGGGGTTTCCCTGGCGCGCCAGGGCAAGAATATCCTGATGGTCGATGCCCGGGCATCCTCCAATAGCATCGGCGCGTGGCTAAATGCAAATCCCGAGCACACCTTGTTGGACGTTGCCAGACAACAGCGTACAATGCAAGACGCGATTAAAATAGTATCCTCTGGACTATCTGTGGCAATGCTTGCAAAATATGCCCCTGTATCGTCCAGTGTCCCGACCGAGAATTCCCGGCGCCTGTCGCGGGTGTTTGACGTCGCCGTGAATCGCTCGGACTTGGTGATTGTCGATAGTGAGATTGACATCAATGACGCATTTCCCCTTGCATCCCTGGATGAAAGTGAGGTCGTAATGCAGGTATCAGCGAATCCAACAACAATTAAAACAGCCTATGGCTTGATCAAGCGTGTTAATAGTCGAATAGGCAGGCGCTCATACGGAATTCTCGTGTCTGGAGCGACAGAGAAAGAAGCAAAATTGGTTTATACCAATATGGCACAGGCCGCCAGCAGATACTTGGCCGTGCCTTTGCATTTTGTGGGATATGTGCCGGAAGATGAGCACATGAAAAAAGCAGCGCATTTGGGGCGGTCGGTCATCGACGCCTTTCCGCTTGCCGGAGCATCGCTCGCTTTTTACAAGTTGGCAGAGCAGATAGCGCTGACCGCCCGTTCGACTTTAAGTTTGCAGGGATTGCCAGAGATAGGTGTTCGTCTCGGAATGTAATTACATATGTACACCGCCAGCGGAAAATCGGATAGAAATTTTTTACTTACGGAGCACGCTCCACTGGTCAAGCGGCTTGCTTATCAGTTAAAAGCCAGGTTGCCCCCCAGTGTCGAGGTGGATGACTTGGTGCAGGCAGGCATGATAGGGCTGCTCGATGCGATTAATCGCTATGAGGACAATCACGGCGCCCAGTTTGAAACCTATGCGGTGCAGAGGATACGGGGCGCCATGCTGGACGAGTTGCGTAATAGCGACTGGCTGCCGCGCGGCGTGCGCCAGAATATGCGCAAGATAGAAAATGCGATGAACGCGTTGCAGCAAAAGCTCGGCCGTCCTCCGCTGGAAACCGAGGTGGCCAAACAGCTCAAACTGTCCCTCGGTGATTACCAGGACATGCTGGGCGATAGCGGCGGGCATCAACTGGTGTACTACGAAGATTTTCACGATGCGGACACCAAGGAGCATTTTCTCGACCACTATTGCTCGGACCAGTCCGGCGATCCTTTGCAGGATCTGTTGAACGGCGATTTTCGCGATGCGATCATCCATGCAATCGACGGTTTACCGGAGCGAGAGAAGCTGCTGATGGGTTTGTATTACGAGCAGGAGCTGAATTTGAAGGAAATCGGCGCGGTCATGGGAGTGTCCGAATCCCGGGTATCGCAACTCCATAGTCAGGCCGTGGCCCGGCTGCGGGCATCTTTAAGGGATAGAGCGTGGACTGGTCTAGTTTAATAGGGCTCTTGCTGGTAGTCGTCGGCATACTGTTCGGCCAGGTGCTGGAGGGCGGTCGGCTGTCTTCGCTGATCCAGCCGGCCGCGTTCGTGATCGTGGTCGTCGCTACGGTCGGAGCAGTGATGTTGCAAAGCCGGATGCCGGTCTTTATCCGCGGCGTGAAGATGCTCAAGTGGATATTCTCGGCGCCGGAAGACAATACGAAGAGAACCATACAGGATGCGATGGTCTGGAGCAGCGTTGCCCGCCGCGAAGGATTCTTGAGCCTGGAGCGTTACATGCAAGCTTCCAAGGACCCATTTATTGCCAAGGGATTGAGGCTGGTGATAGACGGTATCGATCCCGCCAGGCTGAAAGACATACTGGACGTCGACATCTCACTGTATGAGATGGAGCAAAGGCAGGCGGTCAAGGTCTGGGAGTCTGCGGGCGGTTATTCGCCGACGATAGGGATTTTGGGGGCGGTGCTGGGGCTGATCCACGTCATGGAAAACCTGACCGATCCCAGCAAGCTGGGGGGCGGTATCGCGGTCGCGTTTGTCGCCACAATTTATGGCGTCGGCCTGGCGAATTTGTTTTATATTCCGGTTGGCAACAAGCTGAAAGAAATCGTCCTGCGCGAAGTGACGCGCAGGGAAATGCTGGCAGATATCTTTTTCAGCATCGCGCTGGGCGACAGCACGCGCCTGGTGGAGGAGCGCCTCGCCAACCACCGGCAGGCCTCCGCTTAGCCGGAAACGATTCAGGCAAAATCATGGCGAGGAAAAAATATCACGAGGAGCCGGACAACCACGACAGGTGGCTGGTTTCCTACGCCGATTTTATTACCCTGCTGTTCGCATTCTTTGTCGTCATGTACGCCATTTCTTCGCTGAATGAAGGCAAGTACAGGGTGCTGTCGAATGCGTTGACCGGCGCCTTCGGCAAAGTCATGATCACGACCCCCAGGCAGCCGGAAATGGCTCCCTCGCCGACCATCAAGCTGGACCCGCTTCCCATCGTCAAGAAAAATACCGAGGCCCTGCGCAAGGAGCGCGAACAGATGACCGGCGTTGCCAGGGATATACTCGCGGTGCTGGAGCCCCTGGTGCGCGAGGGTAAGGTGCGCGTTACGCAGACCAGTCGCGGCGTCACGATAGACATTAATGCCAGTGTCCTGTTTGCCCCCGGGGAGGCGAAGCTGAACGAGGACTCCAGCCAGGCGCTGAAGGCAATTGCCTCGGTGTTGAAAAGCGATAACCACTCTATCCAGGTTGAAGGTCACACCGACAATATTCCAATCAAGAATTCCATCTTTCCATCCAACTGGGAGTTGTCCGCAGTCAGGGCCAGCACCGTGGTCCGGCTGTTTTCCGAAAATGGCGTAGACGAAGGGCGCCTGACAGCAGTGGGGCAGGGGCCGAAGCAGCCTGTGGGCCCCAATGACACTGCCGAAGGCCGCTCCAGAAACCGTCGCGTCACGGTCACCATACTGGCGATGCTGCCTGATAATCCTGTTGACGTTCCTGTTGCCGCTCCCGAGAAAAAGCCGGCAAGTCCTTAGGTGTGCATTTGAAGTTCGGCGTACTGCCCGCCACGCCTGTTCAGAACAGGCGGGCGTCGGCAGGGGGGACGGGCCGCAAATGCGGGAGCGCAAAGGGGCAGAATCTGAGTTGCAGCGCACGGGCGCCGATTGCGGCCGCGCTTAAGGTGTCGAGTAGGTTTTAGCGCGCGGCGAAACCGCGGCCTGAGGTCTTGTTGAGCGTGGCATGACCGCTAGGGCCGTAAAAGGAGCCGGCGGCAGGGTCATTTTGCTGCAGGATCTTGAGCGCACTTTGCGTGACACTCATGTGCCGGTTGATCAGGATGCCGTTGGTGCGGTTCTTTTCATTCGCTTTCGCGGTAATTGCCAACAACTCGGTCCAGCATTTCGCAGTTTCTGATTCTGCAGGGACTTGTTGCAGCCATGACCGCATGCCTGCGGCGTCATCGGCAAAGCCTTGGCTGAGCAGGTATTTATTGCGCAGCTTTTCCAAAGCGGAAATATCACTGATGACGCGAGTCTTGTTCACGGTGGTTTGCGCCAGTTCTTCCACTTTTCCATTGACAAGTGCCGCCTGCTCTTTCTCCAGCAATTCAGCCAAAGAGGTCATCGCCTTCGTTTCTTCTTGCAGGCATTCGAGCAGACTGGTCGTTGTCAGGTTCATTATTAACGTTTTCTAGAGTTTAATAGGTCTTTAACCGTATCCAGGAGTCCGTCAGCGACCTTGTCGGAGTTGACCTGGAAACGGCCTTCCGAAATTGCCAGCTTGATTTCTTCCACTTTCTTTGTTTCAAATACCGCACCGCCGGCCTGCGCGCTTTGCAGGCCTTGCAGTTGCGTGGACAAGTTTGAAATCTGTACACTATGGGACGGGGTACTCGCTACTTCCGCCTTGTCCACAGATTTCTCGGTACGGGCTTGCGTCGGGCTACTGGCAGGTAGTCCGCTGGTCTTCTTCAGTGTGTCATCAATTTTCACAGCATTACCCTCACTTATGGGATTCATATACATCTACACCATGTATATCGGCTGTGTTAATTCAAACTTTAATATTACTTGCGGAAATATTTCGCCGCTCTGTCATGGTCTGTCCTTGCTAGCGACATGGGTTTGTCAATATGTCACCTCTACCAGGCCGCCAGCCTTTGCGATCCCGCTTAATACTTGCCCCGACGGGGTCCTGGCCTTCACAATCTGGCCCTCGCCGGCATTATTCAATGCCAGTGCATCGGTGGAAACCTGGAATCCGGCCCCCCGGGTGGTCACGCGCACGGATTGGCCTTGCTGTATCACAGGAATACTGCGCAAGTTGTCCATGCGCAACAAAGTCCCTGAGGCAATCGACATCGTCATGGTGCGGCCTATCGCTTGCTCCGGATTCGTGATCGCGCCCGCCGGCAGGCTGGCAAGGTCTCCTTTGACCTTGGTCAAATCGGCCTGGGTGATTGTCTGACCTTGGGAAATCGCGCCGGCCGCCACATAATAGTCACCGGTAACCTGCACATTGGCCGTCATATAAATGACCCAGGGCGAGGGGGCGCTGCAACGGACTCCCATCGATATCTTGCCCCAGGGCTTGCTACCCTTGGGTAAAAATGGCGTCAGGTTCGTGCAAGCGGGCAGACTGAGGCGATTGTCTATCTGACCCAGGCTGATGCTGACTTCGCCGGGCTGGCCCGCCGCTTGCATCTTCAGGAATTCTTCCGCCGCTGCGCGTATCGTCGCCTGGTCCTGCATGGGAGCGGCCGTTTGTGCCCATCCGAATTGGCAGATTGCCGTCAACGCCAAGACGTATATTTTTTTCATGGTTTCCTTCAATCCTGCTCTTGCCTGTGCTTGGCTAGATTTTATGGTTTGCCTGCTGATTTGAATCCCTGAATAGACCGGTCTTTGCGGTCTTTATCTGTTGATCAAGCTTGAGCGCGGGTGCTTAACATGCAAGGTATCGAAAACCGTTTTGGCGGCTGCGGATGGAAGACCGTCCTCAGCGGGGGACTCTGGAGGAAATATGGTGAGCAAACTGGACGATTATTTGCGCTTTCAATCGACCGCCCTGAGCGTCAGGGGGGAAAGGCAACAGCTGATTGCATCCAATATCGCGAATGCGGACACGCCCAATTATAAGGCTAAAGATATCGATTTTGCGTCGGCGATGAATAATGCGCTGGGTCGCAGCAATGTCGGCAGCGGTAGCCAGCCGCCGTCGGCATTGGCTAAAACCTCTGCGCAGCATCTCGATATCAAGGGCGGCACGGCGGGCGGGCAGCCTCAGTATCGCGGAACCATACAGGGTTCGGTGGACGGCAATACGGTGGATATGGATGTGGAGCAAAATCAATTTACCGACAATGCTTTGCGCTATGAAGCCAGCCTTACGATGATCAATATGCAAATCCGCGGCATGCTGGCCGCAGTCCAGGGGTAATTATCATGTCGCTATTTAATGTATTTAATGTCGCCGGTTCGGCGATGAGCGCACAAGCGCAGCGCCTGAACGTGGTTTCCAGCAATCTGGCGAATGCTGACAGTGTTACCAGTTCCAACGGCCAGCCGTACAAGGCCAAGCAGGTCGTATTTAGTGCGACCCCGCTGGCCGGCACGCCATCCACCGGGGTGAAAGTAAAAGAAGTGGTGGAAGACAGCACCCCGCCTAAATTGATCTACGACCCCAAGCATCCGCTCGCCGACGAAAAGGGCTATGTCGCGATGCCGAATGTCAATGTGGTTGAGGAAATGGTCAATATGATTTCCGCATCCCGCTCGTATCAAACCAACGTCGAAACGATGAACTCCGCCAAGTCAATGCTGCTGAAAACGCTGACGCTCGGCCAATAAAGCTTAAAAGGTAAATAACATGTCAAGTGTGCAATCCTCAACCGTAGATCCGACTCTGCTGTCTACCATGAACGGGAAGGCGGCAGCCACCAATTCCACCCAGGATGCGCAGGACAGGTTTTTAAAATTGCTGGTAACGCAGATGCAAAATCAGGACCCCATGAATCCTATGGACAATGCGCAAATTACCAGCCAATTGGCGCAACTGTCGACTGTGACCGGCATTGACAAGTTGAATGCGTCCGTCGTGTCCTTGGGAACCAACATGCAGTCATCGCAGATTCTGCAGGCGGCCAGCATGATCAATCATGGCGTGCTGGCGGCAGGATCGTCGATGATACTGGCTAAAACCAGTTCCGATGCCAACAGCGCAAGCGCGGCCATCTACGGGGTGGAACTGCCTCAGGATGCCAGTTCGGTGACCGTCACCATCAAGAACGCGGCGGGGCTCGCCGTCCGAAAGATTGATATGGGCGCGCTTTCAAGCGGCGTCAATCCGCTGAGCTGGGACGGCAAGACCGACGCCGGCACGACGGCGGCAGACGGCGCTTATACATTTGAAGTTGCAGCCAGCTCTGCAGGCAAGTCCGTGAGTGCAACGTCATTGGGGTTCGGCGTCATATCCAGCGTCGCGTCAGGTACTTCGGGCATTAAATTGTCGGTTGCCAATATCGGTGAGATTGCCTTGTCGGACGTGAAGCAAGTTTATTAAATTCGATTTATCCAGCTAGTTTTATTTATTCAGCGATCAGAGCGTACATAGGGGGAATATCATGGGTTTCGGACAAGGTTTAAGCGGCCTGAACGCGTCTTCCAAACAATTGGATGTCATCGGCAACAATATTGCCAATGCGCAAACGGTAGGTTTTAAGGCGGGGCAAGCGCAGTTTGCGGACGTGTATGCAAATTCGCTGAACGGTGCGGGGGCCGGACAGACCGGCATCGGCGTCAAGGTCGCCACGATCGCCCAGCAATTCACACAGGGAAATATTACTGCCACCAGTAATCCCCTCGACATTGCCATCAGCGGCAGCGGCTTTTTCAGGATGTCCGATGGCGGCGCAATTACCTATTCGCGTAACGGCCAGTTCCAAATGGATAAGAACGGATTTATCGTCAATGCGCAGAATCTGCAGTTGACGGGCTATCCGGTGAACGCCACCGGCCAGATACTGACCGGCACCCCTGGCCCCTTGCACATTAATACCAACGACCTAGCCCCTAATGCGACGACCAAGGCCAGCGAGCAAATCAATCTGGATTCAAGGGAGCCTGTGCTGGATCCTGCCGTCGTCGGTGCATTCAATCCCGCCAGTCCGGCAACTTATAACAGGTCCGTGCCGGTCGATGTCTATGACACCCTTGGCAACAAACATAGCCTGCAAACATTCTATGTAAAAACAGGCCCGGTTGCTCCTGCGACGCAAGGAACATGGGATGTCTATGCCACATTGGATGGGCAACTCGTGCCTGGCAATGTTCCCGCTGCTGGCCCTGTTCTTGGAAAAATTGCGACGCTGGCCTTTGATACATCCGGGAAGTTGGATCCTGCGGCCACCCTTCCAGCGGGAACAGTTCCGCAATATTCCTTTAATGCCGTTATAGACCAGTTCACTAAAGCCGCGGGAGCGGCGGCCCAGACGGTCAGCGTCAGCCTTGCGTCCACCACACAATTCGGGGCGGCGTTCAGCGTGAATGCACTAAGTCAGGATGGCTTTACCTCAGGCAAGCTCTCCAAGTTCAATACGGGCGCAGACGGCACCATATTGGGCACGTATACCAATGGCCAGACCGCCGTGCTTGGCCAGGTTGTGCTGTCCAGTTTTACCGATCCGAACGGCTTGCAGTCCATCGGCAATAATCAATGGGCGGAGACGGCTGCTTCCGGGCCTCCATTGACGGGCGTTCCTTCCGTGAGCGGACTGGGAAGCCTGACTGCGTCCGCAACCGAGGATTCCAACACCGACCTGACGGGCGAACTGGTCAACATGATCACCGCGCAGCGCGTGTATCAGGCGAATGCGCAGACGATCAAGACGCAGGATCAGGTCTTGCAGACATTGGTTAACTTAAGATAATTGAGCTGAGATAGCAGACAGCAGACAGGCCCATGAATGGCGATGAATAAGAAAAAGGTGTCGACCGGATTGACGAGGGAGGCAAAATGGATCGCTTGATTTATACGGCGATGACGGGTGCGAAGCATATCCTGGAACAGCAGGCAACGACTTCGCACAATCTTGCCAACACCTCCACCACCGGTTTCCGCGCCCAGCTGGATTCATTTCGCGCAGTTCCCGTCGTGAGCGATGGGCTACCCACCCGGGCGTTTGTCGTTGACGCTACCGTAGGCACTGATTTTTCTACCGGCGCGCTGCAAATGACCGGGCGCTCGCTCGATGTGGCGGTGCAGGGGAAGGGCTGGCTGGTAGTGCAGCAACCTGACGGCACAGAGGCCTACACCCGTAGCGGCAGCCTGAAACTCAATGAAAACGGCGTTTTGCAAACGCAGGGCGGCCTCAATGTTGTCGGAGATACGGGACCCATTACGATACCGCCCGACGTCAGCATTGCGATAGGCAAGGACGGCACGATCTCGAGCGTGCCGACCACCGGCCAGCTGAATGCCGTCAACGTGATAGGCCGCCTGAAGCTGGTCAATCCGGACGAAAGCAATCTGGTGCGCGGCGATGATGGACTGTTTAAGACCAAGGACGGCATCCCGGCGCAGAGCGATCCTAACGTCGCTGTCGCCGGCGGCACGCTGGAGAACAGTAATGTGAATGTCGTGGACGCGATGGTTTCCATGATCAGCCTGGGGCGCGCTTTCGAGATGCAAATGAAGCTGTTGCAAAATGCCGAGAGTAACGCCACTAAAGCAGATCAGATCCTCGCTTTGAGTTGAGGATTGCTGGCGTAAAGTAGTACATGATTTCAAGCAACAAATACAGATGATGATGCAAATGATGGACTTACAGCGGCAACAAGGAGAAAGAAAATGATACGTTCATTATGGATAGCCAAGACAGGGTTGGATGCGCAGCAGACCCAGATGGATGTGATCAGTAATAACCTTGCCAACGTCAGTACTACCGGCTTCAAGCGTTCGCGCGCCGTGTTTGAGGACTTGTTGTATCAGAACCTGCGCCAGCCGGGTGCGCAAAGCTCGCAGCAGACGCAATTGCCTTCCGGCCTGCAAATCGGCACCGGCGTGCGTTCGGTCGCGACTGAGCGCATCCATACTCAGGGTAACCTGCAGCAAACCACGAACAGCAAGGACCTCGCGATCCAGGGCGACGGATTCTTCCAGGTGCTGCTGCCGGACGGCACCACCGCATATACCAGGGATGGATCATTCCAGGTCGATAACCAGGGCCAGATGGTGACCTCCAGCGGTTACACGATCCAGCCGGCGATTACTATCCCCGCCAATGCGCAAAGCATCACGATAGGCCGCGATGGCACCGTGTCCGTGACCCAGCCAGGTTCGGTGAATGCCACCCAGGTCGGCACGGTACAAATTGCCACGTTCATCAATCCCACCGGCTTGTTGTCCACCGGTGAAAACCTGTATGTCGAAACTGCCGCTTCGGGCTCGCCGAATACGAATACCCCCGGCACCAATGGCGCCGGCACATTAGCCCAGGGCTATGTGGAAACATCAAACGTGAACGTGGCGGAAGAACTGGTCAATATGATACAGACGCAGCGCGCCTATGAAATCAACAGCAAGGCAATCACCACGTCTGACCAGATGCTGCAGCGCCTGACGCAACTGTGAGTTTGTCATGAAACCATCTTCATCCTTCTTGGTTATTGTCGCGTCGGCCCTCAGCGTCTGTTTAAGCGCCTGTTCCACGGTGCCCGTTCCGATAACCCAGCAACCTATGACTGCGACGCCTCCCAGCGCCTCTCCACAAAGGGAGATGAATGGCGCGATTTTTCAGACGGCCTCCTATCGGCCCTTGTTTGAAGATGCGAGGGCACGGCTGGTTGGCGATACTCTGACCATTTCCATCAGCGAAAATACCTCGGCGGGCAAGACGGCCGCCAGCTCGGGGAGCAAAACCGGCTCGGTATCGATTGCTGCACCATCCCTGCTGGGCTTACCCAGTTCCGTTACGTCGAGGCTCTCTGCTTCCAGTACCGGATCAAATCAGTACAGCGACAAGGGCGCCCAGACATCCAGCAATAGTTTCACCGGCGTCATTGCAGTGACTGTCATTAATGTCCTCTCCAACGGCAATTTGCTGGTCAGCGGAGAAAAACAACTGGGTTTTGACAAAGGGGCGGAATACGTGCGTTTTTCCGGGGTGGTGAATCCCAGGACTATCGCTGCAGGAAATGTCGTTGCTTCCACCCAGGTAGCCGATGCGCGCTTCGAATATCGTTCGACCACCCAGGTAGATAAAGCTGAGCTAAATTCCATGCTGAACAGGTTTTTCCTGAGTTTCGTTCCGCTGTGATTCATTGAGATGAGAATGATGATGAAAGCCGGCAATCCCTGCAAATTGATCAAGCTGGGCGTTTTTTGCCTGGGACTGATGTGTGTGGCCTTAAGTCCTTATGCACATGCAGAGCGCCTGAAAGACCTGGCCGGTATCCAGGGCGTGCGCCAGAATCAGCTGATAGGCTACGGTTTGGTGGTAGGCCTGGACGGCAGCGGCGACCAGACCACGCAAACGCCGTTTACGGTGCAAAGCGTGATCAACATGCTGCAGCAAATGGGCGTCAGCATGCCGCCCGGCACCAGCCTGCAGTTGAAAAACGTGGCCGCAGTCATGGTGACCACGTCCTTGCCTCCCTTTGCCCAGCCGGGACAGGCGCTGGATGTGACAGTGTCGTCGATGGGAAATGCAAAAAGCCTGAGCGGCGGCACCTTGTTGTTGACGCCGCTGAAGGGTGTCGACAACCAGGTCTATGCGATGGCGCAGGGTAATGTCGTGGTAGGGGGCGTAGGCGCGTCCGCCAACGGCAGCTCGGTACAGGTGAACCATTTGAGCGTCGGGCGAATTTCCGCCGGGGCTACCGTGGAAAGAGCGGTAGCTTCACCCTTGGGCCAGGGTAACCTGGTTCAGCTTGAATTGAACACGACCGACTTTTCTACCGCCAGCAGGGTGGTCGACGCAATCAACCGGCGTTTTGGCCCGGATACCGCTGCGGCGCTGGATGGCCGCGTGATCCAGGTGCGGGCTCCGGTCAGCAACGATCAAAGGGTCAGCTTCTTGGGTAATCTTGAGAGCATAGACGTGACGCCGGCGCAGATGCCGGCCAAGGTGATCCTGAATGCGCGCACCGGCTCCATTGTGATGAATCAGGCGGTGACCCTGGATGCATGTGCGGTCGCGCACGGCAACCTGTCGGTAGTGATAAACACCGACAATGCCGTCAGCCAACCCAATGCGCTGGCCCAGGGGCAAACTACACCGGTTGCGAATTCGACTATTTCGGTTAACAAGGATGCCGGCCAGCTGGTCGTGCTGAAGGCCGGCGCCTCACTGGCTGAGGTAGTGAAGGCCTTGAACGCAATCGGCGCGAAACCGCAGGACCTGCTGGCGATTTTGCAGGCAATGAAAGCCTCGGGCGCTTTGCGCGCCGAGCTTGAAATTATCTAAGGGAACGGGAACACAGGATGATTTCGCGCGCCGACATTTCCGATAAAGTAGCCTTCGACAGCAAGAGCCTGGACGGCCTGAAGCAATCTGCCAAGGATAATTCGCCCGAGGCCTTGAAGGCTGCCGCCAAGCAGTTCGAAGGCCTGTTCATGAACATGATGCTGAAATCCATGCGTCAGGCCAGCGCCTCGCAGGACAGTCCTTTCGAAAATGACCAAACTCGCATGTACACCTCCATGCTGGATCAGCAATTGTCGCAAAATATGGCCAACAAAGGGGTAGGGCTGGCCGACGCGCTTGTCAGGCAATTGTCCACCAATGCGGCAAACAGGATCTTGCAGCCGGACGGCAGCGCTGCCGACAGCACGCTCAATTCAAAGGCGATTGAATCCTACCTGACCAACCAGAAAATAAGCTCCTCAAGCTCGCCCGGGCTGACCGACATTTCAGGGAAGTCGTCCGGACAAAATCATGTCAAAGAGTTCCAGAACAAACTGCAGGATGATGCAGAAATCGCGAGCCAGGAGACGGGCATCCCGGCAAAGTTCATGATAGGCCAGGCGGCGCTGGAGAGTGGCTGGGGCAAGAAGGAGATCAAGGCCCTGGATGGCTCTGCGAGCCATAATATCTTCGGCATGAAGGCCACCAAGGGCTGGAAGGGCAAGACCGTGGATGCGGTAACGACCGAATATGTGAATGGCGTGGCCCACAAGAAGGTCGAAAAATTCAAGGCCTATGATTCCTATAGCGACGCTTTCAAGGATTATGCAAAACTGCTGACCAGCAATCCACGCTATGAAAATGTTATCGCCAATGCCAAGGATGCGACGAGCTTTGCTTACGGCTTGCAAAAGGCCGGCTATGCCACTGACCCGCAATATGCCAATAAATTGAGCAAAATCATCAGGCAAACTTTATCGGCGTGATGTCTGGTTATTAACGTGCGAAATGGAGTATCGACGTCCTTATTAAAGTTTTTGGGGATTGGGCCGAAAACTCACTGTAGTTACAAAGAGAATGTATCGATATTATGGGTTCAAACATTTACAGTATTGCAGGAAGCGCCTTACAGGCAGCACAAGTAGGGATTGCTACCACCGGCCATAATATTGCCAATGCATCAACACCTGGCTATAACCGGCAAGTGGTTGTTCAGGCTTCCAATGCGGCACAACAGTATAGTTTCGGTTTTGTAGGGCAGGGTACGCAGGTTGCGAGCGTCAAGCGCATCTACGATCAATTTTTGGCGCAGCAGGTGAATACCGCGACGTCGTCAAAAAACATGCTGGACACGTATTCCACACAGATTACGCAAATCGCTAACCTGGTGGCAGATTCTTCTGCCGGCCTGTCGCCGGCAGTCAATGATTTTTTCAGCGCATTTACAACCACAAGCTCTTTCAACAGGACAGACATCGTCTCGAAAGCGCAAACGCTTGCCTCGCGCTTTCAGAGTTTGCAAGGACGCCTGGATGAAATAGGCGCCGGTGTCAACGGCCAGATTACCAGTACCATCACGACCATCAACGGCTACGCGCAAGGCTTGGCGCAGCTCAACGATTCGATCCAGAAAGCGGAGAGCGGGACCAGCGGCGGACCACCCAATGACTTGCTGGACCAACGTGATCAACTGATCACCCAATTGAGCACGCTGACCAAAGTCAATGTGGTACAACAAGGGTCCGCCTATAACGTCACGATAGGTACCGGGCAGCCTCTGGTGCTGGGTTCCAGCGCGTATACCTTGCAGGCAACGACCTCCCCGACCGATCCTCAACGGGTAGAGATCGCTTATGCGACGCCCAATGGCGGCTCGGTTTTGCTAGGAGAGAACAGCTTGCAGGGCGGTTCGCTCGGCGGCCTGCTGGCGTTCAGGGCAAATACGCTGGATGCGGCCCAAAATCAGCTGGGCCGCGTCGCAATTGGTTTGGCGAGCCAGTTCAATGATCAGAACAAGCTGGGGCTCGACCTGAATGGCGCTCCTGGCGGGAATATTTTCAATGTCGCTGCGCCGTCGGTGGCCATCGACAGCAATAATACCGGCAGCGGGCAACTCGCTGCGACTTTCGCACCCAATACCGGACCCAATACCGGGGTTGCTGCACTCACCGGCAGCGACTATAGCGTGAGGTATGACGGCACGAACTATAAAATTACCCGTCTTTCAGACGGCGTGTCGCAGTCCACTAATACCCCTGTTACGACATTGCCTTTGACCATGGATGGCGTGGTTTTCAATCTGTCTTCCGGAACGCCCAACGCCGGCGATTCATTTCTTGTACGCCCTACGGCGAACGGCGCATCTTCGTTTAGCGTCACCGCAACTGATCCCGCAAAAATTGCGGCGGCGGCACCTATCAGCACCTCGATACCGTCGACCAATACCGGTACCGGCAAAATCAGCGAAGGCGTGGTGAATTCCAGCTTCGTTCAGGGCAGTGTGGTCGCCGGTTCGCCGTTGCAATTCAGCTATAACGCGGCCACCAATAAGTTGGTGCCGAACGCTACGCTTACTGCGCTTGGACAGCCCGTTACAGTGACGATCAACGGCACTGCCACGACCTACGCGGCAGGGGTCAATGTGCCCTACAGCAGCGGCGCGACCTATAGTTTTGGCGGTATGAGTGTGAATCTTTCCGGCACGCCCAACGATACCGATGTATTCAATGTGGCGCTCAATACCAATACCGTCGGTGATTTGCGTAATTCGAATTTGCTGGGTGGGCTGCAGGCCCAGAAGGGCCTGCTAGGCGGCACCGCCAGTTACACGGATGCGTATTCGCAGATGGTGGCCCAAATAGGCAACAAGACCGCCGAGCTGCAAGTGACAGGGGCAGCGCAGACGACGTTGTTGACGCAAGCGCAGCAGTCGCAGCAGTCGCAGTCTGGGGTTAATCTGGACGAGGAAGCGACTAATTTATTGCGGTACCAGCAGACTTACCAGGCGGCAGGAAAAGTGATGCAAATTGCGAGCCAGATGTTTCAGACATTGCTCTCCATAGGCGGTTAGGTAGTTGATAGGGTTCTATTATGCGCATCAGTACGAATACAATTTTTGAAACCGGCGGCAGCCAGATCAGTGACCTGCAAGCCAGTTTATACAGGACGCAGCAGCAGATATCTGCCAACCGCAAGATACTTAATCCGGGTGACGATCCTATTGGTTCGGCGCGTGCGTTGGTCATTTCTCAGTCCGATGCCATTAACGATCATCTTGCTGCAAATCGCAGCACGGTAAAAAGCAGCCTGAATACGACTGAGGGCGCCTTGCAAAGCGTGACTACGCTGTTGCAAAATGCCAAGGGATTGGTGGTCAGTGCAGGTAACGGCACCTTGACGCCCGCCGACAGGGCTACCTATGCGACGCAATTGCAAAGCAGCCTGAGCGACCTTCTTGGTCTTGCCAATTCCCAAGACGGTTTCGGCGATTATATGTTTTCCGGGTATGCAACCACCACTACGCCGTACACCCAGACTGCGAACGGCGCCACTTACAACGGCGATCAGGGGCAGCGCAAACTGCAGGTAGATACGTCCCGGCAATTGGCCTTGAGCGATATCGGCCCGGCTATTTTCGGCAATATCCGCGCGTCCGGCACCACCTTTAATACCAGGGCTAATACGGCAAATACGGGGACGACCGCAATATCGGCTGCGATCTCGGTGCCGCCTGCGGCTTTAACGGGGCACAATTACAGCGTCGTGTTCACCAACGCTACTACTTTTAATGTGACCGATACCACCACCGGCAACGTGGTTTCCAGCGGCAATCCCTATACCAGCCCAAGCACTTCCGTGAATGTTGACGGCATTGCAATGACGTTGAGCGATGCTGTCGGGCCTGGCGGCGTGGCGGTTCCTCCTGCAACCGGCGACAGGTTCTCGGTGCAACCCGGCAACCAGAATATTTTTGAAACTCTGACGGATGTGATCAATGCACTGAAGGGGCCGTCGACGTCTGCTCAGGATAAGGTGGATCTCCAGGCTGCGCTCGCTCAGGCAAACAGTAATATTGATAAGTCCCTGGATAATGTCAGCAATTCGCGTACCACCGTGGGTGCGAGCCTGGCCGAGATCGACACCCTGGATAACGACGGCACCGCCAAGGGTATCAATTACAAGGCTGCGTTGTCCGGCATCCAGGATCTGGATTACGCCAAAGCGATCACGACGCTGACCCAGCAGCAGATTACTTTGCAGGCGGCACAAAAATCGTTTATGTCGGTATCCGGACTGTCCTTGTTTGCCTTGCTGTAAAACGTTTTCCTACTTGCTTCAATGGCGGCCTGAACGTGACGTTCAGGCCGTTTGTCTTATGGGTGCAGCAAGGTCTCGATTGCCAAGGCGACAGCCAATATATGCTTGTCGGAATTGGCGACGCCGGCGATGCTCAAGCCCACCGGCAGGCTGCCCTCGGCGTGACAGGGAATCGAGATTGCGCAGCCATCCAGGATATTGATCGGTGCGGTATTGCGCAAAAGCAGGGCATTGGCCGCGAAGAAGGCGTCTTCAGATGCCTCCAGTTCCGCCATCACCGGCGCGACAACGGGTACAGTGGGCATGATGACGGCGTCAAATGGCGCGAATTCAACTTCCATCGCCTGGATCCAGTGCTTTCTGGCCGTATGCAGTTCTATATAGTCTGCCGCGCTCAGGCTCGCGCCCATTTTGATGCGCCTGGATACCCGTCCATCATATTCGTGTTCCCGGTCTGCCAGCAGGTGGCGGTGCCACGCATAAGCCTCTGCGGCCGAGAACATCCCTAGCGGACGATATTCCTGCAAGATATTCATCGGCACTTCTACGATGTGAGCACCTGCGGCGGACAGGCGGGACAGGATGCGCGCAAAGCTTGTCGCAACATGGCTGTCCAGATCATCCAGCACCAGGGTCTGCGGCACCGCCAGTTTCAGCCCGGCTAGCGGGCGGACGCGGATGTCGAGGATATCGTCGGCAATGATCTGGTCCACCAGTATGCAGTCGCGGACGGTATGGCTCATGGCGCAGATGGTGTCCAGGGTCGTGGACAGCGGCAGGGTTCCGGTCGTGGGAACCCTGCGCGCGGTCGGCTTGAAACCGGTCAGGCCGCACAATGCAGCGGGAATGCGGATCGAACCGCCTGTATCCGAGCCTATGCCGGCGACGCATATGCCGGCGGCCACGGATACTGCGGCGCCCGAAGACGACCCTCCGGGGATGCGGGCTATGCCGGAATCGGCAGGATTGGCCGGGGTGCCATAGTGCGGATTCAATCCGATTCCAGAGAAAGCAAATTCCGTCATATTGGTCTTGCCGAGAATGGCGGCGCCAGCCCTGCGCAAGCGGCTTACTACCGGAGCGTCTGCGGTCGCCGGCGGCGCATCTCTCAGCACCATGGAACCCGCCAGCGTAGGTTCTCCGGCCACATCCAGCAAATCCTTGATGGACACCGACAGGCCGGCCAGTGCAGATAGCGGCGCGACGCCGGCATTTTGCAAGCTGTCGGCGTAGGCCGCCGCCGCCAGGGCCGCTTCCGGATATAGCTTGGTAAACACGGATTTGCTCTGTAGTGCGGCCTCCAGGCTTGTTTTAAGCAATTTGGTGCGAGAATGCTGATTGAGTGCACTAATTGATAGAGAATTGGTAGTCTTCATGCGAAAATGGCCGGTCTAGTTAAAAGAATGGGTAACTATCTTTGGTAGTGCAAAAACACTATCATACCGCTTGCTGATCGTAAGGTCTGACAATCAAATTGATGTAGCGATAAACAATAGTGATGAAGACCAGGAAGCGCGGCCCGGCAGCGCAACACACAAAGCGACAGAGACACTAATCAACATGACAACCAGCGAGTCAGCTTCCCGTATCTTGTCGAATACGTCGCACACCTTGAATCCAGCACAACAAGCCCAGGAAACGGCCCGCCTTGTTATTCCGCTGTGGCTGGTCTGGATTGCCGCGCTGATTTTTGTCGGGGCGGGACTGGGCAGCTATGCCATCCTGGATAACAACGAAGGCCTGTATGCTGAAATCTCCCGGGAGATGTTGCGCTCCGGGGACTGGCGCCAATGGGTTATTCCGCATTTGAACGGCTTGGCTTACATGGAAAAGCCGCCGCTTTTGTATTGGCTTACGGCAATTTCATTTGCAATATTCGGCGAGTCGGAATGGGCGGCGCGTCTGGTGCCCGCGTTGTCAGGGCTTGGCTGCGTTGCAATGATTCTGTGGTTCGGCCAAAAAATTGCCCGTCCGCAGACGGCAAGGCTGGCTGCACTGCTGTTTACTTCGTCGCTGGGCGTGATCATGATGTCGCGCACCTTGATGTTCGATATGCTGCTGACGGCCTTGCTGAGTACCGCGCTGCTATGGGCCTATTTGTTCGTTTACGAGAACAACAAAACGGCGCAGCGCTGGTCCATGTTGTTCCTTGCGCTGGCGCTGATGGCCAAAGGCTTTGTCGCCGTGATCCTGTTCTGCGCCATTGCCGGCAGCTTCACCATGGCGTCGTCAACTTCCGTTGCGGATTTATTCCGCCGCCTCGGCGCCTGGTTCGATTGGAAGGCCATAGGCATTTTCCTGCTGATTTCATTGCCCTGGCATGTGATCGCCAGTGTTGCAGAACCTATTTTTGCGTGGTTTTATTTTATCAATGAGCACGTGCTGCGTTTCCTGGGCAAGCGCGAACCCCATGACTACTATGCCGGGGCGTGGTGGTATTACCTGCCGCGCACATTGATTTTCCTGTTCCCGTGGTCGTTTTTCTTGCCGGTTTTATTGTTCGCCAGGTCGGATAAAAAAACGGATAGGCGGCTGCTGTTGTTTTTGACGTTGGCTTGGCTGATGCCATTCTTGTTTTTCTCCATTTCCAGCGCCAAGGCGAACTATTATCTGGTTGCTGTGATGCCGTTTGCCGCCCTCCAGCTGGCGATTTTGCTGGAAGACCGACAATTCGGGCGCACATGGGGACGCCTGGCCCCCGGCTTGCTGCTGGCAATGTTGCTAGCTGTACTGGCCTGGTGGGTGGCAAGGCAGACCCACGGCATGCTGGAGGCGCTGAACATCCTGGGCCAGACCGGCTCCAGGTTTTTAAGCGGCTCTTTTGCAGGGATGGCGATCTTGTCTTTGCTGGCGGGAATAGTGTCCTGGCGCCGCTCCCGAAGCGGCATCCTGGCCTACCTGCTGCCGGCTCTGGGGGCATTATTCGTCTTGTTGAGCGTCTTGCAGGCGTCGACCGCGCTGACTTCGGCCAGGCCCATTGCGGACATATTGCAGCGCGAGCATGCAGGTCGGGATGTTTTCATGTTCCGGACTTTTGAAGAGCGTTCCGCACTGCCTTTTTATCTGAAGAAGCCGGTCTACATCATCGAGAGCCGCAGCAACGATCTGTTCTGGGGGAATAAGCTGCACCGGAATAATATCGTCGTGTCGGGGATAGATTTTCTCGACTATGCGCAATCGAGGCCTGCGGTGGTCATAGTCCTGAATCAGGATATCCCGCTTTTCATGACGAAAAGTTACTATAAGTACTTCAGGGAAGAGCAGAAAATCGGCAATGCCCACCTGTTTTTGAATTAGTTTACCGACAAGTAGGCATTTCTCGCGATTCGCGGGTAGAGCTTAGGGATGCCATCGCGGTATAATCTCGGTTTCTGATCCAACCCGCGATGTTGCTTGCTTCAGGCGTTTGATTTTGGTTTGTTTTACCTTTGCTTTTGCCTGGCATCGAGCAGCTTGCATCACTTTCTCTCTCGCCATGTTGATATTGCCAGGCTCCAATGCCCTGTCTGCTTTCCGTACCCAAGGTCTTTTATCCAAATTGCAAGCTGTTGATGCCAATATCATCGGCGTCACCGGGCGTTACCTCCATTTTGTCGACAGCGCCGCTGCACTGAGTGCGGATGACCAGGCTCGCCTGAATGCACTGCTGACTTACGGCGAGGCTTTTGCTGCCAATGAGGAAGGCGAGGCTTTCGTCGTCATTCCCCGCTTCGGCACCATTTCCCCATGGGCGAGCAAGGCAACCGATATCGCGCACAATTGCGGCATGGCGCACATTAAGCGCATAGAGCGCGGTGTCAGCTATGCGGTGCAATTGAAAACCGGCTTGCTGGGCGGCACCAGGAAGTTGAGTGACGAGGCCAGGCAAGCCGTGATAGCGATTTTGCATGACCGCATGACTGAGATGGTCCTGCAAGATAAAAATGCAGCCAGCGGCTTGTTTAAGGAGTTGGAGGCCAGGCCCCTGGAATCGGTCGACGTGCTGGGCGGCGGCAAACAGGCGCTGATCGCGGCGAATACCGATCTGGGCCTGGCCCTGTCCGATGACGAGATCGATTACCTGGCGGACGCCTTCACGCAAGCCAAGCGCAATCCTACCGACGTTGAGCTGATGATGTTCGCGCAAGCCAATAGTGAACACTGCCGCCATAAGATTTTCAACGCAGACTGGACCATAGACGGCGAAAAGCAGGACAAGTCGCTGTTTGCGATGATCAAGAATACGCATCTGCTGCAGCCCAAGGGCACCATTGTCGCCTATAGCGATAATTCCTCGATCATGGAAGGCGCGACGGTGCAGCGCTTTTATCCGCGCGGCGCGGCACAGGGCAATACCTATGCGGCATCGGATGAGCTGACGCATACCTTGATGAAGGTGGAAACGCATAACCACCCGACTGCCATATCCCCATTCCCCGGTGCGTCGACCGGCGCCGGCGGCGAAATCCGCGATGAAGGCGCAACCGGCCGCGGCGCCAAGCCTAAAGCGGGCTTGACCGGTTTCACCGTATCCAACCTGATGCTGCCGGATGCCTTGCAGCCTTGGGAGAACGTCAGCGATACCGTCAGCGGCGAGCGCAGCCAGGCCGTCTATGGCAAGCCGGACCGCATCGCTTCCGCGCTGCAGATCATGATAGAGGGCCCTTTGGGCGGCGCCGCGTTCAATAATGAATTCGGGCGTCCCAATCTGGGCGGCTATTTCCGCACCTATGAGCAAAATGTGGCCGGCCAGGTGATGGGCTATCATAAACCGATCATGATTGCCGGCGGCATCGGCAGTATTTCGGATAAGCACACCAAGAAAAACGATCTGCCGGTGGGCAGCCTGCTGATCCAGTTGGGCGGGCCCGGCATGCGCATAGGCATGGGCGGCAGCGCCGCTTCGTCGATGGCGACCGGCACCAATACCGCGGATCTGGATTTCGACTCCGTACAGCGCGGGAATCCGGAAATGGAAAGGCGCGCGCAGGAAGTCATCAACGCTTGCTGGCAACTGGGCGATGCCAATCCCATCCTGTCCATCCATGACGTGGGTGCGGGCGGCCTGTCGAATGCTTTCCCGGAAATTACCAACGACGCCAAGCGCGGCGCGATTTTTGATTTGCGCAAAGTGCCGCTGGAAGAGAGCGGCATGGCGCCGAAGGAAATCTGGAGCAATGAATCCCAGGAGCGCTATGTGCTGGGCATTGCACCGGAAAGCCTGCCGTTGTTCCAGTACTTCTGCGAGCGTGAGCGTTGCCTGTTCGCGGTAGTCGGCACGGCGACCGAAGAGCGCCAGCTGAAAGTGATCGACCCTGAGCACGGTAATTCGCCGGTGGATATGCCGATGGATGTGCTGCTGGGCAAGCCGCCCAAGATGCACCGCGACGTGACTCACCTGGCGACCGATTTTCCGGCGATAGATTTGACCGGCATGGACATGCTGGACGTGTCGCAACGCATCCTCAGCCTGCCCACCGTTGCAGACAAGTCTTTCCTGATCACGATAGGCGACCGTACCGTCGGTGCGATGTCGGTGCGCGACCAGATGGTCGGCCCCTGGCAAGTCCCTGTGGCCGATTGTGCAGTAACGGCGATGAGCCTGGAAGGCTACCTGGGTGAGGCGATGTCGATGGGCGAGCGCACGCCGCTGGCCGTGATCAATGCCGCGGCATCCGGGCGCATGGCGGTTGGCGAAGCGATTACCAATATTGCTGCGGCGCCGATCAGGGATATTTCGGACATCAAATTGTCTGCCAACTGGATGGCGGCATGCGGCCAGCCCGGCCAGGATGCCGCCTTGTTCGATACGGTGAAGGCGGTTGGCATGGAGTTGTGCCCGGCTTTGGGCATCAGCATCCCGGTCGGCAAGGATTCCCTGTCCATGCGCACCACTTGGGCGGAAAACGGGGCAGATGGCGGCCAGCAAAAATCCGTCACCTCGCCGGTATCGCTGATTATATCGGCATTTTCCCCGGTGTACGACGTCAGGAAATCCCTGACGCCGCAACTCAAGCTGGATGCCGGCGATACCAGCCTGATCCTGATCGACCTGGGACGCGGCAAGAACCGCCTGGGTGCATCGGCGTTTGCGCAAGTGATGCAAAAACTCGGCGACCAGGTGCCGGACGTAGACAGCGAAGAAGATTTGAAAGCCTTCTTTGCCGCCATCCAGCAGTTGAATGGCGAGCAGAAATTGCTGGCCTACCATGACCGCTCCGACGGCGGTCTGTTCGCCACGCTGTGCGAGATGGCATTTGCCGGCCGCAGCGGCCTGGCGATCAACCTGGATATCCTGACGCTGGAAGGCGAGCATGCATCCGACTGGGGCGACTCCAAGAACTGGGCGGGCCAGGTGGCCGAGCGCCGCAACGACCTGACCCTGCGCGCACTGTTCAATGAAGAGTTGGGTGCGGTAGTACAGGTGCGCACCGAACAAAGATCTGAAGTGATGGACGTGCTGCGCGCGCATAACCTGGGCGCCTGCAGCCACATCATCGGCAAGGTCAATGACAGCGGCGCGATCGAGTTCACCCGTGACGCGAAGCAGATCTACAGCCAGCCGCGCGCCAAATTGCACCAGATATGGAGCAAGACCAGCTGGCAGATCGCCCGCATGCGCGACAACCCTGCTTGCGCCGACGCAGAATATGCGCGCCTGCTGGACGCCAATGATCCGGGCATACAGCCCAAGCTGACGTTCGATCCGCAGCAGGATATTGCTGCACCGTATATTGCAACGGGCGTTCGTCCCAAGGTGGCGATCTTGCGTGAGCAAGGCGTCAATTCGCACATAGAAACCGCGTATGTGATGCATCAATCGGGCTTTACCGCCGTTGACGTGCATATGAGCGACTTGATCGCCGGCCGCGCCAGGCTGTCCGACTTTACCGGCTTGATCGCGGTGGGCGGCTTCTCCTACGGCGATGTGCTCGGTGCTGGAGAAGGGTGGGCGAAAACCATTCTGTT
>DATHMC010000268.1:0-31504 GCA_035487495.1 Undibacterium sp.
GCGATTCACTTCAAAGAATTCACGCAATTTGGCGCGGCTGTCGGAACGGCCGAAGCCGTCGGTACCCAGCACCTTGTAGCTGCGACCCTTAGGCATGAAAGCACGGACCTGCTCGGCAAAGGTGCGCATATAGTCGGTGGACACCACGATAGGGCCGGTAGTGCCTTTCAGGCACTGCGTCACGTAAGCCTCGCGCGGAGCCTCGGAAGGATGCAGCATGTTCCAGCGCTCGATATCCTGGCCGTCGCGTGCCAGCAGCGTGAACGAAGGAGCGGACCAGACGTCGGCGCCGATGCCCCAGTCGTTTTTCAGCAACTCGGCGGCGGCGATCACTTCGCGCAGGATAGTGCCCGAACCCATCAACTGCACGCGGTGCTTGCTGCCCTGCTCGCCTTGCTGCAACAGGTACAGACCCTTGATGATGCCCTCTTCCTGGCCTGGCTTCAGGCCAGGATGGCTGTAGTTCTCGTTCATCAGGGTGATGTAGTAGAACACGTCTTCCTGGTTGGTGACCATGCGGCGCAGGCCGTCGTGCATGATGACTGCCACTTCATGCGCAAACGTAGGGTCATAGGGCACGCAGTTCGGGATGGTGGACGCCAGCACATGGCTGTGGCCGTCTTCATGCTGCAAACCTTCGCCGTTCAGCGTGGTGCGTCCCGCGGTGCCGCCCAGCAGGAAGCCGCGCGCGCGCATGTCGCCGGCGGCCCATGCCAGGTCGCCGATACGTTGCAGGCCGAACATCGAGTAATACGTGTAGAACGGGATCATCACGCGGTTATTGGTCGAGTAGGAAGTCGCCGCGGCGATCCAGGAACTCATGCCGCCGGCTTCATTGATACCCTCTTGCAGGATCTGGCCGGCCTTGTCTTCGCGGTAGTACATGACCTGGTCTTTATCGACCGGTTCGTACAATTGTCCTACCTGGCTGAAAATACCGATCTGGCGGAACAGGCCTTCCATACCGAAAGTACGCGACTCGTCGACCATGATAGGCACCACGCGCTGGCCCAGGCTGGCGTCGCGCAGCAAGGTGGTCAGGATGCGCACATAAGAAGCTGTGGTGGAAATTTCGCGGCCTTCTGCGGTCGGCTCCAGCATGGCCTGGAAGGCGGACAGTTCCGGCACCACCAGCGCTTCGTCGGCTTTCTGGCGGCGCTGCGGCAAATAACCGCCCAGCGCTTTGCGGCGCGCATGCAGGTATTGCATTTCCGGCGTATCGTCGGCCGGTTTGAAGAAAGGGATCTCCGCCAGCTTGTCGTCGGGGATCGGCAACTGGAAACGGTCGCGCATCGCCTTGATCGCCTCGTCGTCCAGCTTCTTGGTGTTATGCGCGGTGTTGCGCGCCTCGCCGGACTTGCCGAAGCCGTAGCCCTTGATGCTCTTGACCAGCAATACCGTAGGCTGGCCCTTGTGTTCCTGTGCCACTTTGAAGGCCGCATAGATCTTGTGCGGATCGTGGCCGCCGCGGGTCAGGCGCCAGATATCGTCGTCGGACATCTTGCTGACCATTTCCAGCAGCTTAGGATGCTTGCCGAAGAAGTTGGCGCGCACATAGGCGCCGTCCTTGGCTTTGTAGTTCTGGTATTCGCCGTCCACGGATTCCATCATCACGCGTTGCAGGATACCGTCCTTGTCCTTGGCCAGCAATTCATCCCAGCCGCTGCCCCAGATGACCTTGACGACATTCCAGCCGGCGCCGCGGAAATCGGATTCCAGTTCCTGGATGATCTTGCCGTTGCCGCGCACCGGACCGTCCAGACGCTGCAGGTTGCAGTTGACCACAATGATCAGGTTATCCAGTTGCTCGCGGCCGGCCATGCCGATCGCACCCATGGATTCCGGTTCGTCCATCTCGCCGTCGCCGCAGAATGCCCAGACCTTGCGCACCGCTGTGTCGGCAATGCCGCGTGCGTGCAGGTACTTCAGGAAACGCGCCTGGTAGATCGCCATCAGCGGGCCCAGGCCCATGGAGACGGTAGGGAATTGCCAGAAATCCGGCATCAGCTTTGGATGCGGATAGGAGGACAGGCCCTTGCCGTCCACTTCACGGCGGAAATGCAATAGCTGCTCTTCCGAGAGGCGGCCTTCCAGGAAGGCGCGTGCGTAGATACCCGGGGACGAGTGGCCCTGGATGTATAACAGGTCGCCGCCGTGCTCTTCGGTCGGTGCGTGCCAGAAATGGTTGAAGCCTATGCCCAGCATATTCGCCAGCGAAGCGAAGCTGGACAGGTGGCCGCCCAGGTCGCCATCCAGGCGATTGGCCTTGACCACCATCGCCATCGCATTCCAGCGCATCCATGAACGCAGGCGCTCTTCTATTTCCAGGTTGCCGGGGCAGTGCTCGCCGACATCGGCAGGAATCGTATTGACATATGCGGTGTTGCTGGAAAACGGAATATCGGCGCCGCGGCGGCGGGCCAGATCGACCATGCGTTCCATCAGGTAGTGGGCGCGCTCGGGGCCTTCATTCTCTATGACGGATTCCAACGCATCGAGCCATTCCTTGGTTTCGATTACATCGGGATCATTGACGGCTTGCGTCAGGACTTGGTCAATCTTGGGTGACATGCTGGGTCTCCTAATATTGCGCGTTCACATGTGACGCGCATGGACGTATCGACAAATTACGGCTTGGGTATTGTTTGCGCAAGCATTCTAACAGGAGTTTTTTGTTTTTCAAATAGCGATATATGATTTCATAATGTGATATTTTGCTGCAACGCAGGATAATATGCGACGATCCTTCGGCAAGGCTTATTCACCATCATCAATCGGCTTTTTGCAGTGCAATATTAGGGTTCCGGGAGAGACAAAACGGAAGGCCTCGTCAAGTCCCTACGATCATATGGAGACTGCGTGCCCGTGGCCGTTTATATAGAAAAATGTGAACCAATGGTGAGCGAAACAGGATTAACGGGGTGTGAAGCCGATGTTTCGGGATGCTGAAAACCCCGTCACACGGTAAATTGCCGGCGGAGAAGCTGGCTGTTGAAGCCAAGCGTGCACGCATCTTTTCAAACCAGATCGAGAGGTCAGTCATGAAACTCCATTACCCCACATTCTTAACTGGTCTGGCGGTGGCTGCGTTAGCGCTGCTCTCTTCCTGCGGCGGTAGCGACTACGGTGGCGGCGGCATGACTAATTACACGCCGCCGCCCACCACACCGATGACCGAGATGTACAGCGCCACCTTGAACGGCAGCAGCGAAGTGCCCCCCAATCCCAGCATGGCTACCGGCAGCGCGACGCTTTCGGTGGACACCACAACGCTTGCCATGACAGTCAGCATCACCACGTCCGGGATCGCGGGCACAGCGGCGCATGTCCACCAGGGAGCCGTCGGCGTGAGCGGCCCGATTATTTTCCCGCTGACCGAATCGTATGCCGGCAGCGGTATCTGGATGACTAGCGTAACGCTGAGCGCGACGCAGCTCGCCACGCTGCGGGCGGGCAACTACTACGTCAACGTGCATAGCGTAGCGTATCCGGCAGGGGAAATTCGCGGACAACTCAAGCGCCCGTGAACCTTGAGGGGGGGCGGCGGCATTGCCGTTTGCAGCCGCCCCTGTTTTCAAGCAATGGGCGCCTGAAGCAGTGCGAGGGCGCCATTGCCACGCAGTTTTCAATCAAAAACACCACGGAGGCAGCGACTTGGCTGCCTTCCTAGTGCAACTGCTGCGCCCCAACGGCAACCGCACAACTTCATTCCGCCCCTTCCCCACAGCCAATTCGCCACGAAACGCGATGTCCGCCAGCAACAATGTATGGTTATTTTTACAACAATGTAACGAACGGCCGGCCGGCAATCTTCGTTGTTCGGGCCAATATCTGGTGAATTTAATGGTTAACAGGCCCCAGGTGCCGCCATAATTTATAATTCTGGTTTGCTCACCTTCCCACTGACCGCTCATCATGACCGCCCAAATCATCAACGGAACCCAGCTCTCCCAACAAATTCGCGCCGATGTCACGCAGCGCGCCGCTGCCCTGACCGCCCAAGGCAAGCAACCCGGCCTGGCAGTCATCCTGGTCGGCGACAGCCAGGCTTCGCAGGTTTACGTACGCAACAAGGTCAAGGCCTGCCAGGATTCCGGCTTTTACTCGGTGTTGGAAAAATATGACGGCGACCTGACGGAGGCCGCCTTACTCGCCAGGATAGACGCGCTGAACCAGGATGCAAAAATCCACGGCATCCTGGTGCAGTTGCCGCTGCCGGCGCATATCAATGCCAATAAGGTCATAGAAGCGATTGCCGCCGAAAAAGATGTCGATGGTTTCCATATCAGCAATGCCGGCCTGCTGATGACGGGCCAGCCGCTGTTCCGCCCCTGCACGCCATACGGCGTGATGAAGATGCTGGAATCGATCGACTATCCGGTACGCGGCGCCAATGCCGTTGTCGTCGGCGCCTCGAACATCGTCGGCAAGCCGCAGGCGATGCTGCTCTTGCAAGCCGGCGCCACCGTCACCATCTGCAATTCCAAGACCAGGGATCTTGGCTACCACACCCGTCATGCCGACATCCTGGTCGTGGCCACCGGCAAACGCAACATCGTCACTGCCGACATGATCAAACCCGGCGCCGTCGTCATCGATGTGGGCATGAACCGCGATGATGAAGGCAAGTTATGCGGCGATGTCGATTACGCCAATGCCAAGGAAGTGGCCGGTTATATCACTCCCGTCCCCGGCGGCGTCGGTCCCATGACCATTACGATGTTGCTGGTCAATACTATTGAAGCTGCTGAAAGAAACTGATGATGGAACAAAATCCCCTGCTCGACTTTAGCGATCTGCCCCATTTCGACCTAATCAGGCCGGAGCATGTGACGCCTGCAATCGAAGCCTTGCTGCAAGAAAACCGCGCAGTGGTCGCAAAGCTGGAACAGCCTGAACCGCAAGTCAGCTGGGGAAGTTTTGTCGAACCATTGGAAAACGCCAGCGAAAAGCTGGGACGCGCCTGGAGCATCGTCAGCCACATGAATGCCGTGGTCGATACGCCGGCGCTGCGCGCCGCATATAACGAAAACCAGCCCAAGATCACCGAATTCTGGACCGCGCTGGGCCAGAACCTGGCCCTGTTCGACAAATACAAGGCGCTGCAGGCGAATGCCGATTACGCCAGCCTGCCGGCCGCCCGGAAAACCATCATCGACCATGCGGTGCGCGATTTCCGCCTGGGCGGCGCCGAACTGGCCGACGACCAGAAGCAGCGCTATGCAGAAATCCAGGAAAAACAGGCTGCGCTGTCCACCAGGTTTTCCGAAAACGTGCTGGACGCCACCAATGACTACGGCTTGTTCATCGAGAATCCGGATGAGTTAAAAGGCTTGCCTGAAGACGTGTTGCAGGCAGCTAAAACCGCGGCGGAAAAAGACGGCAAGCCCGGCTACAAATTCACCCTGCATTTCCCCTCCTATTTCCCGGTGCTGCAGTACGCCGATAACCGCCAGCTGCGCGAAACCATTTATCGCGCCAATGCAACCAAGGCCTCCGAACTGGGCGCGAAGCCGGAATGGGACAACACTGCCATCATTGCCGAGTTGCTGAAGCTGCGCAAGGAAGAGGCGGAGCTGCTGGGCTATCGCAATTTTGCCGAAGTATCCCTGGTGGCCAAGATGGCAGAGTCGCCGGCGCAAGTCGGCCACTTCCTGGAAGACCTGGCCCGCCGCGCCCGCCCCTTTGCCGAAAAAGACCTGGCCGAGCTGCGTAGCTTTGCCCGCGAGCACCTGGGCATCGACGACCTGCAGGCATGGGATACCACCTATGCGTCGGAAAAACTGCGTGAACAACGCTATGCCTTTTCCGAGCAGGAAGTAAAGCAATACTTCCCCGAACACAAAGTCGTCGACGGCCTGTTCCAGGTGATACAGACGCTGTTCGCGGTGGAGATCAAAACCGACGCCGCCAGCACCTGGCACCAGGACGTGAAATTCTATCGCATAGAAAAAGACGGCAAGCTGGTCGGCCAGTTCTACCTGGACCTGTATGCGCGTAGCGGCAAGCGCGGCGGCGCCTGGATGGACGATGCGCGCGGACGCCGCCGTACCGCAACAGGCATACAGACGCCGGTAGCCTATCTGACCTGCAATTTCAGCGAACCGGTCACTGTCAACGGCCAAAGCAAACCCGCCTTGTTTACGCACGATGAGGTCATCACGCTGTTCCATGAATTCGGCCACGGCCTGCATCATTTGCTGACCCAGGTGGACGAATTATCGGTAGCCGGCATCTCGGGAGTAGAGTGGGATGCGGTGGAACTGCCTTCGCAATTCATGGAAAATTTCTGCTGGGAATGGGACGTGCTGCAGCACATGACGGCCCATGCGGAAACTGCGGCCCCGCTGCCGCGCGCGCTATACGACAAGATGATCGCGGCGAAAAACTTCCAATCCGGCATGCAGACTTTGCGCCAGGTGGAGTTCTCGCTGTTCGACATGCATTTGCACGACGATTTCGATGCCAGCGGCCGGCAAAGCGCGCAGGATATCCTGGATGCCGTCAGGGAGCAGGTTTCGGTGTTTAATCCGCCTGCATTCAACCGTTTCCAGCATTCCTTCGGCCATATATTCTCCGGCGGCTATGCGGCAGGTTACTATAGCTACAAATGGGCGGAAGTATTGTCGGCAGATGCGTATGGCGCCTTTGAAGAAGCGGGAGAAACCGAGGGCAGCAGCCTGTCCAGGAGTTCCGGCCAGAAATTCCAGTCCGAAGTGCTGGAGGTCGGCGGCTCCCGGCCCGCGCTGGAATCCTTCAAGGCTTTCCGCGGACGCGAACCGTCGATTGACGCCTTGCTGCGCCACAATGGCATGGCGGCTTGACGGCCCCAGAACGCATACCGTGTCAAATACAGTGCAAAGGAAGCCATGAAGATGAACAAGCCACTCTCCAGCCTGCTGCTCTTGTCCGCCGGCCTGCTGCTGGCGCTGGACGCATCGGCACAACTGTATAAATCCGTGGGGCCGGACGGCAAGGTGACCTATAGCGATGTGCCGCCCCCTCCCAGCGCGAAAACGGTCGAGCTCAAGCCCATTACCGGAGGCGGCGAAATCAATACCAATAATTTCCCCGCCGACCTGGCCGCGCCGGCATCCAAAAATCCGGTGTCCATTTATACGACAGACTCCTGCAGCGGCTGCAATGATGCGAAAAACATGCTGAAGAGCAATGGCATTCCCTTCCTGGAGAAAATCGTCAAAAGCAACGAGGACATAGACAAGCTGAAGCAGGTCAGCGGCGGCACTATGCTACCCGTGATGGTGGTGGGCTCCAAAAAAATATCGGGCTTTGGAAGTACGGAGTGGCGCACCATGCTGACGGAAGCGGGGTACCCGGCCACCAGCAAGCTGCCGAAAGACTATCGCTATCCGCCCGCAGAGCCCGCCGCACCGGTGAAACCGAAAGACACTGGCGAAGCCGCCAAGCCGCAAGCTCCGGCACAAAAAGCAACCGAGCCGGCTTTCCGGTTTTAATTGAGCGCGGCATCAGGCTCAGCATCGAACGTATAACATGACACGAATAGATTTTCACAGCAATGTGCCCGACAAGATCGGCTATGCATGCCGGCTGATCCGCAAGGCAAGGATGGCAAAATGCCGCATCGTCGTTTTCGATAATGACAGGGCGCAACTGGAAAGGCTGAACCAGGCGCTGTGGACGTTTTCGGAGCAGGATTTCCTGCCGCACGTGATGCTCAACGATCCGCTGGCGGCGCAAACCCCGGTGGTGTTGAGCGCCGACGATGAGGCCGAGTTCCCCCATCACGAGTTGCTGATCAACCTGACCAATCAGACACCGGGCAGCTTTGCCCGCTTTGAAAGGATGATAGAGCTGGTTTCCAATAGCGAACAGGATACCCTGGCCGGCCGCGAGCGCTATCGCTTTTACCAGCAGCGCGGCTACGCCCTCACCCATTCTGTCGCCAAACCATCATGAGCAATCCGATAGACGCCAACATCCCGGTGCTGACCGACGTCATTCTTCCGCAGGAGCAAGCCGCGGCAGCCATCCCGGTTGCGGCCTCAGCTGCTGCCTCAGTTGCGCCCGCAGTGGAGGAGCACGCCGAGGCCCCCGCAGCCGACAAACCCGCCGCCGTGCCTGCAGCGGCGATCAGCGGGGAAGAATGGGCTAGGCTGGAACAGACGATACGCGAGAACGTCTTGAAGCAGGTGCTGGCAAGAGTGGACTTTGTGCTGGAGCACAGGGTGCGCGACAGCCTCGCCGATGTGCTGCAAACCGCCGTCGAGCACCTGGCGACCGATATCCGGGCCGGCCTGCACAAGACCATGGAAGAAGTCGTTACCCGCGCCATCACGCAGGAAATTTCAAAAGCAAAAATGTCAAAATAAAAGACTTTCCGCAAAATACTTTGTTTTTAAAACATTTATCAGCGATTTCTTTCTATTAATAAAATATTTCGCGATGCTTTTGATCGCACCGATAATCAATAAATTCCTACAATCTCTCTATTGAAGATATTGATAAAAATAGGAGATATCCCCATGAAAGTGATCGTCTTAGGCGCCGGCATCATCGGCACCTCATCCGCCTGGTTCCTGAAAAAAGCCGGTTACGAGGTGACCGTCGTGGAGCGCCAGTCCGGCGCGGCCCAGGAAACCAGCTTCGCCAACGGATGCCAGATCTCGGTATCCCACGCGGAACCATGGGCCAACCCTGCGGCGCCGATGAAGGTGCTGAAGTGGCTAGGAAAAGAAGACGCTCCCTTGCTGTTCCGGCTGCGTCCGGAATGGCTGCAATGGGCCTGGGGCCTGAGTTTCTTGCGCGAATGCACGCCCGCTAGGACTGCCTACAACATCCGCCAGATTGTGGCGATCTCGGAATACAGCCGTCAGACCCTGCAAGCCGTGCGCGCAGAAACCGGCGTCGATTACGATTGCCTGACCAGGGGCATCCTGCATTTCTATACCGACCAGAAAGATTTCGAAGACTCCCTGCCCGCCGCCAAGCTGATGCGCGACCTCGGTTGCCCGCGCGACTCCATCGATGCCGATGAGGTCGTCAGGATAGAGCCGGCGCTGGCCGGGATACGCGACAAGATCGTCGGCGGCGATTTCACCGCCAGCGACGAATCCGGCGACGTCTACAAGTTCACCAGCGGCCTGGCCAGCAAAGCCGCCGAGGCCGGCGTCCATTTCCTCTACAACACCAGCGTCACCCGCCTGCTGACCGAAGGCACAGGCAGCGCGGCTAAGATTACCGGCGTGGAAGTCATCGACGCCGAAGGGCGCCACACGGTATTGCGCGCCGATGCGTATGTCATGGCCATGGGCAGCTTCTCGGTGCCGTTGCTGAAGCCGCTGGGCGTGAACCTGATGATCTACCCAGGCAAGGGCTACTCCGCCACCTACCGGATTACCAATCCCGCTGCGGCGCCGACCGTGTCGCTGACCGATGACGGATACAAGCTGGTGGTCTCCCGTCTGGGAGACCGGCTAAGGGTCGCCGGCACCTGTGAACTGAACGGCTACACGCGCGAACTGAACACCACCCGTTGCGAGGCCATCACCCGCCGCACCCGTGAATTGTTCCCGGAAGCCTGCGACTATGACAGCCCGGCCTACTGGGCCGGCCTGCGTCCGCTGACGCCGTCCAACGTGCCATACATAGGCAAGACCAGGCTCAGCAACCTGTATCTGAACACCGGCCACGGCACGCTGGGCTGGACCATGGGGGCGGGCTCGGGCAGAGCGATTGCCGACATCGTGTCGGGTCTGCAGCCGGATGTGGATTTTGCGTTTACCGGGATCGATAGAGAGAGCACTAGCAGAATCTTGCAACCGGCTTGAGCCGGTCCGCGCAGAACTCCAAATGTGCCGGAACGCCGCTCCGGCACCGCAGGCCAGGCTTGGCGCCGTTTTATTTCGGCGAAGCAAACTCCCCTCGCAGCGGTAAGGGAAACTACTTATCTTTTCCACTTGCCAGCATCCAAGCGGCTCGCAGCCCATTTCCCTCTGCAAAGCCGCATGGAATCGACTTCCTGCATTTTGTCATCTAACGCCGCCTCCAGCGCGTTAAATCCCTGATGAGCCTATTTCGCCACCCGCACCGGCAGCTCTGCCGCTTTCTCATCGAAAGCAATGCGCGTTGAAAACTTGGCTCGCTTCATTGGAAAACGGGAGTGAAAATGACGCACGTTGCCGGAACCGGAAATGACGCGCCGCACAAACTGGTAATAGGCGTCCATGTCGATCACGTGCACGACCAGGAAATAATCATACTCTCCGGACACAAAATAGCACTGCATGACTTCCGCTTCCTTGTTCATGCATGCCTCAAATTCGTGCATGGATTCGTCGGACTGGTTACTCAGCGACACCTCAAGAAATGCCAGCATTCCGTAGCCCAGAGCAAAGGGGTCCACCATCGCCACATCCGCATTGATAACGCCCGCCTCGCGCAATTCGCGTATACGGCGCAGGCAGGTAGGTTGCGAAATATGCAGTTTGTCGGCCAGGGTCCTGGTTGGAGTTTGATTGTTCTTTTGAAGCAAGTTCAAAAGCTTGCGGTCAACCTTGTCTAGTGCTCGATATTGGGGCATATAAAAAACGTTGGAGTTCCAAAAAAACCACACAAAATAGCTATGCGAAACATTTTTTCTGTTGTACCTTCTGGCTATTCAGAAATCTGAATGAGTCAGTTTTGCAATTAAGTCGTCCTACTTTTCTAAACCTTAGGGAGTACTTTCATGTCGTTCAAAACTAAAATGATTCCACTGGCTGGCGCGATTGCATTCGCTTTTGCTGGTACTGCGGCAGCCCAGGAACAAGTTATAAAAATCGGCCACGTCGGCCCTATCTCCGGCGCTATTGCTCACTTGGGCAAGGACAATGAAAACGGCGCCAAAATGGCGATCGAAGAACTGAACGCCAAGGGCACCATGATCGGCGGCAAAAAAGTTAAATTCGAACTGCTGGCGGAAGATGACGGCGCCGATCCTAAGCAAGGCACCACCGTAGCACAGAAACTGGTCGACGCGAAAGTAAACGGCGTCATCGGTCACCTGAACTCCGGCACGACTATCCCTGCATCCAAGATCTACAACGATGCCGGCATTCCTCAGATTTCCCCATCGGCAACCAATCCTAAGTACACGCAACAAGGCTTCAAAGGCGCATTCCGCGTAGTAGCCAATGACGGCCAATTGGGCGGCACACTGGGTCGCTATGCAGTACAGATCAACAAAGCCAAGAAAATTGCCGTGATCGACGACAAGACAGCGTACGGTGAAGGCGTTGCAGCAGAATTCGTCAAGGGCGCAAAATCCAAAGGCGCAGATATCCTGGTTCAAGAACACACCACTGACAAGTCTACCGACTTCAGCGCGATCCTGACCGCGATCAAGGCCAAAAATCCTGACGTCATTTTCTTCGGCGGTATGGATGCAGTGGCAGGCCCTATGCTGCGCCAGATGAAGGCATTGGGCATCAACGCCAAGTTCATGGGCGGCGACGGCATCTGTACAACCGACTTGGCTAAACTGGCAGGCGATGCGATCGGCGAAGGCCAGGTAGTCTGCGCTGAAGCCGGCGGTGTTCTGGAAGCGCAGAAAAAAGCCAGCGACGACTTCAAGGCAGCGTACAAGAAAAAATTCGGCATCGAAGTGCAAATCTACGCACCGTATGTTTACGATGCTGTGATGACGATGGTACAAGCAATGCAGGAAGCCAAATCCGCTGAACCGGCAAAATACCTGCCTTTCCTGGCCAAGATCCATCACAAAGGCGTAACCGGCGATATCGCATTTGATGACAAAGGCGACATCAAGGACGGCACACTGACTTTGTACACATACAAAGGCGGCAAGCGCGAGCTGATCTCTGTTGTAAAATAATCGCTACCAGCCCGTAAAAAGGCGCATGGCAGAAACGCCGCAAGCTCTGGCTTGCGGCGTTTTTTTATGGGTGACAGCAAAAAAAAGCCCGCATCAGCGAGCTTCCTGTGTCAGCGATTGAGCGCGATTACTTCAGCGACAAAACCCACTTGACCAGTGTACGGGCTTCGGCTTCGGTTACTTGCGGATTGGCCGGCATAGGCACTGCGCCCCAGACGCCGCTACCGCCCTTCATCACTTTTTGCACCAGCTTGTCTTCGGCGGTTTTGTCGCCGGCATATTTCTTGGCCACATCTTTATAGGCAGGGCCGACAACTTTATTACCGATAGCATGACAAGCCATGCAATTCTTTGCCTTTGCCAGGTCGGCGTTGGCCATTGCTGATCCAGATGCCAGAGCTGCCACGGCAACCCCAATCAATACAGAATATTTCATTGTTCTCTCCAGGTTAGGACACTTCAATTCATTGCCGGATAGGGATACGTTTAAGGCAATCAATTTCTTCATTTTACATGTTTTCCATGAACTCAATTCGACAATACCGATGCGACGCGGAATGAGTCCGTCCTTGTATTTCAACGGACTCGCGGCCAACCGGTTGACTTGCAAAATGATCGAGCAGATGATTTCAACGTTGACCGCAGGGAAATTTGCTCTTATGCTAGATTGAAAGGAGATTCCCTATGTGGTTGATTATCGCTGTCGCACTGCTCACCCTTCTCAAGTACCTGGATGTCGGCCCCTTGGTGGACTTGTCATGGTGGTGGATTGTCGGGCTGGCCGTTTTTGCCTTCCTGTGGTTCGAGTTCTTTGAGCGCATGCTGGGCCTGGACAAGCGCAAGGACCACGCACACTATGAAAAAATGAAGCAGGACCGGGTCAAACGCAGCTTTGACAAGAGCAAACCGCGCCGCTAGACCTGTGCGACAAAAAAAATGCCGGACATAGTCCGGCATTTCTTACTACGGTAGGCTTAACCGGTAACCGCGCCTTTGCTGGCGGGTGCCGCCAGCGCCGCAAATTTGGCCAGCACGCCACGCGTATAGCGCGGTGCAGGCTGTTTCCAGTTGGCACGCCTGCGGGCAATTTCTTCTTCCGGCACGTTCAGCTGGATCAGTTGCTGCAGTGCGTCGATCGTCACCGAATCACCTTCCTGTACCAGCGCAATCGTGCCGCCGACGAAGGCTTCCGGCGATACATGGCCGACCACCATGCCCCAGGTGCCGCCGGAGAAGCGGCCATCGGTGATCAAGCCCACCGATTCACCCAAACCCTTGCCGATGATGGCAGAGGTCGGCGCCAGCATTTCCGGCATGCCGGGGCCGCCTTTAGGCCCCAGGTAACGCATCACCAGCACATCGCCGGCCTTGATCTTGTCGCCCAGGATCGCTTCCATCGCGCTGCTTTCATCTTCAAACACGCGGGCCGGGCCGGTGATCACCGGGTTTTTCAGGCCGGTAATCTTGGCGACGCAACCCTCAGGCGACAAGTTGCCCTTCAGGATGGCCAGGTGGCCCTGTTTGTACAATGCCTGTTCTATCGTATGGATCACATCCTGTTCGGCGCGCGGCACATCCGGCACGTGGGCCAGCTCTTCCGCCATGGTCTTGCCGGTGATGGTCAGGCAATCGCCGTGCAACAGGCCCGCGTTCAGCAAGAGCTTCATCACTTGCGGAATACCGCCGGCCTTGTGCAGATCCGTCGCCACATATTTGCCGGACGGCTTCAGGTCGCAGATGACCGGCACTTTCAGGCGCATGCGCTCGAAGTCGTCCAGGGTCCACTCCACTTCGGCCGCGTGCGCGATCGCCAGGAAATGCAACACCGCATTGGTGGAACCGCCGGTCGCCATGATGACCGCCACCGCATTTTCTATCGATTCGCGGGTGATGATATCGCGCGGCTTGATATCCTTTTTAACCGCTTCCACCAAGACCCGGGCCGACTCTGCTGCAGAGCCGGTCTTTTCATCGTCGGGATTGGCCATCGTGGATGAATACAACAATGACATGCCCAGCGCCTCAAACGACGAGGACATGGTATTGGCGGTGTACATGCCGCCGCAGGAGCCGGACGATGGGCAGGCATTGCGCTCCACGCCTTCGAAGTCTTCCTGCGACATGCGGCCGGCGGTGAACTCGCCCACTGCCTCAAACGAAGAAACGATGGTCAGGTCCTTGCCTTTCCACTTGCCCGGCTTGATGGTGCCGCCATACACATAGATGCTGGGCACATTGGTGCGCGCCATGGCGATCATGCCGCCGGGCATGTTCTTGTCGCAGCCGCCGATCACGACGCAGCCATCCATCCACTGGCCGTTGACTGCGGTCTCTATGCAGTCGGCAATCACTTCGCGCGAAATCAGCGAATATTTCATGCCTTCGGTGCCCATGGACATACCGTCGGAGATGGTCGGCGTGCCGAACACCTGCGGATTGGCGCCGTTTTCCTTGATGGTGGAGATCGCGATATCCGCCAGTTTTTGCAAGCCGGAATTGCAGGGGGTAATCGTTGAGTGCCCGTTGGCGATGCCTATCATCGGCTTGTCAAAGTCTTCCTTCTCGTAACCCATGGCGTAATACATGGAACGATTGGGGCTGCGGGCTATGCCCTGGGTAATATTCTTGGAACGGCGGTTATAAGACATGCGGTATCTCCTCGGATAGCATCGTTATTTTGGACAAAATCCCTGTTTAATCAAGGTGTTTTGCGTGTAGGGTCTGGATTGCCGCGCAAAAAACAAAAGGCCTTGTCCACGAAAGACACGAAAGGCACGAAAAAAACCTCTTAAAATTCTTTAGATAGTTTTCATCCAAGGAATTTTTTTATTTCGTTCGTGTTTTTCGTAGAGCACGCCTAGTGTTTTTCGTGGATAAATGAAATGAAGCTCAAAATGAGCTATCCATATGACTGTTTACGTATAGGCAGATTGCCTTGCCTAAAACCATCTGTCAAATATATGATTCATACATTATTAGGTCGAATTTCATATAAATAAATGAATATTGAACTGCGCCAGCTCCGCTATTTCCTTGCTGTGGCCGAAGAAATGCATTTTGGCCGCGCCGCTGCCAAGCTGCACATGACCCAGCCGCCGCTATCGCAAACCATACAGGCGCTGGAAAATACGCTGGGCACGCCGCTATTCGTCCGCAGCACCCGCAATATCGCGCTGACGCCGGCCGGCCACGCCTTGCTGCCGGAAGCGCAGCGCCTGCTGCAACAGGCGCAAGCGCTGCCGCAACTGGTGCAGCGCGCCGCTGCCGGCGCCAGCGGCCACCTGTCGCTGGCTTTCGTGTCGATTGCCGACTACAGCGTGCTGCCGCCCTGCCTGCGCGAATTCCGCGCAGCCTATGCCGACGTCCAGATAGAACTGCGCGAAGCCACCAGCGACGTGCAGCTGGACGCGCTGGAAAAGGGGCAGATCGACGCCGGCCTGCTGATCCCGCCCCTGCCGGATCGGCTGCAGCCATTGCTTAACTATCAAAAAGTCTTGTCCGAACCGCTGATACTGGCAATTCCCGAGGCCGCCGCTTCCCGCAAACGACCGGAATCGCTGGCAAATTACAAAGACCTGCCGCTGATCATCTTTCCGCGTAAAATCGCACCAGCCCTGCACGACGTGATACTCGGCCGCTTTCGCGACGAGGGCCTGACGCCGGCGATAGGCCAGGAAGCGATACAGATGCAGACCATCGTAGGCCTGGTTTCGGCTGGCATGGGCATCGCTCTTGTGCCACAATCTGTGTCGAATTTAAAACGCCCCGGCGTCGTCTATCATGCGCTGAAGCCGGCCAATGCGGCAAGCGACGGCGTGGTCGAGATAGGCGTGGCGTGGCGCAAGGATAATCCTTCGCCGGTGCTGCAGGCGTTTTTGAACTTATTAAGAAAGAATCCTTAATGCTGATACATCCCAATCCCGATCCGGTCGCCTTTTCGATCGGTCCCCTGGCAGTACATTGGTATGGCCTGATGTACCTGGTCGCCTTCGTCCAGTTTGTCGTGCTGGGCCGGGTCAGGATCAAGCAGCCGCATATCGCCGCCATCGGCTGGAAAAAAGAAGATATCGACGACATGCTGTTTTACGGCGTGCTGGGCGTGATCCTGGGCGGCCGCCTGGGCGAGGTGCTGCTGTATAACCCCAGCTATTATTTTTCCAATCCGCTGGAGATATTCGAGGTGTGGAAGGGCGGCATGTCCTTTCACGGCGGCTTCATCGGCGTGCTGATCGCAATGTCGCTGTGGGCGCGCAAGGCCAAGCGCCACCTGGCCGACGTGTACGACTTCATCGCCCCCATGGTGCCGCTGGGCTACGCCGCCGGCCGCCTGGGCAATTTCATCAATCATGAGCTGCCGGGCCGAATCGCCTCGGCCGACCTGCCGTGGGCCATGATATGGCCGGGTGTCGATCATCCGGTCCACCCTTCTCCGCTGTACCAGATGCTGGTCGACGGCGTGCTGCTGTTCATCATTCTCTGGCTGTACGCGCGCAAACCCCGGCCGCGCCTGGCGGTGGGCGCGATGTTCGTGATGCTGTACGGTTGCGCGCGCTTCTTCACCGAATATTTCCGCGTGCCCGATTTCGACGTCAGCTTCGCCGGCGTCACCATTTCCGCCGGCCAGATGTACTCGATACCGATGATCATAGGCGGCGCGATCCTGCTGATAGGCGCTTATCAATTCGCCGGCAGGAAGTCCGCTACGAAAGCCTGAAGCCATGTCTGAAATTCGCTGCGACAAGAACGGCGCCATCGCCACCGTCACCTTGTCCAATCCGGGCAAGCTCAATGCGTTGGACTTGGCGATGTGGCAGGGCCTGCGCAGCAGCTTCGAGGCCTTGTCGGCAGACACCGAACTACGCTGCATCATCGTCACCGGCGACAACGGCAATTTTGCCGCCGGCGCGGACATCCAGGAATTCGCCACCGTGCGCAATAACCTGGCCGACGGCATGCGCTACCATACGGAAACCATTGCACAGGCGCTGCAGGCGATAAGCAACTGCCTGCATCCGACTATCGCCGCCATTGAGGGCGTATGCGTGGGCGGCGGCCTGGAAATAGCCTGCGCCTGCGATATGCGGATCGCCTCCGCCGCAGCGCGCTTCGGCATACCGATCAATCGGCTGGGTTTTCCGCTGGCGCCAGGAGAATTGCAGGGCTTGCTGGACCTGGTCGGCAAGGCGAGCGCACTGGAAATCCTGCTGGAAGGCCGGGTATTCGACGCCGCAGAAGCCAGGGACAAGGGTCTGATCAACAGGATTGCCGACGACGCAGGCGCCGACGCGCAGCAAAGTGCGCAGCGCATCGCCCGAGGCGCGCCGCTGGCGGCCCGCATGAACAAGCAGTTGATCCGCCGGCTCAGCATTGCTGCCGAACCTTTGACCGAACAGGAACTGCAACAAGCCTTCGCCTTCCTGGAATCGCTGGATTATCGGGAAGGCGTCAGCAGCTTCCTGCAAAAAACCCCGCCTACCTTTACCGGACAATAATGAACGCCAACCTGTACGCCCTGTTTGCCTCCCATTTCCCCGACGATAAATCCGCCTGCTGCATAGAGACCCATGACGGCCGCTACTACAGCTGGGATGATATGGAAAGAGCCAGCGCCAAGATGGCCAACCTGCTGGCCAGCCTGAACCTGCAGCCGGATGCGCGGATCGCGGTGCAGGTGGAGAAATCGCCGGAAGCGCTGATCCTGTACCTGGCGACGCTGCGCGCCGGCTACGTCTACCTGCCGTTGAATACCGCCTACCGCGCTTCCGAGATCGCTTACTTTATCGAGGATGCGAAACCGGAAGTAGTGGTGTGCTCGCCGCAGAATTTCGGCTGGGTCGCGCAAATTGCCTTCAAGGCCGGGACCAAACACGTGTACACGCTGGATGCGCCGCTGGAAGGCCGCAACAGCGGATCGCTGCTGAATCGCGCGATGGCCCATGCGGACACGTTCAGGACCGTGCATAAAGAACCGGAGGACATGGCCGCCATCCTGTACACCTCCGGCACCACCGGCCGCAGCAAGGGCGCAATGCTGACGCATGATAACCTGGCGTCCAATGCGCTGGTATTGAAGGAGGCCTGGCACTGGCAGAAAAACGATGTGCTGCTACATACGCTGCCGCTGTTCCACGTGCACGGCCTGTTCGTGGCCTCGCACGGCGCGCTGCTGAACGGCAGCAAGATGATCTTCCTGCCCAAATTCGACGCGGCCCAAGTGATGCGATACCTGGCCCGCTCCACCGTGTTCATGGGTGTGCCGACCTATTACGTGCGGCTGCTGCAGGAACCCGGCCTGGACCAGGCGGCGTGCGCCAATATACGCCTGTTCATTTCCGGCTCCGCGCCCTTGTTGCTGGACACCTTCAATGAATTCACGCGCCGCACCGGCCATACGATACTGGAACGCTACGGCATGAGCGAAACCACGATGCAGGTGTCCAATCCGTATCACGGGCAACGCAAGGGCGGCACCGTGGGACTGCCGCTGCCCGGCGTCGATGTGCGGGTAGTCAAGCCCGACAATTCCGCTTGTGCCACCGATGAGATCGGCGACATCCAGGTCAAGGGGCCGAATGTGTTTCAGGGCTATTGGCGCATGCCGGAGAAGACCGCGGAAGAGTTCACCGCCGACGGCTATTTCCGCACCGGCGACGTCGGCAGGTTCGATAGCGGCGGCTACCTCAGCATCGTCGGCCGCAGCAAGGATCTGATCATTTCCGGCGGCTACAATGTATATCCGAAAGAAATCGAGTCCTTCATCGACGAGATGGACGGCGTCCTGGAATCTGCGATCATCGGCGTGCCGCACGCGGAGTTCGGCGAAGCGGTGACCGCGGTGATCGTCTTAAAGCCGAATGCGGATTTATCGGAAGCCGGCGTGATCGCCCGGCTGAAGGCAGAAATCGCCAATTTCAAGGTACCCAAGCGTGTGTATTTTGTAGATGAATTGCCGCGCAATACGATGGGCAAGGTGCAGAAGAATGTGCTGCGGGAGTTGTATCAATAGTGGCTGCGGCCGATCGCTAATAATTTCATGCTGTTTGCGTACTCATAGCCGTTAGTGTCAGTTGGGATTGCTGGCCGGGGGTAGCCCGGCGGCTACTTACTTTCTTTGCTTCGCCAAAGAAGAGTAAGCAAAGAAAGGCGACCGCAAGCCTCGCCCCTTCGGGGTGCCCGCTTGTGCGGTACAAAAAATGGGAAATGGCCGAAACTCGCCTTCGGCTCAAACAACGGCCATTTCTGATCCATTTTCTGTACCGCACAATCGGCGAGGCTCCAAGCGGTTGAAGGTCAACAACAACAGCAACCAGATTCTCCAATGTGGAAAAGAACTTGCTCCGCAAAACTTGGTTGGCTTGATTTAGGTGCTGGGGTTGCTTTTGACCTTCATCCGCTCGGGACGCCGCATTTTGTGCGTCACAGAAAATGGATCAGAAATGAACGTTGTCTGAGCGCAGCGAGTTTCGTTCATTTCCCATTTTTTGTAATGCACAAAATGTGATGGCGCTTGCGCCATCACCCGTAGGGCAAGTCTGCGGTCGCCTTTTTTGGCTTACTCTTTTTTGGCGAAGCAAAAAAGGTAAGTAGCCGCCGGGCTACCCCCGGCCAGCAATCCCAAATATACAGCGACCGTTACCCATAGACAGGGGCCAAAAAAACCGAATTTAAGCGGCCGTTTGCCAAGACAAATTCAAGCCGCCTTCTTATCCAGCAGCTTCATCACCGTCTTCCACTCCGCCGCAGTCACCGGCGTAATCGACAAGCGGCTGCCTTTTTTCAACACCACCATGTCGGCCAGGGCATCCACGGTGCGCAGCTCCTGCAGGCTCAACAAACGAGTCTTGCGCGCAGCCTTCACATCCACCATCATCCAGCGCGGATTCTCCTGGGTTGCCTTGGGGTCGAAGTATTTGCTCTTGGGGTCAAACTGGGTATGGTCGGGATAGGCGGTGCTGACCACCTCTGCCACACCGGCGATGCCGGGCTCGGGGCAGCTGGAGTGGTAAAACAGGATGCCGTCGCCGACCTTCATCGCATCCCGCATGAAATTGCGGGCCTGGTAGTTGCGTACGCCAAACCAGGGCAGGCTGGGCATGGCCAGTGCATCATCTATGCTGATCTCGTCGGGCTCGGATTTCATCAACCAGTAGGACATGATTATCTGTGCAGTAGTGGGCGACGCAGTATTGTCGCACTATTTTCGCAATTTTTTTGGCAGTAGCGAGAAAGCGACATGGGAGCGCCGCAAAAACGATGCGCCAATGAAAAAAGCGGTTGCTTGCGCAACCGCTTTCTGGAAGAAGTCCCCACCAATGCCGCTATGCCGGCATCCTGAACCAGGCGGTTCAAGTTGGCCACAGTCAGTTCAATTTCGGGTTCATCGGACTAGCGACGCTCACGCCCATCGAACAATATTCTACAGCCTATGCACATAAATGGTTCAAGGAATATATGGCACTGGCGAACAAGGCAGGGAATTGAAGTGTACTCCTATCCGGCTTTCTGTCCAATAGTTTTTTTGATTAAATTAAGCAATAACTAAAACTCATTTCATAGATATCGATGAGTTCGTGCAGAGCCGGTCAAAACAGGTTTTCTTGCGGCGTCAGGGCCTGTTCCATCACGTCGTGCATCGCATGGATTTTCTGTTTCACGTCGGCAATCGACAAACCGGAAAAAGGTCCTTCCGGCGATTTGGTCGCCAATAATTCCGTCACGACTCCCAGTGCAGCCATCACGGCTATCCTGTCGGTGCCCTTGACTTTGGCCGCATCGCGGATCGCGCTCATTTTTCCGTCCAGGTAAGCGACCGCCTGCAACAGGGCTCTGTCTTCCCCTTCCTTGCAGGCCAGCTTGTAAGACTGTCCCATGATATTGACGTCCAGTTGTATCATGCGGCTTCCTTGTCGGTATTTTCTTCACCGGGCAATTGCGCCAGCAATGCCGCTACGCGCTCATGCGCCTGCTGCATACGCTGCTGCATATCCGTGTTCTCCGCAGTCAGCGTAGCGGCGTCGCGTCGCAGTTCGGCATTTTCGCGGCGCAAGGAATGCGCCAGCTCGGCCAGTGCTGCGACTTTTTCAGCAAGTAATTCAAATTCAGAGATCATCTCGTCACTATAGTGGGGCAAACCAATGCCAGTCAATACTTATTGGATGCCAGGATACTACCGCAAGCCGACAGGATGCCATTTGGCCGTAGCAAATTTTTACTATTGTTTCACTTGGCCGGGCCGGCATCGGGCTCGCCCTGCCAGTATTCCATCCGCGCCGCCTTGTCATATCCCTCGCCGGTCAGCCTGACGCCGACCCGCCCGGAGTCGGTATACACGACAACCTCATTCGGATTATCCTCGCCGAGCACGATATACCTGCACACGGCGCTACCATGGTTATACAAAGAGTGGCCGGCCTTCTGCCCCGCCGGGAAACAGCAATGCTGGCCGGCCGTCATGATGTAAGACTTGTCGCCCAGATGCAGCGTCACTTCGCCTTCCAGGATAAAGATATGCTCTTCTTCCAGCATGTGGTAGTGGTTCGGGCAGGAGCGTTTGCCCGGGTCCAGCTCTTCCAGCGCCACGCCGACATGCGAACCGCCGCCGAATTTGCCGAGCCGCTTGAACCTGCTGGCAAACTTCTCCCCCTGCGCATACTCCTCCCACGGCACTTCGCTGCTGGAGAAGGGTTCGTACACATGGTCGGCATTGATAGAGGAGCTTCTTGTCATCATTTTCCTTACGGGCTTTTACCAGAAAAATTACAGGCACAAAAATTCTACAACATTTCCACCAATTGTCCGTCTCCCACGATCAATGCCCCGCGGATACGCTTGCCGCCGAAGACTTCCTGCAAGGCCTTGCCGTAGCTGGCCAACTGCTGCTGATACCCGGCGCGCTCCATGTCCAGCAGGCGACGCTTGTAATCGAGCACCCAGACTTCATCGTCGAATACGACTACCCGATCCAGTCTGAGTACCTGTTGTTCAAACAACACATCCATTTCGTTGCGGGCGTGGATGAAATGCGCCGGATTGAAATAGCGCTCCAAACCGGGCTGGCTCAGGATGCCGTGCGCCTGCCGCCGTATCGTAACCGCCATAGTGGTCGCACAAGGCAGCCAATTGGCGATCACTTCCGCTTCCGGCAGCCTGACCGGCCAGTCCTGCTGCGTCAGCCGCTCCATCAGCGCATGCAGGGCAATGCCTTCCAGTTGCTCTTCGGTTGGCGCCGCGGCGATTTCAGTCGGCGGCAAGGCCAGTTGCGGCGGATCGAAAATCGGCAGCGCGAAATCGCCCAGCGCCATCTCATCGCCCACCGCAGCCGACTCTGCCAGGATCAGCTCCGGCACCATGCCCAGGCGCTGATACCAGCTACCCGCAGCCATGCCGCCATCGGCCGACTTTTTACCGGCGATGCCGCTCACTATCAGCAATTGCTTGGCGCGGGTCGCTGCGACGTATAGCAAGTTCCAGTTTTCCTGCGCGGCTTGCGCCTCTTCCAGGCCAAACAAGCCGTCTCGCGCGGCCCCGCGCTGGTCCTTGCGGCCGAAGACTGAAAAATGCTTGCGCTCGCCCGGCTCCAGCGGCCACTGGCAGAGTATGCCGACCTGGTCCTTGGCGGCATCGCTGTTATTCGCATCCAGCATCACCACCACCGAAGCCTCTAGCCCCTTGGCGCTGTGGATGGTCAGGATGCGCACCGCATCGGCGGCGCTATCCACGGTGGACTCGTCCGGCGCATCGGCCTCGCCGCCTTGCTGGAAAGCGCCCAGCGCAGCGATAAACTTTGGCAGGCTGGGATAGCGCCCGGCATCCATGTTCAACGCCAGTTCGGTGAAGGCACTGATATTGCCGATGACCTGGCTGCGGTCCGCCGGCGCAGCATGCTGTGCGTAGCGCGCCAGCAAATTCCCCTGATGCAGCACGCGATCCAGCAAATCATGCACCGGGAGGTCGTGCGCCGCCCGCATCCAGCCGCGCAGCAAGCCGACGGCGCGCAGCAAGACGGGATTGCCGCCCTCTTCCACCGATGCCTGCAGGCGCTTCCACCAATTGCTTTCTGTCCTCTGCGCCAGCGCGATCAGGTCGTCGTCGGCGGCGCCGATGACGGGCGACTTCAGCACATGCGCCAGGGCCCGGTTATCGCCCGGCGTGATCAGGAAGGTCAGCAAGGCGATCAGGTCGGCCACCTCCAGCGCTTCCAGCAAGCCGCCGCGCCGGCTGGAGACAAAAGGGATGCCGGCCTCGCGCAGGGCCCTCTCGTACGCCGACAAATGCGTGCGGCGCCGCACCAGCAACATCATCTCCGACCATGGCACAGGCGCACCCGGCATGGCGTGCCTGGCGCGCCACAGCGTTTTTGCCACTTGCCGCCCCTCATCCAGCCGGCGCGCATCCTCGGCTTCTTCCAGCGGCGTGGCCAGCGGATTGCGCAAAGGGAAGCGCGCGGCGTTGTCCTGCTCTTCGCCCTCCGTCACAGCCTCGGTGATCAGCGGCAGGCGCCACACCTCGCCGGCCAGCGCCGAGGCGGTGGTCTGCGGCGCATAGATAGGGTTTTCCTGCATGCTCCGGTTCAGCACCTCCACCACGGCCTGCGCATTCCTGCGGGTCTGGTTGGTGCGCAATACGTAGGCGCCCTGCCTGGCCAGCATCATCCTTGCGGCAGAAAACACGCGCGGTTCGGCCCGCCGGAAGCGGTAGATGGATTGCTTGGGATCGCCGACCACAAATACGCTGGGGCGCGCGGCATCGTCGCCGTAGGCGTCGAGCCAGGCTTGCACTATGCTCCATTGCAAGGGATTGGTATCCTGGAATTCATCCAGCAGGATATGCTTGTAGCGCGCATCCAGCCGGCTATGCAGATAGGCCGCATATTCTTCGTTACTCAGCAAGCGGTAGGCCTGCCATTCCAGATCGGCAAAATCGAACACCCGCTGGTCCGATTTCAGCGCCTGGTAGCAATCCAGGTAGGCCGCGCCGACAGTGAACAGCGCCTGGTTGATACCCAGCACGAATTTCTCGGCACTGCGGCGCTCCAGCAATCTCAGCGCTTCGCCCAGCGCCGCGCATTCATCTTCAAAGGCGGAAGCGCTGTCCGGCCCCAGATGTTTTTCTATCGACGCCGACAGCGCCTTGGTCTTGGTATTGTGCGAGCGCAGGCCGCCGGTGCCGGTGAAAAATCCGCCACACAGGGCTTCAAAATTCTCCAGGCTGGCGCCGGCGGTCAGCGCGCTTTCTATCTTTACCGCATTGCCCTGGTTAGCGGCGGAACCCTGCCCCAGTATCCTGGCCAGCATGTCCAGCCTGGAACGCAACGCGGCGTCGTCCCATAGGCCCAGGCGAGAGTCGCGCTCGGCATCCAGGCCGCATAGTTCGCGCAGCCAGTCCAGCGGCTTGCCGTCCGACTCGTCCTCGTTGGAGGCCCACCATTCGGCGCGCTTGTCGAGGAAGGCGTTCATCATTTTGTGCGCATTGAAATCGCCGACTTCCCGGTACAGGAACAGCAGCGCCTCCTTCACCGGCGCATTGTCGGCATCTTTCAGCGACTGCATCAATTGCCCATAGGCTTCGCGCTGCAGCTCGCCGGTGGCCTCCACCAGGCTGAAGCCGTGCGGCACGCCGGATGCCAGCGGCGCCAGTTGTATCAGGCGCCCAAACCAGCTATGGAAGGTGTCCATCGCCAGCGACTGCGGGCTGGACAAGACCTTGTCGTACAGGCGCCGCGCCAGCGGCAATACATGCGCCAGCTCATGCTGCTGGATGCCACGCTCCAGCAGCAACAAGGCAGCGCCCTGCTGGTCGGCCAGTGCCAGCTCCTGCAATAGCTGCACCAGGCGTTCGCGCATTTCCTGCGCCGCCTTGCGGGTAAAAGTGATCGCCAGCAGTTCGGCCGGCTCCGCGCCTGCCAATAGCAGGCGCAACATCCTGGCCACCAGCAGCCAGGTCTTGCCGCTGCCGGCGCAGGCCTCCACCACGACCGAGCGTTGCGGATCGCACGCCGCCGCCGTGAAGCTGGCCGGATCGGCCGGCCTGCCGTCGATTTCATAAGCCTGAGCCACCGTGTTCTCAGCCATCACCAGGCTCCCTTGCGGCACAAGCCGCGCATGTCGCAATACTGGCAGACCGATTCGGTGCCCTGCGCCGGCAGCGGCGCGCCCTGTTTAATGGCTTGCATATGAGTGATGACGGCAGTTTCCAATGCTTCTGTCCATTCGGTAAAATCCCTGGCCTCCACCGCGCCGGTCTTGCCCCTGTCCATTTCCAATGCCACATAGCTGGCGGTGGTCACCGGCACATCGGCCAGCAAGCCGTAAAACGGCAACTGGTGGTCTTCGCCGTCTTTCAGGCGCTTGCTCAATGCAGTCTGGGTCTTGGTCTTGTAATCCAGCACCGCGTATTCGCCCAGGCCATTCTTGTCCAGCCGATCTATGCGTCCGCGCAAGGTGACCGCACCATCCTGCCACTCCAGCGTGCGCTCGCGCCAGGCTTCGCCCAGTTCGAAATGCCAGCCACCCTGCTCGCGCTCGGTGGCCCATGCCACATAAGCCGGGATCACCTTTTCCCAGCGCACGCTATAGCCCAGCGCGGCGGGACTGTGCTGCAGGATGCGGTCGAACTGTTCCTTTGAGATGTCGCGCAGCAGCTGCACCCCGTCGTCCACCTCGCCCTGCCGTTCCAGCAAGGCATCGTGGTATTTTTTCAGGATCGCGTGCAGCCAGTCGCCGTAGTCTTTTTTCTCCGGCATGTCGGACAGCGTGTCTATCGCGGCCAGGCCCAGCATGCGCCCGGCGAAGAATTGATAGGGACAGGCCACCAGGCTGCCATAGCCGCTGGCCGACAAGGTGGCCGGCGTCAATTGCGGCGCGCGGGGCCGGGGTTGCACAGGCACGATGGCCCGCAAAGCCTGTTGCGGAATCACTGCGGCATGCCTCGCCAGCGGCGCCTGGCCGCTGCGCTGCAAAGTCAGGTTCAGTTGCGCCAGCCACGGACTGACGGGGTTGTGTTCGCCGTCCAGATGGCCCTGCCAGGACAACACCACCTCCGCATTGGACAGCAACAGCTCGGCAAAATCGCGCAGTTGCTGGCGCTGCCTGGCCTCCCGCGTGACCAGGCCGCATTCGCGCCGCACGGTATTGGTAAAAAACAAGACCTCTTGCGGTTGCGACGGCAAATGCGTGGCGTCTGCGCCCACCAGCAACACCGCATCGAAGCTGCGCAGCCGCGCGCCGTTCAGAGGCAGCATCATCACGCGCTGGTCCGGTCGCGCAACGATGAAGGGTGCGCTCTCCAGCTGCAGGTTGATGAAGGCCCGCCATTCTGCAAAAGAAAAAGGCGCCTCCATGTGCTGGCAATCGCTGCTCAGCGACTGCAGCAGCTTGACGATCTGCGCGCCGGCATTGTCGGCCTGCATGGCGGCCAGCATATTGAGCGCATCCAGCGCCTGCAAGGTGCCGGCGCTCCACTCCGGCAGGCTGCGGCGCGCGGTGAAGGCGGCGGCCTGGCGCGACAGCGACGCTATCCATTGGCGCTCTGCCGGCAAATTGCCCAGGCTGGCGAGTATCGCGTCCCAGCCGCCCAGGACATTGGCTTTGCGCAGGGCCAGCTCTACATGCATGACCTGGTCGGCCTTGTCGCTATCGTCTGCCTCGTGCGCCTCCTGCCCCGGCGTGCTGTCACGCTTGCCCGCTGAAATGTAGGGAGACTTCAGCAAGTCCAGCAAGGCAATCGTGTCGGCCCTGGTGGCGATCACTTCAAACCAGGCCGCGATGGCGGCAGCGGCGCGCGTGGTGGATAACTTCCAGCCGGTCTCGTCGGCGACAAACACCTGCGCCCGCTCCAGCAACGCGCGGATACGGCGCGCCACCACGCGATCCTGCGCGATCACGGCAATATGTTGCTTGCCGGCCTGCAGCCAGTGGATGATGGTTTGCGCGCCCTGCTGCGCCTCCTCTTCCAGCGACGCGGTTTCGCACAGCCTGATATGCGACGTATCGGCCACTTCCAGCGCAAATTGCTGCGGCCGGTCCGGCACGGTTTCTATCATACTGGGCCAGGCCGGCGCGTAGGGCTGCGCCAGCGCATCGTCGCGCCAATCCAGCAATACCGGCAGCACATCCCTCTTTTTCGCGTAGGCTGCCAGGAAGGCATCCTCCATCGCGTCGGGCGCGGTCGGGCTGATCCACACGATGTTTTCGCTCGCCTGTTGCGCGATCTGCATCAATTTTTGAAATCGCTGCACTGCCGCATCGCTATCGTCCAGCTGGCTTTGCCATATGGTCCACACCAGCTGCGCCTCTTCAGACAGGATTTTCTGCGTCGGCGGCGGCATTTGCGCCAACGCGGCATGCCAGCGCTGCTGGACATCTTCCTTGCCGGCCTGTACCGTGGGCAGCAGGGCCAGGGTCAGCTCATCCGACAAGGTGAGCAGGGTCTGGGCCAGCGGCAGCAAATCGGTATTGCGCCTGGCGGTGAACAGTTTTTTCAGCCAGGCATGCTGGCGCAGCTCTGCATACAGGCCCATCAGCCGCTCGCTGCCGGCGGTGACGCGCGGCACGCCGGCAACCGGCGGCAGCATCTCCAGCCAGGCAAACATGGTATTGATCCGTGGCGGGATGAAGTTTCCCGCGATTTCCTGGCCCAGGGCCTTCAAAAACAGTTGGGCATGCTCAAATGTGGGCACGATGACCCGGATTGCCGAATAATCACGCCCGGTGCCGGCCGCTCCGGCCGCCGCCCACTGATGGCGGCTCGTCGCCTGGGCAAACTTGCGCGCAGCCTGGGGCCAGAACAGGCTGGAGGCGGCAATCAACTCGGGGCTATGTCGCATTGGTTCTTATTTTCACTGGATTCGCTGGGAGGCGTTCATTTTATGCGAGCGGGCAGGCTAATTGCCGGCGCTTTCCACACATTTATAAAAAATCGGTTATTATTTATCCCATAGTCTGCCATTTGACACTTTCAGGCCTGGTAGAGCGCGATGCAGCCCTATTGAATTTGCGCGAAACGTCTCCAAATTCATAACGCTAGACCGGAAGCTCGGAATGCGGTTCACAAGATTGACAGTGTGCCTGCATTGCCGTGGCCTTCACCCCTTTTAATTTTTCCCTCTCAACGAGGATTCCATGAGCGAAAACATCAAACACGTAAGCGATGCTTCCTTTGAAGCAGACGTATTGAAATCAGACAAACCTGTCCTGGTAGATTTTTGGGCGGAATGGTGCGGCCCTTGCAAAATGATCGCCCCCATCCTGGAAGAAGTCGCCAAGGAATACCAGGGCAAGATCGTCATCGCCAAGATGGATGTGGACGCTAACCAGGGCATTCCCGGCAAATTCGGCATCCGCGGCATCCCTACCTTGATCTTGTTCAAGAACGGCGTCGCAGCAGCGCAAAAGGTAGGCGCATTGGCCAAAGGCCAGTTGACCTCCTTTATCGACAGCAATATATAATCTCAATAAATGAGATAGAATAAAGCCGCACATGTAAATTTTGTGCATTTATTCGCGTACTTTAGTACAATAGTGACAAGCACCGGCAGTCCAGCTGCACGGTTGAGCCTGCGGTGCTTCTCACTGACATAATTTTTAGAACGTTTAAAATACCCTTTCTGGCCGAATGGTCAGAGACTATAATAATCTACACCTCGTAGTTCACTCCCCCACCTATCTATCCCGTCTCGGGACACTCATACATGCACTTATCAGAATTAAAGGCGTTACACGTCTCAGCCTTGCTAGAAATGGCGATTGGACTGGACATCGACAATGCGGCCAGGATGCGCAAACAGGAATTGATGTTCGCTATCCTGAAAAAACGGGCGAAATCCGGCGAACAGATCTTCGGCGACGGCGCCCTTGAGGTCTTGCCGGACGGCTTCGGTTTCTTGCGCTCACCGGATGCCAGCTATATGGCGTCCACCGACGATATCTATATCTCGCCATCGCAGATCCGCCGTTTCAACCTGCATACCGGCGATTCCATCGAAGGCGAAGTTCGCACCCCGAAAGACGGCGAGCGCTATTTCGCACTGGTCAAGGTGGATAAGGTCAATGGTGAGTCCCCGGAAGCGTCGAAACACCGCATCCTGTTTGAAAACCTGACGCCGCTGCACCCTAACAAGCCTTTGCAGCTTGAGCGCGATATGCGCGGCGAAGAAAACACGACAGGCCGCATCATCGATTTGATCGCCCCTATCGGCAAAGGCCAGCGCGGCTTGCTGGTGGCGTCGCCCAAGTCCGGTAAATCCGTCATCCTGCAGCACATTGCACACGCGATCACCACCAATCATCCCGATATTACGTTGATCGTTCTGCTGATCGACGAACGTCCGGAAGAAGTGACTGAAATGCAGCGCTCGGTGCGCGGCGAAGTCGTGGCCTCGACGTTCGATGAGCCCGCCACCCGTCACGTGCAAGTGGCCGAGATGGTGCTGGAAAAAGCCAAGCGCCTGGTGGAAATGAAAAAAGACGTGGTGATCCTGCTGGACTCAATCACCCGCCTGGCGCGAGCCTACAACACCGTGATCCCTGCTTCCGGCAAGGTGCTGACCGGTGGTGTCGACGCCAACGCGCTGCAGCGTCCTAAGCGTTTCTTCGGCGCCGCCCGCAACATCGAAGAAGGCGGTTCGCTGACCATCATCGCGACTGCCCTGATCGAAACCGGCAGCCGCATGGATGACGTGATCTACGAAGAATTCAAGGGTACCGGCAACATGGAAGTCCACCTGGAACGCCGCCTCGCCGAGAAGCGCGTGTACCCGTCCATCAACCTGAACAAGTCCGGCACCCGCCGCGAAGAATTGCTGATCAAGCCTGACCAGTTGCAAAAAATCTGGGTGCTGCGCAAGCTGCTGTACAGCATGGATGAAATCGAAGCGATGGAGTTCATCCTCGACAAGATGAAGTCAACTAAGAACAACGCCGAGTTCTTCGACATGATGCGACGCGGCGGCTGATCAAGGTTGATTCTGCCGGCTGACGATCATCTCGACCGCTAACCGAAAAAGTCTGATCCATGCAAATGGATCAGACTTTTTTTCGTATGCGGGATGACATTTCTCATTACCCTTATCTTCAGGCCGCCGATCGAGTTCGTACACGCTTGACTGCTGCGGGCGCGGGCCAGATAAGCATCGCCGTTCGCACCACTCCCTGCAGCGCCGCCTGCGTGACGCCATCGCGTGCTTGCAACGACATACCGTGCAGCACGGTAGTAAAGTAGGCGGTCAACTGATTGATGTCGGTTTCCTTTGGCAATTCGCCATCGGCTATACCCTGCAGCAGGCGCTTGCGGATACTTTGCGCTGAAGCCAGCCGTATCTCGTGCAGGAACACATCCACCGGACGGTTCGACGGCGTGGTGTTGGTGGCTCCCAGCACCACCAGGCAGCCGGTCGGTTTGCCCGGCAAGGTGAGCACGGTGGTGGCCGTCATCAGCATCGCTTCCACTGCCGCACGCGCGGTCGGACCTTGGCGCAGGGCCTCGCCGGTGGCGCTGCCGTCGGTGTCGCGATAATAAGTCACCGCTTCACGGAACAGCGCTTCCTTGCCGCCGAATGCGGCATATAAACTGGGCGCATTGATATTCATCGCTGCCATCAGGTCTGCCAGCGACGTCCCTTCGTAACCACGCTCCCAGAATATTTCCATTGCCTGCCGCAGCGCAGCTTCGCGGTCAAAGCTGCGCGGGCGTCCTCGTTCGGCCATGCATAATCCAATTCAATTTTGTAACAATCGTTAAAAAATAACTTGACAGCAACAACTGTGGTCAGCCAACATTATATAACGATCATTACTTAAATAGGGAAACACGATGTCTAAGTTAACTGGGAAGGTAGCATTGGTCACCGGCGCCAGCCGTGGAATCGGCGCTGCGATCGCGCAACGGCTGGCGCAAGAAGGTGCGGATGTGGCAATCACTTATGTCAGCTCTGCCGGCAAGGCCGATGCCGTGGTCAACGCCATCCATGCCGCCGGCAGACGCGGCCTGGCGCTGGCCGCCGACAGCGCAGATCCTCACGCGACCGTCTCAGCAGTGCAGCGCACGGTACAGGAACTGGGTCGTATCGACATCCTGGTGAGCAATGCCGGCATCGGCTACTGGAAACCACTGGATCAATTTACCCTCGAAGAGTTCGACCGCATCATCGCGGTGAATGTGCGTGCAGTGTTCGCCGGCGCCCAGGCTGCAGCTCAGCATATGGAAAATGGCGGCCGCATCATCACCATCGGCAGCTGCAATGCGGAACGCGTGCCGGCCGCCGGCAGCGCCCTGTATGCGATGAGCAAATCGGCATTGATCGGCCTGACCAAGGGCATCGCCCGCGATCTCGGGCCGCGCGGCATCACGGCAAACCTGGTCCAGCCGGGACCGATCGATACCGACATGAATCCCGCCGACGGCGCGCGTGCAGATTCCCTGCGGGCGTTGATGGCGCTCGGCCACTACGGCAATGGTGAGGACATAGCCGGCCTGGTTGCCTATCTGGCCAGCGCAGAAAGCCGTTTCATCACCGGCAGTGCGCTCACCATTGACGGCGGCTACAACATCTGAAAAGGCATCCAAGGACTCCACCATGTCAGCAATCCCCACAGCAACAGCGCGTAGCAGTGACAGCAGCGACGCCAAAAACAAAACGATAATCCTGGCTGCGGT
>DATHMC010000269.1:0-8810 GCA_035487495.1 Undibacterium sp.
GCTGCGACCTGCACGTTCTGTTCGCGGATGGCGTTGACGACGTCGGATGCGGTCAAGCCGCGCTGGGCTACCTTTTGCGGGTCCAGCCAGACGCGCATCGCGTAGTTGCCGGAGCCGAACAGGCCGACCTCTCCCACGCCCTTGATACGGGCCAGGCGGTCTTTCACGTTCAACACTGCATAGTTGCGCAGATAGGTCATGTCATAGCGGTTGTCCGGCGAAATCAGATGTACCACCATGGTCAGCGCCGGAGAGCTCTTGATGGTGGTGACGCCCAGTCGCTGTACATCGGGCGGCAGGCGCGGTAAGGCTTGCGAGACGCGGTTTTGCACCAGTTGCTGCGCTTTGTCGGGGTCGACGCCCAATTTGAAGTTGACCGTCACAGTCAGATTGCCGTCGCTATTGGCCTGGGATTGCATATACAGCATGTTTTCTACGCCGTTGATGGACTCCTCCAGAGGCGATGCCACGGTTTCTGCAATGACCTTGGGGTTAGCGCCGGGATACTGAGCCCGGACCACCACGGAGGGCGGAACTACCTCGGGATATTCCGAGATAGGCAGCTGGAACATGGATAATGCGCCCGCCAGCAGGATGACTACCGATAGCACCCCGGCAAAGATGGGGCGATCGATAAAGAATTTTGAAATATTCATGATAGATCTCGTTGTCTATTGTTTGATGCGTTTATCAAGACTTGTTGGCGGCAACTGTCTTGTTTGTGGTCGGACCGGCGCTGGGGGCAACTGCCAGTTTGCTCATGGGAACCATGTTGGGAGTGATCGTGTCGCCCGGGCGCGTGCGTTGCAGCCCGTTGACAACGATACGTTCGCCGGCTTTCAGGCCGCCCTCCACGATCAGCAAGTCCTCCTGCTTTGCGCCCAGGCGCACTTCGCGGTAGGCGGTGTGGTTTTCCTTGTCCACGGTCAGCACAAAGCGTTTGCTTTGATCCGTGCCTATGGCTTTTTCGTCGATCAGCAGAGCTTCATGCGGAGTGCCGCCGCCCAGGCGGATGCGGGCATATAAGCCCGGCAGCAGCAAGCCGTCCTGGTTGTCGAAGACGGCGCGTACGCGGATAGTTCCCGAAGAGGTATCAATGCGGTTATCTATCGAACTGATCTTGCCCTGGCGGGAATAGCCGTCTTCATTCGCCAGGCCGAGGAATACCGGGACCTGGGCATTTTTAGCCTGTGCCGGGTTCACGTATTTCAGGAAGCTCTGCTCATCCACGTCGAAAGATGCATAGACCTGCGACACCGACATCAGGGTGCTGAGCGGCGGCGAGCCTGCTCCGACAGCGATCACATTGCCTACCGTGACTTCTGCGCGAGAAATGCGGCCGGCAACCGGCGCCGTGATCTGGGTATATTCCAGGTTTAGCCTGGCCGCTTTCAGTGCAGCCTGGGCCGCCAATACATTCGCAGCTGCTTCACGTGCTGCGTTTTGCTTCTCTTCATAGTCGCGGCGCGCGATTGCATTGTCTGCCAACAGGCGTTCGCCACGGGCAAGGTCTGAAGCGGTATACGCTGCACGCGCTTCTGCCGCCGCCAGTTGCGCCTGCACCCTAGCGACTTCAGCCGCATACGGGCGCGGGTCTATCGTGAACAGCAAATCGCCCTTCTTGACCAGGCTGCCGTCCTTGAAATGCACTGCCGTCAGGGTGCCGCCTACCAATGGGCGGATCTCCACGCGGTCAACCGCTTCCAGCTTGCCGGAATAATTTTGCCAGTCGACGATTTTGCGGCTGACGACCTCTGCCACATCCACCGTTGTCGCCGGAGGCGCGGCTTTTGGTTCAGGATTGCCGGCATGGACGCGAATTGCCCCGACCGTGCCTGCTGCTGCAATCAAGAGGACGATTGCGGCACTGACGGCGATGGAGAGGCTGCTACGTGTGATGGGAGAATTAGGCATGATGGTCCTCATTGGTGGGTTCAAAAGCGATGTTTTTCAAATTCGATCCGGCCGCCAGGCGGCGGCGCAGAAATTCAGCGATTTCATTCAGGGCCGGCACATGCTCGCGCAAGGAGGCGTGCTTGATGCCGGCGAAGCGGGCGACCTGGGTCGGTACGCCGACCGTGATCAGAGCCGCGGCATACTTTTCGGCTTCTATATGCAGCACATCGCATTCCGCCGTTGCAATAAATGCCGGCGGCAGCCCCCCCAGGCGGCGCGATTCCAGCGGAGCAGCATATGGATGCAGGCGTTGCAGCGAAACCGGCAGATACTGGCGGTAGCAGTTGGCGCACTCCTGCGCTGTCAGGTCGGAATTCAGGCGTTTGGCATCCCCCAGGCGTGTCATGCTAGGGTCCAGCATCGGGCCGATCAGGGCCTGGGCCAAGATAGGTGTCGCATTGCGATCGCGGGCAATCAGGGTCAGGCAGGTTGCCAGGTTGCCGCCGGCGTCATCCCCGGCGACGGCGACGCGACTGGCGTCAGCATTGATGGCGGCCGCATTTTTTTCGACCCAGGCCATGGCGGCATAAGCATCTTCCGGCGCCGCCGGGAAGGGCTTGGCCGGGGCCAGCGAATAGCCGACCGATAGCACCAGCGCAGCGCTGTTTCTCGCGATAAAGCGCGCCGGGATGTCTGCATCGTCCAGTGAACCGCTGATAAATCCGCCACCATGAAAATATAAGACCACCGGCAACGCGGCATCGGCTTGCGGGCTGTATAACCTCACCGGTATCGAGCCGAGCGGACCGGGAATCATGAGATTTTCGATAAGCAGGCGCGGTTCGGCCGCTTTTGCCGTCTTCTTTGTTGGTTTTCGAGTGCTAAATGTTGTTGCTTCCATCATGTCGTCGCGGATATTCCGCTCCATTGATTGAGATTGGGACGAATGGTAGGTTGAACACGTTTCTGGATAAACATCTATAATTGAACAAGACTATTCGGCCTGGACGACTAATCCAGGTCAAAATCCGCTTTATACTTTGCACAAGTAAAAATTGCGCAGGATGCGCGATTGGTTTTTTGGAGAGTCAGCGATGGACCGCTTTCAAGCAATGCAGGTGTTCACCCGTGTGGTGGATTCCAATAGTTTTACCCGGGCTGCCGATAGCCTGGGCTTGCCGCGCACGACGGTGACCACAACCATTCAGAGCCTGGAGAGTCTGCTGCAAGTGCGTTTGCTGAATCGCACCACGCGCCGCTTGAGCCTGACGCCGGATGGCGCCGCTTACTATGAGCGCTGCGTGCGTATCCTGGCCGATATCGACGAGACAGAGTCCTCCTTCCAGAACGTGGCCCGCGGTCCCAAGGGACGCCTGCGCGTAGATGTGCCCGCTTCGATAGGCAGGCTGATACTGCTACCGCAAGTCTGCGAATTTTATGAGCGCTATCCGGATATCGAGCTGGTCATGGGCATGGGCGACCGCATGGTGGACATGGTGCAGGAAGCGGTGGACTGTGTGATACGGGTAGGAGAATTGCAGGACTCAAGCATGGTGGCTCGACGCATCGGGACCTTCCAAAACATCACTTGCGCCGCTCCTTTGTATCTGGACCAGCATGGAGAGCCGCACACCATCGATGACTTGCAGGACCACAAGGTGGTGCACTATTTTTCCAGCCGCACTGGACGCAATTTTGACTGGGATTTTGTTGTGGATGGGAAAGCCGTTGAGGTCAAGGTCAACGGCAAAATCTCGGTCAATGATTCCGAGGCCTATATCGCTTGCGCGCTGAAGGGGTTTGGCTTGATCCAGGCTCCTCGCTTCATGCTGATGCCATATCTGCAATCCGGCGCCTTACGCGAAGTCTTGCCGCAGTGGATCCCTGCGCCTATGCCGATTTCCGTGATGTATCTGCATAATCGGCATTTATCGCCGAAGGTTCGGGCCTTCGTGGACTGGGTGGCGGAACTGTTCCCACGCTGCCCGCTGTTCAGCGGGCGCGATGCAGAGCTGCTGAATGGCCACAGCGAATGCATGTTTGCGGGCAAATCCGATCAACGCCCGGCGCACAATACCCTTCGTGCTGTGATAGAACAACAAAATATTGCAGAGAGCGTGTTTTAGTCGTCTAGTCGGTTGACTGTTGTTACTCAGGGCATAAGCGATAAATTCGCTTATGCCCTTTATTGTTGCTGGTCATTACATTAAATAGCAAAGAATTGATGCTTATCCCTAGCCTGGGTGCTACCATTAGTGATTTTTCGCAACTCCCAGTTTTATGACCTACACTTGGTCCACCGAAGATCAGAGCAGCGTCAATATCGACGCCGACAAGGCGGGTATTCACCCCACTACTCACCCTGGTATCCTATACGGCCCGCATCGGCCCGATCTCATCAAAAATGAAGTCCTGGCGGACCTGCTTGAGGCCAGCGCTAATAGGGCCCCTAATCATATCGCGCTGGTTTCTGGCGAAGATCAGCTTAGCTATCAACAGCTCAATGAACGTGCCGACCAGGTTGCGTCCCACCTGATCGAGGCCGGCGTGCGCCCGGGGCACATCCTGGGGCTGTGGCTGCCGCGCGGAATGGACCTGCTGGTCATGCAGGCAGGCATTGCAAAAGCGGGCGCCGCCTGGCTGCCTTTCGATGCGGATACGCCGGTAGATCGCATCGCCGTGTGCCTGGAAGACGCGCAAGCGTATGGCATCTTAAGCTGCGATGTGTTCGCGCATTTATTGGCGCCCCTGGCAACGACGGTGTGGACTGCCGAGAAGATGGTTTTACCTGGAGTGCCGGCGCAAGCATTACAGCGGCGCCTGGGCGTCTTGCCCAGCCACCCGGCCTATGTGATCTACACCTCCGGCTCCACCGGCAAACCCAAGGGTATCGCGATTACGCAAGGCAGCATCTGCCATTTCCTGCGTAGCGAAAATGCAATCCTGGGCGTGCGCGCATCCGATCGGGTGTATCAGGGCTTTTCGGTGGCCTTCGACATGTCTTTTGAAGAAATCTGGATCAGTTACCTGGTTGGCGCAACTTTGTGGATCGCGCCAAAAGAGGTCACAGTGGATCCGGACGCCCTGCCCCGCGCGCTGACGGAACAAGGCATCAGCGTATTGCACGCCGTGCCGACCTTGCTGGCGCTGTTTAACCAGGATGTCGCCAGCTTGCGCATCATCAACCTCGGCGGCGAGATGTGTCCCGAAGCGCTGGTTGCGCGCTGGGCGCGTCGGGACCGGCAGGTATTCAACACCTACGGCCCGACGGAGGCGACGGTGTCGGCCAGCCTGGCTGAACTGCACGCCAATGAACCGGTTACCATCGGCCGCCCTTTGCCGAACTATGGCTTGCTGGTGGTCGATACGGCAGTGGAAAACGGCCTGCGCCTGCTGCCGCGCGGCGAGATCGGCGAGTTGTGCATCATTGGTCCTGGTATCGCCGCAGGTTACCTGGGACGCCCGGAATTGACAGCCGAGAAATTCCTGCCCAATCCGTGGAGCGCGCAGGCGATCGATCAACGGCTATACCGCACCGGCGACTTGGCGCGTATAGACGAAAGTGGCCAGGTGCTGTGTCTGGGACGCGCCGATGACCAGGTGAAAATCCGCGGCTTCCGGGTGGAGTTGGGCGAGATAGAAGCCGTGTTGGCCAAACAGCCCGGTGTCGGCACGGTTGCGGTGATCCTGCGCCAGGAGCAAGGCATGGATCAGTTGATTGCCTTCATCGTGCCCGACAATGGGCCTGGCATCTCCAGTGCAAGGCTTCGCGCGGCGCTGGCGGAAACCTTGCCGCCGTATATGGTGCCGGCTCGCTATGAGAGCCTGAGCGAAATGCCGCGGCTGACCTCCGGCAAGATAGATCGCAAGCTGTTGAAAGAAAAAACGCTCGCAGTAGCTGCAGAGTCCGTGGAGTCGGATCTCCCTGAAACCCCGGCGGAAGAGCTGTTGTTTGCCGCGCTCGGCAAACTGTTCCCAGGACAAGCTATTCGCAGGAGTGCCGACTTTTTCACCGATCTGGGCGGACACTCGCTCTTTGCCGCGCGTCTGGTTTCCTCGCTGAGGACGGACGCGCGTTTTGCCTATTTCAAGATCAGCGACATTTATCAAAGCCGCAGCGTAGGCCGTATCGCCCAAGTGTTGATGGAGACGCAGGTCGTTTCCGCCACCGCCCAGGTGGACTGGACCCCGCCATCGACCCTGAGGCGCTGGGTCTGCGGTACCGCGCAGGCTGTTGTTGTTCCCTGGCTGGTTGCAATGCGCATGGTGCAATGGCTGGCGCCTTTCTTCGCCTATCATTTCTTTACCGGGGACCCCGACGATTCCATTATCCGGGCGTCTTTGCTGTCCGTCGGCGTGTTTTTGCTGCTCACGCTGCTGGAGTTCGGCATCGCGATCGCTTGCAAGTGGCTGATAGTCGGCCGCCTGAAGCCAGGGCGCTATCCGCTTTGGGGGCTTACTTATTTCCGCTGGTGGTTCGTGGACAGGCTGGTGGAGGCCGCGCCTACTTATATGCTGAGCGGTTCTTCACTATATGCCTGGTGGCTGAGAGCATTGGGCGCCAGGATCGGGAAGGACGTGATCATCGGTTCCATGACCTTGCGTGCCGCCGATTTATTGACCATAGGCGATGGGGTCAGCATAGGCAACGCCAGCAATTTTGAAAATGCGCGCGTTGAGCGTGGTGAGCTGATATTGGGCAGGATCAGCCTGGGACGAGAGGCCTACGTCGGCTCCTATTCCGTGCTGGAAGGCGATGTGTCGATAGGGGATGCCGGCCATCTGGAAGGTCAGTCCGCATTAAGCGAAGGGCAAACCGTACCGGCCGGACGAATCTGGCGCGGCTCGCCGGCGCGCGATGTCGGCGCCTATGACCCTGCCGCTTATCCTGCGCGCCCTGTGGCCAGCCGTTTGCGTTATGTGGGGGAGGCGGTATTTTTCTTTTTTGGCGCCTTCCTGATCACTGCATTGTTCTTCATGCCGGTTTTCCCTAGCTTTATATTGATAGACTGGTTCGACAATATTGATCGCTTCCCGTGGATGCAGAGCAATAAAATCTCTTTCCAGTTATTTAAATATTTTGTCCTGGCTTTCCCTGCCACGGCGGTGTTGATCGTCTGCACCGCCTTGTTGTCGGCAGGCATACGCTGGAGCATCCTGCCCAAGCTGAAAGCCGGCAGTTACAAGGTGCACAGCAACACCTACTGCGGCAAGTGGCTGGTCAACCAGATCCAGGAATCCAGCCTGAACGTTTTGCATGGCGTGTATGCGACCGTGTATGCCCCGTTCTGGTACCGGCTGCTGGGCGCCAAGGTCGGCCGCGGCGCCGAGATATCGACCGCGCTGGGCGTCGTGCCGGACATGTTGACCCTGGGCGATGAGACCTTTATCGCCGACGCCGTACTGCTGGGCGATGAGCAGATAGACGGCGGCTGGATGACGATGCAGCCGACCGTCATTTCCCGGCGCAGCTTCATTGGCAATGGCGCATATATTCCGGACGGCACGATCGTCCCTGAAAACGTCTTGATCGGTGTACATTCCAGCGCCCCGGATAATCTGCAAATGCATGAGGGGCAGACTTGGCTGGGCTCGCCGCCTATACACTTGCCTGCACGCGAAGAGGTGACCGGTTTCCCGGAAAACCTGACCTTCCGCCCCTCCCTGTACCGACGACTCGGACGCGGATTGATAGAGGCTTACCGTATCGTTGCACCGCACGCCATCGTGATCGCGGTCGGCTATACCATCGTACTGAACCTGATGCCTCTTGCCGGCGAGGATCGCTGGGGCGAAGTGATCTACTACCTTATCGTTGCCGGCTTGCTCTATGGCATAGGCAGTTTCGGTTTTGTGGCGGTGCTGAAATGGTTGTTCATCCGCCGTTATCAAAAGAGCAGCGTTCCGATGTGGACCCCATTCGTCTGGCTATCCGAGGGCATTACCAATTTGTATGAGGGGATAGCGGTTCCCAATTTCATGCGCTATCTGCGCGGTACGCCGTGGTTGCCGCTCGCTTTCAATTTGCTTGGCGCCAGGATAGGACGCGGCGTTTATATGGATACCACCGACATTACCGAGTTTGATTGCGTCAGTATTGGCGCCTACAGCGAAATCAATGCCCTGGCCTGCCCGCAAACGCATTTGTTTGAGGACAGGGTCATGAAAATCGACCATGTCAGCATCGGCGAACGGGTATACATGGGGCCGCGCAGCTCGGTGTTGTATAGCGCGGTGGTCGCCGACAATGCGCGATTGGGTCCGTTGACGCTGGTGATGAAGGGAGAATACATACCGGCAGGCTCAAGCTGGCGCGGCTGCCCGGCGGCGGCCACGCGGTAGCTTGACCATGTCCGACTCGGTAATTCGTCCCGTTTATCCGTGGCCTGCAGCGCGGCAAGCGGCTGTCGCCGCGTTGAAAGAGCAAGGCCTTGCCGTTATTTCGGTGGAGGTCGCGGCTTCCGATGCGCGCGATACGGCCCGGCAAATGATCCGGCGGGCGGTGAGCGAGACCCTTGCTTCTACATATGGCTATCCGCAGGAGCAACTGCGCCTGCTTTCCGCGCCCGGCCAGCCGGTACGCGTGAATATCCCGGGCCATCATTTGAACCTGTCGCTCAGCCATGAGCCGGGTTTGTCGCTGGCAGTTATTGGTGATGGTGGCGCCGTGGGGGTAGATTTAATGCGGATTGACGAAGAGCTTGATTGGGAACCGGTGGCGCAGCTTTACCTGGGCCCGGAGTTGAGCGCGGCAATCGGCCGCCGTCCTCAATCTCAGCAGGCATATTCGTTTGCGCAGGCGTGGACGGAGCAGGAAGCCCGCTTGAAATGCCGTGGCCTGTCCATCACTGAATGGAGCCCGGAACTTGCCCATCTGTTGGCGCAATGCCGGCTGGCCCCTCTGGATTTGCCGA
>DATHMC010000270.1:0-2642 GCA_035487495.1 Undibacterium sp.
GAATATGGAGCTGGCGCTGAACGACGGCCGCCGCGTCCAACTGGGGCAGATTGCCAATGTGCAGGATACGGTGGCCGAACGGCGCTCGATCGCGCTGCTGGACGGCAAGCCGGTGGTCGGTTTTGAAATTACCCGCAGCAAGGGCGCCAGCGAAGTCACGGTAGGCAAAGGGGTGCGCGAGGCGCTGGAGAAATTGCGCGCCTCCCAGCCCGACCTGAAATTTGACGAAGCGTACAACATGGTGGAGCCGGTGCAGGAATCCTTCAACGGTTCCATGTACCTGCTGCTCGAAGGCTCGGTGCTGGCGGTGCTGGTGGTCTGGTGGTTCCTGCGCGACTGGCGCGCCACGCTGATATCCGCAGCGGCGTTGCCGCTGTCGGTGGTGCCGACCTTCCTCGGCATGTATTTGTTTGATTTCACGCTGAACACGGTGACCTTGCTGTCGCTGGCGCTGGTGGTCGGCATCCTGGTCGACGATGCGATTGTCGAAATCGAGAACATCGTGCGCCACCTGCGCATGGGCAAGACGCCTTTGCAGGCGGCAATGGAAGCCGCCGACGAGATCGGCCTGGCGGTGGTTGCCACCACCTTTACGCTGGTGGCGGTATTTTTGCCGACCGCCTTCATGACCGGCGTGGCAGGCAAATTCTTCAAGCAATTCGGCTGGACCTGTTCGCTGGCCGTACTGGCTTCGCTGGTGGTGGCGCGTCTGCTGACGCCGATGATGGCGGCCTACCTGCTGAAGCCGATTTTTCACAGCGAAGCAAAAGACAGCAAGCTGATGCAGATGTATATGCGCGCCGCCCGCTGGTGTCTGCAAAATCGTTTTTGGACGGCCTTGATGGCCGTGCTGTTTTTCGTCGGCTCACTGGCGCTGGTGCCCCTGCTGCCTACCGGCTTCGTGCCGGCGGACGACCGGTCGCAAACCGTGGTCAAGATGGAGCTCGCACCCGGCAGCACCTACAGCGAAACCCTGGCGATGGCCGAACGCGCCAGGAAACTGCTGGCCAGCCGCAAGGACATCGTCAAGATCTATACCGCGATAGGCGGCGGCACTGCGGGCGGCGATCCATTTACGTCCGGCGGCGTCAGCTCGGTCAACAAGGCCAGTCTGACGCTGACGCTGGTGCCGCGCTCGCACAGGAAAGAAACCAAGACCGCGATCGAATCGCATATACGCGAAGCGATGCAGACCCTGCCCGGCGTGCGCACCACGATAGGCCTGGGCAATACCGGCGAGAAATACCAGCTGGTGCTGATAGGCGAAAACGTGGATACGCTCAATACCGTGGCCGACAATGTGCAACGGGAGCTGCGCACCTTGCCCGGCATAGGCTCGGTCAGTTCCAGCGCCGGCCTGATACGGCCGGAGGTGATCATCCGCCCGGACGCCGCGCGGGCCGCCGATCTGGGCGTGACCACCACCGCCATCGCGGAGACCGTACGGATCGCGACCGTCGGCGACTACGACGTGGCGCTGGCCAAGATGAACCTGCCGGAACGGCAAATCCCTATCGTGGTCCGCTTCCCGGCTTCTGCGCGTACCGACCTGGAACAACTATCGCGCCTGTCGGTGCCGACCAAGACCGGCCACGTGATGCTGGGCCAGGTGGCCGATATCGCAATGGGCAGCGGCCCCACGCAGATCAGCCGGCTGGACCGTTCGCGCAATGTGACCTTCGATGTGGAATTGAACAGCCTGACCCTGGGCGAAGTCAGCAATGCGGCAGACAAGCTACCGAGCGTGAAGAACCTGCCGGCCGGCGTTTCGCGCGTGATCATCGGCGATGCCGAGGAAATGGGCACGCTATTCCTCAGCTTCGGCCTGGCGATGCTGACCGGCGTGCTGTGCATCTACATGGTGCTGGTGCTGCTGTTTCACGACTTCATGCAGCCGGTGACTATCCTGGCCGCATTGCCCTTGTCGATAGGCGGCGCCTTCGTCGCGCTGCTGCTGACGCATAGCGCGTTCTCGATGCCGTCGCTGATCGGCCTGATCATGCTGATGGGCATCGCCACCAAGAACTCCATCCTGCTGGTGGAATATGCGATCGTCGCCCGCCGCGAGGGCATGACCCGCATGGAGGCCTTGCTGGACGCCGGCCACAAGCGCGCGCGGCCGATCGTGATGACCACCATCGCGATGGGCGCCGGCATGCTGCCGATCGCGATGGGCATAGGCATAGACCCCAGCTTCCGCGCGCCGATGGCGATTGCGGTGATAGGCGGCCTGATCACGTCCACCCTGCTGAGCCTGCTGGTGATACCGGTGGTATTCACCTATGTGGACGATATGGTGCGCAAGCTGTTTCCGAAACGCAGCCTGTCAAAAGTCCCTGTGTAAAAATGAAAAAGCCGCTTCATCCTGCAAAGATGAAGCGGCTTTTTAAAGTAAATGGGTAGGCTTAAGTCGCCGCCAGCGCCTTGTCCAGCAACTGATGCAACTCGGGAAAGGACGGCTGACCAAGATAACGCTTCAAGATGTTGCCGTGTTTGTCGATCACAAAGGTGGTCGGCGTCATCTTGACGTCACCGAAAGCCTTGGCCAGGCTGCCCTGCACATCCAGCGCCACGTCGAAGGGCAGCTTGCGGGTTTCGGTGTAGTTCAATACATAATTGGGCGGATCGCCTTGCATCGCCAC
>DATHMC010000271.1:0-6367 GCA_035487495.1 Undibacterium sp.
CGCGCCGCTGATTATCGAATACAAGCACGCGCCATAAGACCGACGAAGCGGGAGCGCAGCTCATGCTGCGCCCCTGCTAGCCGGGATGCTGTCGCGCCGCAGCCTCGCGTACCGCATGTATCATCGCCGTTGTCACCGGAGACGGCAGGGCCGCGTTCGACAAGGCCAGGCCCACCATTTGCTCCGAGCCTGCCATCGAAAAAGGCAGGCTGCACAAGACTCCATTCTCCAAATCCAGACGCACTGCACTGGTAGGCACGAACCACACCGCATCGTTGCGCAGTACCAGTTCGCGCCCCAGCGATACCGACAGCACTTCAATGTAGGCATTCGGATTGCCGACCCCGTGCGCATTCAGGAAACTGTCGGCCGCATTGCGAATCACCGTGCTCAGCGGCGGCAGCAACAGGCTGTACGCCATGATATGTTCGACCGACAGTGTAGGCAGCGCCAGCAGCGGATGTCCGGCGCGGACCACTACCGACAGCTGATCGGCGAACAAGTGCTCAAAGGTCAGGCCCATCATGCTGTCCGGCTCCGACAGGCGTCCTATCACCAGGTCCAGCTCCTGCGCCTTCAATTGCTGCATCAGTTGCACGTTCAGGCCGGACGTAATTCGCACCACCACGTTGTTCCAGTGCTGCTGGAACAATTGCAAAGCCTGCGGAACCAGCGAAGGGGCAACCGTGGGCAGCACGCCCAGCCTGATGGTGCCGCCGCTGATGCCGCCATCGACACGATCCGCGCCAGACAACAGGTCCATGCCTTGTCGCAAGGTGCTGACGGTCGCCCCCGCATAGCGCCAGAATAGTTCGGCCTTGTCGGTCGGCTTGGCGCCGTTGCGACCGCGCTCAAACAACCGGGCACCCACGATCTGTTCCATCTCGGCGATGGTTTTGGAGACCGCAGGCTGCGTAATCGACATCGCATCAGCGGCTTTCTGCAAGCTGCGATGCTGCATCACGGCCAGGAAGCACTGCAAATGCCTGAGTTTGATCCGTCCGTCCATTGGCGACACCGCCTCCCAATCCATTACCACTAGTTATGGAAAACCTGAAAATTGATCAATTGTACCTATATTTACTCAGGTATATAGTAGTTAAAGAGACCAATAACACTCAGGAGAGCATCTTGCCGGAACCTACTCTATTAAACCCGCGCGACTGGCAGGCTCATCCCGCCTACCTGTCCCAGGATTACAAATCCACTAGCTTGCGCGGCCCTACCCGGCCATTGCTACCGGCCAGGGCCAGCATGCAGAACCTGCGGGCGCCGGTGTACGGCCAAGATGCGATTTCGGCGCTGGACCACGACCTGACCCGCAATGCGGTGCGTAACGGCGAACCGATAGGCGAGCGCATTATCGTCACTGGCCACGTGCTGGATGAAAACGGCAAACCGGTGCCGCATACGCTGGTGGAAATCTGGCAGGCAAATGCCGCCGGCCGCTACGTGCACAAGGTGGACCGGCACCAGGCGCCGCTGGACCCCAACTTCCTGGGCGCGGGCCGCTGCCTGACCGATAAAGACGGACGCTATCGTTTCCTGACCATCAAACCGGGTGCTTATCCCTGGGGCAATCACTCGAACGCCTGGCGCCCCAACCATATCCATTTCTCGCTGTTCGGCAATTATTTCGCGACCCGCCTAGTGACGCAGATGTATTTCCCCGGCGACCCGCTGCTGGCGTTTGACCCCATCTACCAGGGCACGCCGGAAAACGCGCGCGAACTGCTGATATCCCGCTTCACGCTGGACGTGACCGAGCCGGATTTTGCGCTGGGCTATGATTTCGACATTGTGCTGCGCGGCGAGCGCCAGACGCCGATGGAAATGCGCTAGGAGCATGTGATGACGCTAAAACAAACCCCATCGCAAACCGTAGGCCCCTACTTCGCCTACGGCCTGACGCCGCAGCAATACAATTACGACATGAGCAGCGTATTCGACGCAGTCATTGCCGACAACAGCGCCAAGGGCGAGCACATACAGGTGATAGGCCAGGTGCTGGACGGCGCCGGCAAGCCGATCGCCGACGCGATGCTGGAATTCCTGCAAGCCGACGCCGACGGCCGCTACATCGCCAGCACCGACGAGATCGTCAGCACTGGCTTCACCGGCTACGCCCGCATAGGCACAGGCACCGACGTGCAGCAGCGTTTCATATTGCAAACCGTCAAGCCCGGCGCCACAGCCGCCAACCAGGCCCCGCACATCAACCTCATCGTCTTCATGCGTGGCCTGCTGGTGCATGCGTTCACCCGGCTATATTTCGACGACGAAGCGCGCGCCAACAGCGAAGACGAAATACTGAACTCGGTACCGGCCGACCGCCGCCACACCCTGATCGCAAAACGCGAACAGCAAGCGGGAGGCGTCGTGTACCGCTTTGATATACAAATGCAGGGGCAGGACGAGACCGTGTTTTTTGACGTGTGAGGCATCTCGCGGAGCAGTAGTGGACGTTGCGGTTGCGGTTGATTTTAAATCCGCTCAGGACGCTGCATTTTGTGCGTTACGGAAAATGGATTAGAAACAGACGTTGTCTGAGCCGCAGGCGAGTTTCGTCTGTTTCCCATTTTTTGTAATACACAAAATGTGATGAAGTTTTGCTTCATCACCCGCAGAGCAAGTCTGCGGTCGCCTTTCTTTGCTTACTTTCGGGCGGCCGGCTAGGTGCGAAGCAAAGAAAGTAATTCGTCAGACTATAGTCCGACCTATCGGGCCACTCCCGACTTGCAACAACGAAGTTAAACAGAATTATTAAGCCCAAAAATAAAACCAGAGACAAACCACCATGCATACCCAAGTAGCCATCATTGGCGCCGGCCCAGCCGGCCTCCTGCTAGGCCAACTCCTCCACAAAGCCGGCATAGCCAACGTCATCCTGGAGCTGCGCAGCCGCGACTATGTGCTGGGCCGCATCCGCGCAGGCGTACTGGAACAAGGCACGGTCGACTTGCTGGACGAAGCCGGCGTCAGTAGCCGCCTGCATCAGGAGGCCCTGATTCACGATGGCGTCGAATTGTGCTACGGCGGTATGCGGCATCGCATCAACTTCAAGGAACTGATAGGCAAGACCGTGACCGTGTACGGCCAGACCGAAGTTACACGCGACCTGATGCATGCGCGCGACGAGTCGGGGGCAAGGATAGTCTATGAGGCCGAGTCGGTCAGCCTGCACGACTTCGACGGCACATCGCCGAAGGTGCGCTACCGCAAGGACGGCGTATGGCAAGAACTGAAGTGCGAGTTCATCGCCGGTTGCGACGGCTTTCACGGCGTCAGCCGGAACAGCGTGCCGCCAACTGCGATACGCTCTTTCGAGCGCGTCTATCCTTTCGGTTGGCTGGGCATACTGTCGGACACGCCGCCGGTATCGCATGAATTGATCTATGCCAATCATGAACGCGGGTTCGCGCTGTGCAGCATGCGCTCGGCAACCCGCAGCCGTTACTATCTACAATGCCCGCTGACGGAAAAAGCCGAAGGGTGGTCGGACGCGCGCTTTTGGGAAGAATTGAAGCGCAGGCTGGATGACGAAGCTGTCGCCCACCTGGTCACCGGCCCCGCGATAGAGAAGAGCATCGCGCCCTTGCGCAGTTTCGTCGCCGAGCCCCTGCGTTTCGGGCGCCTGTTCCTGGCCGGCGACGCCGCGCACATCGTGCCGCCCACCGGCGCCAAGGGCCTGAACCTGGCCGCCAGCGACGTGCACTACCTGTCGCGCGCGTTGATCGAATATTATGCGGAAAAAACCAGTGCCGGCATCGACGCCTATTCGGAAAAATGCCTGCGCCGGATCTGGAAGGCGGAGCGCTTTTCCTGGTGGATGACGTCGCTGATGCATCGTTTCCCGAATACCGATGCGTTCGGCCACAAGATACAGGAGGCGGAGCTGGACTATCTGGCCGGTTCTCGCGCAGCGCAAATCGTGATGGCGGAAAATTATGTAGGCTTGCCGTTTGGCGACTAGCCGATGGCAACAAAAAAAATCGCCGGTCCATACGCACCGGCGATTTCTCGGCGATCAACTCTGGGCGATCAACTTAGTGAGTCGGCTTATTGCAGGCGTTTAATCCTGTTCATGTCCACGTCCGACAGCTTGCCGCCGTTGGCGACCATATACGCTTCCATTGCGTCGACGTCGCCGCCCAGCAACTGGCGCTGGGTGCCGGCTTTCAATACCGTATAGCCATCGCCGCCATCAGCCATGAAGCCATTCACGACGACGGCGTATTGCCTGCCGGCGTCAATTGGCTGGCCGTTCAGGCGCACTTCGGTGACGCGCTCGGCGATGGGGGCATCGGCACGCCATTGATAGCTGAAGCCATGCGACACCGCCATCATCTTGGGATTATCTGCAGGGCGGCCGTCCCACTGCTGTTGCAGCAGTTTGATAATCTGCGCACCGCTCAAATTCATGCGGACCACGCCATTGCCGAACGGCTGCGTTGCGTAGATATCGCCAAAAGTCACATCCAAATTTTGCAGATCACTGCGTATGCCGCCGGAATTCATGAAAGAAATATCCGCCGCGCCGGTGTTGCGCGCAAAACTCAGTTGCGCATCGGCGATCACGTTACCTAGACTGGTATCCGAGTAGGGCTCAGTATGCTTTCTGTTCAAGAGAGTGGTCAGTGTCGCAATCGGCCGCCGGCGTATCTTGTCGGTCAATGCGGCGACCTGGTCCACCAGTTTTTTTGCATCGGGATCGGGAGTCAATACGCGCTGATCGACCGCGTAGTTATGCGCGCTTGCATCTATCACCTGGTTGCTCACCCGGTCTATCTTCAGTTTGACTTCGGTCAGCAAAGACCCGTAGTTACGGCCGGAAACCACCAGCTTGCCGCCAATCTTGCAGGTATATGCCTGATGCGTATGCGCGGACACCACCAGGTTGATCGCCGGATCGAGCTTGTTGGCGATATCGATAATCGGGCCCTGCAAGCCATCGCAGCGATAGGACGGATCGTTCGCAGCACCCGGGTAGTTGGCGCCCTCATGGATCAGCACCACGATGGCCGCTACGTTCTGGCGCTTGATCTCAGGCACGTAGCGATTGATCGCCTGCGCCTCATCGATGAACTGCAAATTCTGGATGCCGACCGCGGAGACGATGGAGGGCGTTTCTGTCGTCACGGCGCCGATGAAGGCAACCTTCACATCCCCCACCTGCTTGATCACATACGGCTTCAACCAAGGCTGCGAGGTCGATTTTTCCAGCACATTGGCGGCAATATAGCTGAACCTGGTGCCGGAAAATCCCGGAAATTTGCAACCGATGCTGGGACATTCGCCTTTGATCTTGCGGCTCAGTTCCTGCTGGCCGGCGTCGAACTCATGGTTGCCGACAGCACTCACTTCCATCCCCAGCTGGTTCATCGCTTCTATCACGGGCTCGTCCTTCAGCATCGAAGAACCTGCCGGCGAAGCGCCTATCAGGTCGCCGGCGCCGACCAGGATGCTGGCCGGCGCTTGCCGGCGGCGCTCTTTCAGCAGCGTCGCCAGATAGGCAAAACCGCCTGAGGGTGCGGAGATCTTCTGGCCTGGATGGGCCGGGTCGTCCTGCTGCGCCATATACGGAACCGGATGGTCCGATTGCACATGGCCGTGAAAGTCGTTGATGCTGAAGATGGTGATCTCGGTAGTGCCGGATACCGGCGCGGTGGTGCTACACGACACGAGCAAGGGCAAGGCGCACAGGGAGATAAGGAGTTTGATGGGCGGCATCTGCTGGTAAAAACTAGGTTAGGAATAAAGGCATCCGGAAGCTATCCGTGGCGCGGCTGCGGCGCAAAGGCAAACGCGCTATGCGCGGGCACTACGGGTAGAGCACGAACCGGCCGCTGAAATTGAAAAACGGCCGGTGTTGCCACCAGCCGCTTCGCTCATGCTGCTGTCATCCGTTAAGAATATTAGAACTCATACTTAAGGGTTGCTTGTACCGACCATTGCGATTCGCCTGTAACCTGCCTTGTCGTGTAATCGGTCACGGAGTTCCTGGTGTTATAGATATAACGGCCCTGAGGATCCAAACCTACTACATCGACAAACTCGCGAACCTGGCCGCCGCTGCTCGAGAAGGCGATCTCGTTGATACGGCCCCAGTTCCTGTTGATCAGGTTACCCACGTTTTGCAGGTCCAGCGTAAATACACCCTTGTTGCCGGCGAACAGGCCCGGCACTTCCTGGGACAGGCGCAGGTCAAAGCTATTGGTCCACGGCGAGAAGCTGGTGTTACGGCCAGTCACGCCGCCGGCCGCCCTGGCCAGGTCCGGATTGGCTTTTACTACGGCCCAGAACCTGTCTTCATTAGGATGGTTGGTTGCGGTATCGCCGCGGAACACCACTTGGCCTGAACCCGGTG
>DATHMC010000272.1:0-19733 GCA_035487495.1 Undibacterium sp.
GTTCATCCAGCCGTCCTGGGTGCTCTTCCTGCCGGGGGTCGCAGACTCCAGGTAATCCTGCGCATCAAAATGCGAACGGGTGGCATCCGGCGAACCGCTGGCGTGTACAAAGGCAAGTTTCTTTTGCTGCCACAAGGGCTGCAAATCGACGAGTGCCGGGTGCATGCCAAAATAGCCGTCCAGGTCCAGTACGCCGTTTTCCTGGCCCGGCTTGCCTAAGGCGATGGTCGGCCGCAGCCGCAGATAGTTGGCATCGGCATACGGCGCCACCACGTTCAGACCATCTACCGCGCCGCGCAACATGATGACAATCAGTTTTCGGCCATTGTCCGAAGCTTCCGCATTGCTGATGGCCCAGGCTTGCCGGCCTACCGGGACGGCAAGGCCCGCCCCTGCCGCACATGTGAATAAAAAGTCCCTGCGTTTCATTTTACCTCCTGGGCAATCAGTGTTGCATGAAGTCAGGGCTGCCCAACAGCATGGCGGCACGCAAGGCTTCCGGGTTATTGGCGATGATGTCACGGGTACGCGTGGAAATGCCGGGTCCGAGCGCTGCCATCAAATGTTGAGCGTCCAGTGGCGGCATGGCTTGCGCGCCGGCCTTGTCCGGGCCAGTTGCCTGCCGCTCCAGTTGGCGCTTGCCCATCTTGTCGCCGTCGTCCACGGCTTTGTTCAGTGCCAGGCGTCCGGTTGCGATGGCAGTGGCAAAATTGATGCGCCGGGTCAGGGCATCCGGGTTCATCCAGGCAGTTTCGGTATTCTTGTAGCCGTCGGGCGTCTGGCAACCATATAGCGGCATGCCCAGTTGCGCCAGCGTGCCCAGCAAAGGCCGGATATTGGTTATCGGCATTTCGCCGGCGCGCGCGGCAGAAATGACGAATTGGTAAGGAGTCTTGTATTTGGCGGCCAGCACGCTGTCATCCATGAATTCCGGGCTCTTGAACAAGGTTTCCAGCACCGCGCGGATATTCCCGCCGGTCTCCAGGTAGCGCTTGGACATCCGGTCCACCAGCGCAGGCGGCGGATTGTCCTGCACAAAATATTGCGCCAACTGGTAACTCAGATGATGGGCGGTTGCCGGATGCATGGCCAGCACATCCAGCGCAAACTCGCCTTCGCGCTGGCCCTGCGCATTGATATGCCTGCCCAGCCATTCCTTGCTGCCGTTGTCGTGGCGGTCGGCGTCAAACTGGAAAGTCCGGTTGCTGCGCACCAGGTCGCGCGGCTCGAAAGTCCAGCCGGTGAGCATGCGCGCCAGCTCGGTCACGTCCTTTTGCGTGTAGCCGCCATCTACGCCCAACGTATGCAATTCCATCACCTCGCGCGCATAGTTTTCATTCAAGCCGTTGGCCTTTGCCTTTGCCCCCTGCGCGAGGTTTTTACGGAATCCGCGCGGCTGATAATCGGCAGAAGTAGACAGCCAGTTGTCCAGGTAAAACAGCATGGCCGGATGCTTGGCGGTAGCGCCCAACAGGTCGCGGAAGGAGCCGAAGACGTAAGGACGTATCGCATCCCTTTCGTAACTGGCGACCAGCGCCCGGTCCAGCCCCTTGCCGGAAAACACATTGAAGTGGTTGAACCAGAAATCGACCATGACCTCTTCCAACTGGCGCGGGCTATCTATCGCCCTGGCGATGCGCGCCTCGGCAGTTTGCTCGACGATGCGGCCGACCAGCTCGCGCCGTTTTTTCGTGGATTCATCGCTACCGTCCTTGGTCAGCTTGAGCGCGGCCTGATATTCATACAAGACCTGCCCGGCACTTTCATCCTGCACGTCCAGCGCCTTTAGCCGGTTAGTCAAATCGGTAGGCATGGGGATGGAAGACGGGTTCAGTTGCTGCGCGATATACCGGTCCGCCCCCATTTGCATGACACGCTGGATGTCGCCGGGCTTAGGCCCGTAGCCCAGGCGGTTCAGCACATGCACGGCTTGTTGCTCGGGGGATAATTCTGCGGCGTGTAAGGGCCACGCGGCAGTTACGCTGACTGCCGTCAACATCAACCAGGGAACGAGCTTCATGGCAGGCCTTTCATTATTGTTATTGAAATGCAAACAACCGTCAAAAACACCAGGCTAAAAAGCACGATAGCTTCACTGCATATTCTGCCGCCGGCGGCGGTGATACAAGTAACATATCGTAAATAATCGGCGCAAATTGCAACAAGGCCTAGTTGAATGTTCATGCTCGATGCATGACCGCCAGATAACCGTACAGGTCCATCCCGTCATCCTGCCGGATCACCCGCCTGTCCATCGTATCCATGACGAAGCCATGCTCCTGCGCCACTCTTCGCAGGTAGCTTGCGGAGTGGGCGAAACGCCGCGAAATCCTCAGCACCACGTCGTCCTGTTCCGACTCTTCCACCGAAAAGGCAAAAATACCTCCGACTCTCAAGGCCCTGTGTGCCGCCGCAAAAATACCGGCCAGCTCGCCGATATAGACGAACACGTCGGCGGCTAGCACGACATCGCAGCAATCCTGCGACCGACCCAGGAATTCCACGATTTCTGCGCATACCAGATTGTCGTAGACATCCCGCCTGGCTGCCTGATCCAGCATATTCGGCGAGATATCGATGCCGGTCAAGGTTCTGGACAAGGGCTTCAGCAAGCTGCCGCAAAGGCCGGTGCCGCACCCCAGATCGACGATATCAAGCGCACCGGCCGGCACAAATTCTTTCACCATCTCCACTAGCAAAGCCGGGGTCCGGTATTGCAAGCCGTCCAGCAGATGCTGATCGAAATGGCCGGCGTACTGGTCAAATAATTCTTTTACGTAGGCGGTCGGCGACGCCGCCGGCGCGGCGAGGACGCCGAGGGCCGCCAGCGCATAATTGACCTGCTCGGCATCGGTGCCATGCTCGCCAGCCTGCATGTAGGCTTCAATCGCCTCTTCCTTGCGCCCCAATGAGCGCAGGCTGTTGGCACGATACATATGCGCATTTGCAAAGCGGGGGTTCACCCGCAAAGCCCGGTCATAACTGTCTACAGCCTGCTGGAAGCGCTGCAGCTTTTGCAGCGCCATGCCGCGATTGCAATAAGCGTCGGCGTGGTCGGCCTTGATGCGCAGGGCGCGGTCATACATCGCGACAGCCGCTTCAAAAGCATGCATTGCGTGCCGCGCTATGCCGAGGTTATTCAGCGCATCGGCAAATTTCGGATTCAATTGCAAGGCGCGCTGGTAGCTGAGCGTAGCTGCCTCGTGGCGACGCTGTTTATGCAGCACGGTGCCGTGATTATTATAGGCTTCGGCATAGTCCGGCTTGATCGCTATCGCTTGCATGTAACTGCCCAGGGCTTCATCGTAGCGCAGCAGATTGCGCAGCGCGTTACCCCGGTTATTCAAGGCCAGCGCATAGTCCGGCTTGATCTGCAGCGCCTTATCGTAACTGGCCAGCGCCTCCTCGGGCCGACCCAAATCCTGCAGCGCCGCGCCGGCGTTGCAATACGCGGCGGCCTGGTGCGGGTTAACCTGTATTGCCCTGTTGATCAAGTCCAGCGCGAGTTCCGGCCGTCTGGTCTGCCGGGCCAGCACACCCAGCAAGTGCAGTGCATCAAAATTGTCCGCTTGCATCTGCAGTACCTGCAGATACAAATCCTCTGCGTGGCCAAAACGGCCTTGCTGCTGCAAGCCCACCGCCTGTTGCAAAAATGAAGTAATACGCGCTGTATCCAAAGGCTGCATTCCAGGTTCCAATTCCAGGACAACAAGGTCCGCAAAAGTCGAGTATAAGGGCTACATGTTACTAGAGGATACCAACCCCGTGAAGAAGGCCGCGCTGGATCTTTCCGCTAAATTTGAAGCCACCAATGGTGCCGGCAACCAACGGCGTCATCACCATGAGCAGGAATGACCATCTGGGACTGGGCCAAAGGCCGCGCGTGATGGTGCAGATCAGGAACGGGAAATGGAATTACTTTTCTGAGCAGGCCATTGCCGCAACGACGGTAAAATGCGATATCGGCTACACTTTCATTTTCACTGTTTTGCATGGACCATGATACATATCCGCGAAATCGACCACCTGGTCTTGAGAGTCAGGGACCAGGACTTGATGATCAAGTTCTATTGCGACGTACTAGGCTGCAGCATCGAGCGCCGCCAGGACGAAATCGGCCTGGTGCAATTGCGCGCCGGCAGTGCCCTGGTGGATTTGATCAGCATCGACGGCAAGCTGGGCAAGGCCGGAGGTGCCGCCCCGGGCAAGGAAGGCCGGAATATGGACCACTTCTGCTTCCGGGTGGAACCCTATGACGAGGATGCGATCCGCCGCCACCTGACTGCCTGCAAGGTAGCGCTTGGCGATGTGGGATCGCGTTACGGCGCCGAAGGCGAAGGCCCCTCCATCTACATCAATGATCCGGAGGGGAATACCGTGGAGTTGAAGGGTGCGCCCTGGCCGGCCAACTGAGCAAATGGGTTGACCGTTGTCGGGTGTCGGCCGCCTGGGAATTCGCATGAAAAATCGGCCGGGCAGATTCGCGTGGCGCGATAATACTTAAAACTGCGCCGAGCCCCCGCTGCTTGTACCGCCACCCATGCCGCCTTTTCTGCCCATGCCTCCGCGTTTGGGCGTGTTGGTGGATTTGTCGTGTCCGCTGTCACGTGGGCTGTCTACCTGGCTACGTAATTGCTCGGCCAGGAAACCTTGCGCGATCTGGCGCTGATTGTCGTCCAGCGCGTCGTTCACCGTCAGCCACAACTCCCTGAGTTGCCTGGTTTCCTGTGTCGATAGGTCTTCTTCCGCATCGATCAGCTTGGCTATGTCGCGCACTTCCCCATTGCTCTGGTCCATCCTTTGCCCAATTTCGACTTGCAGGCGCTCACGCCTGAGCTCCCTCATATGCAGCATAGTATTGGTCTTGCTCTCTGTCTGCTGCCATAGGGTCTGCTGATTGGGATTCAGGTTCAGGGATTTCTTGATCTCGGTCATGCGCGGCATCAGACTTTCCAATTTCACGTCCATGATGGAAATAGCGTGCGCCGACACAGTAAAAGCACAAGCAAGCGCAAAGGCAACGAAGGAAATATTTTTGCGTACGATGAGTTTCATGATCGACTTTCTATGACTGCGAAATATTGAGAAAGCTTTGCACCGGTCTGCCGGGGGGATGGGCACGGCCCGGGGAAACGGCGTGAAGCCTTCTTGCCGGCACATCCAAAAAAAATGCCTACGTAGTGTCTACGTAGGCAAACTCACTGTCGCAGTGAGATGAAGGAGCATGCAATGAAGCAGTTGACAATATAGCTCTGCGCCCTAATCCCACTGAGTGTTATTACAAATTATTACGAACTGGTACTTGGCGGATACAGAAAATCGGGGGAACTTTACATCGATCTTTACATCTGCCGCCTAAAGCCTTGATCAGCTGACGAGAATCGCCTCACATCTTCCCTTCGGCACTGTTCAAGGGCCGGGCCTTGGCCTTGACTTCGATGGTTTCGCGCTTCTTGTCCTTGCCCTCTATGATCAGGGTCAGCGGGACAATATCACCCTCTTTGACCTGCGCCTTCAGGCCCATCAGCATCACGTGATAGCTGCCTGGCTTGAGCTCGACTTCTTTGCCTGCCGGGAGTTCCAATCCCCGTATGGCGCGCATTTTCATCACATCGTTTTCCATTTTCATTTCATGCACTTCGGCCGTCGCTGCCGCCGGAGTCTGCACTTCGATCAGGCGCGCATCGTGCGGCACCTGTATCTTCATGAAGGCGCCGGTCGCTTTTTGCTGCGGCACGGTGGCCCTCACCCAGGCATCCTTCACGATAGCTTCCGCATGCGCGCCCAGGGATGCAGCCAACAAGCCGCCGGTCAACAAGAGTTTCAAAGCTGTTTTCATACTATCCTTTAATTCAAAACGTTAGACGTGAGCGACATAATCTGAAATACCCTGCATGCGCTGCAGCGCTTCCAATAACAGAGCCGGATCGCCGGCCGCCAGTTTTTTGCTATCCGACAAAGTCTGGCGGAAAGCGCGGGCACCGACCAGGCCCGTCATCAAACCCAGCATGTGGCGCGTGATGCTGTTCAACTTCAAGCCGCCGCCAACTGTGCTCTTGCCATGCTTTTCCAATTGCGCGCCGATGTAGGGCAGCATCGCCTCTATCACTTCGCGGCGGGATTTGTACGGAGTATCGTCGTCGTAATAGCGGCTGTCAAACTGCGACATGATATACGGGTTATGGTAGGCTTCGCGCCCCAGCATCACGCCGTCCAGGTGCAGCAGATGCAGGTCGATCTCTTCCAGCGTCTTGATGCCGCCGTTGATGATGATCTCCAGCGTGGGGAAATCCCGCTTCAGCTGATACGCATAATCGTACTTCAGCGGCGGAACTTCGCGGTTCTCCTTGGGACTCAGACCCTTCAGTATCGCGTTGCGGGCGTGGACGATAAAGGTGCTGCAGCCGGCGTCGGCGATCCGGCCGACAAAATCCCGCACAAAACCATACGATTCCACATCGTCGATCCCGATGCGGTGCTTGACCGTGACATCGACCTCGACAGCATCCTTCATCGCCTTGACGCAGTCGGCGACCAGGCTGGGTTCCGCCATCAGGCAAGCGCCGAAAGCGCCCTTTTGCACCCGCTCGGAGGGGCAGCCGCAGTTCAGGTTGATCTCGTCATAGCCCCATTGCTCGCCCAGCCTGGCGCTTTTTGCCAGGTCGGCCGGTTCGCTGCCGCCCAGTTGCAGGGCGATAGGATGCTCTTCTTGATTAAAATCCAGATGGCGCGGCACGTCGCCATGCAGCAAGGCGCCGGTAGTCACCATTTCGGTGTAGAGCCAGGTATGGCGGGTGATCTGGCGATGGAACTGGCGACAGTGCCTGTCTGTCCAGTCCATCATCGGGGCCACGGATAAGCGGCGGGAAGGCAATGCGGTAGATTTCACGGATAAAAGCGATGACAAATCAAAATTCTGGAATCCGCCATTGTACCGCGTTGCATGGCATTAAGCCTTAACCGCCGGCGTTCCCCCGGCACAGGCCCGGTCGGGGCTTGTCGACGGTGTTTGGCTCAGAGTCATGGTATTTATATAATTTTCAGCGTCTGCCGCTGCAGCCTGTCAGCCGCTGTCACCGCCGCTCCTGCACCCTCGCGCTGCATATTCAAGTCAAACCAGCTCAGTTTTTATCGATTCTGTACCGCAAATCGTGCAGACTGTCGCACGCCAATAGATAAACATCGGCCCTTTCTTTACAGTGCGAACATACCAAACCGCATTATATGGGAGCCGAAAATGAACCTCACTATCGCAAGCAAAGCCCTGATACTGGCCGGCTTCCTGGCTGCCTCATGCTATTTCGCCGGCTCGCATACTGCCGTTTCAGGAGCGGTTTCGTCGCCCTTGCCGGCGCAACCGGCATACCCAGCCGGGCAGCCGGCCAGCGATGCGGTGCAGACCGTCATCGTCAGCGCCAAGCGCCTGACGCCGGCAGAAAAAGCCAGGATAGACGAGATAGAAAACCAGCTTTCCACGCAAAATGCGCTGCCGCCGAAAAAGCACGCAAGGATATTGACCTGATCTGCGCCCCGATACGCAAATATCAAAGAGCTCAGGCTTGCCACTCTGGGATACACTGGCAAGCTGAAAAAAATACTGCTATTTCATAAAAATACCATCATGAACCCGAACACCGTCCACTCCCTAGAACTCGCTGCGAGCAATTTCAAGCAATGGATGCGCATCGCCTTCGATAAAACCTTGGCCTGGGTGACCAAGTTATCTTGGTGGAAATTTTTCCTGTTCGCGATTCTGGCACTGATAGCCGGTGGCATTTTACAAGACACCTTATTTTCGCCGGATGAAAACATCGTCGTCACCAAAAAGAAGGTCAGTAAGAAGGGCAAACAATCCAAATCGATTACCGACGGCGATACCAGCGTAGAAATTGACGGAACCGGTATCCATATCCGCAAAAACAAAACCGACGGCAAGAACAAGCAGATAGAAATCGACCAGAATGGCGTTCACGTCCGGAAAGGCGACGATAACGGCTCAGGCGACGTCGACCTCGGTACACCGGCAGCGCCAGTGGGCGACGCAACCAGCCCCCCCGAGGCAATGCCCGCGCCACCGGCCCCGCCGGCCGCGCCTGTGCCAAAGGCCGGCGACGACATCCATATCAAGCTGCCTCCGGAGGTCGCGCAAGAAATCAGCAACGAAATGCAAGACGCCGTCGCCGACGCTGCCGACGAAGAAGTGCAAAGCTACAAGAAAAAATCGTCCAAGTGGTTCGGCAACTTTGTGGCTTTACTGCTGGTCGGCTTGTTTGGCATGAAGGCGCTATTGGGCGGCAAGGCCCGGGCGGAAGAAAGTGCCAAGGTCGCCAACGCTGCCGCAGAGCGTGAATCGCTGCTGAGGCAGGTCAGCGAAGCGCAAATGCAGATGATGCAGGCGCAGGTAGAGCCGCACTTCCTGTTTAACACGCTGGCCTCGGTAGAACACCTGATAGAAACCGATCCGCCGCGCGCCGCCGCGATGCAGCGCAGCCTGATCCAGTACCTGCGCGCGGTATTGCCGCAAATGCGCGAAAATGCCTCGTTCACCAACCTGGGACGCGAAGCGGATATGGTCAAATCCTATCTGGACCTGCTGAAAATGCGCATGGAGGAAAGGCTGGAAGTGGATTTCATCATGCCGGAAGGCCTGCGTAGCGCATCCTTTCCTCCGATGATGCTGCAATCGCTGGTGGAAAATGCCATCAAGCACGGCCTGGAAGTGAAGGCGGAAGGCGGCACCCTGCGCTTCCATGCCGAGGTTGCGCATAACAAACTGCGCGTCTCGGTCACCGACAACGGCCTGGGATTCGGCGCGGTACCGAGTAACGGCACCGGTTTGGGCTTGCAAAACATCCGCGAACGCCTAAAGCTGCTGTACAAAGAAAAAGGTCAAATGATTATTACACCTAATCAACCCAGCGGAGTTTGCGTTACTATAGAGATCCCTTACGAATTAGCCAACTAAATTAGCCAACTAATTCCGATAATCGAACTATAACGAGACTATGCCTACCGCGATACTTGCTGATGACGAAAGATTAATGCGCGACCAGTTGAAGTCGCGCCTGGAACAGGTGTGGCCGGAACTGGAGATACTGGAAGAAGCCAAGAATGGCGAAGAGGCAATCCAGTTGGTGGAAACCCACCAGCCGGACTTTGCCTTCCTGGACATCCGCATGCCGGTAAAAACCGGGCTGGAGGCAGCCAAGGAAATCGGCAACAAGGCGCATATCGTCTTTATCACCGCTTACGACCAGTATGCGATCCAAGCCTTTGACCATGGCGCGGTCGACTATGTATTAAAGCCGGCCGACGTGGAGCGCCTGCAACGCACGGTGGAGCGCCTGAAGGCCCGCCTGGTTAGCCAGAGCCAGCCTAACGACATGAGCAATATGCTGGCGCAACTGGCCAAGCAAATGGGCATAGGCGGCAAGCCGAGCTACCTGCAATGGATACAGGCATCGATAGGCCAGGAGTTGCGCCTGATCCCGGTGGAGGAAATCCTGTTCTTCCAGTCCGACGAGAAATACACCAGGGTGCAAACCGCTACCTATGAGGCGCTGATACGCAAACCGGTGCGTGATCTGGCCGACGAACTGGACCCAGCGCTGTTCTGGCAGATCCACCGCGCAACGCTGGTCAACGCCAAGGCAATTGCCGGCGTGGTGCGTGATCTGCGCGGCAGGCATCTGGTGCAAATCAAGGGCCTGACCGAAAAACTGGAAGTCAGCCGCAGCTTTGTGCACTTGTTCAAGCAAATGTAGATAGAAGAGCCCCTTCCCAGAGTCCCGCTTGCGGGACTTTTTTTTTGCGTTGAAATTTTCAGAATTTGACGAAAACAGCATCTTTTTGCATTGCCGCATGAAAATTTATTTACATACGGCAAATATATCAGGCATTATTTACATTTCCAGGCTAACGGCACCGGCAGTTTTTCAACGCGCCTTGACAGTGTTTTTTTGACATATTGAACTATATAAATCGAATCGACTCTGACCGCGGCTGAATCAGCAAATTGGTCCCCATAAAAAAATAGAACCACCCTCCAATAAAGGAAACAAGCATGCATCGTTCATTGATTGCAACTGCAGTACTGGCCCTATGTTACGCATCGGTATCGACAGCGGCACTGGCCGCCCCTGCCGCTGCCACCGCAGCCTCTACTTCCGCAGCGCCTGCCGCGGCGCGCACGTCGGGTATCGATCTGCAATGGATAGACAAGAATGTGCGCCCGCAGGACGACTTCTTCCGCTATATGTCGGGCAAATGGCTGGATAGCACCCCGATCCCGGCAGACCGGGCACGCTTCGGCGCCTTTGACCAGTTGCGCGACCTGTCGGAAAAACAGTCGTTTGACATCATCAGCGACCTGTCGCGCGCGGCGGATCTTGCCGCCGGCTCCAATCAAAAGAAGATAGCCGACTTGTTCAACAGCTTTATGGACGAGGCACGTGCCGATACGCTGGACATCAAGCCTCTGCAAACAGAATTCACGCATATCGACAGTCTGTCGAAAAAAAGCGATCTGCCGGCGATGATGGCCCAGCTGGCCAAGCTGGGCATCTCGGTGCCGCTGCAAACCGGCATCAACCAGGATGCACGCGACTCCAGCCGCTATGCGGTCTATATGAACCAGGGCGGCCTGGGCTTGCCTGACCGCGACTATTACCTGAAGGACGACGACGCCAAGTTGAAAGGCTTCCGCGACGCCTATCTGCAGCATATGAAGAAAATGCTGGAAATGAGCGGCCAGCCGAACGCAGAGAAGACTGCAGCTTCCATACTGGCGCTGGAAACCGAACTGGCCAAGATACAATGGACCAAGGTAGAAAACCGCAACCCGGTAAAAACCTACAATAAGACCGAAGTCACGAATCTGTCGCAAATGCTGCCCGGCTTTGACTGGAACGGCTTCCTGAATGCGACCGGCGTAGGCGGCAAAGCCGACTACGTGATCGTGCGTCAACCCGGCTTTGTCAGCGGCTTTGGCAAGGTGCTGGAAAACACTCCGGTAGACGTATGGAAAGCCTATTTCAAATGGCATGTGCTGGACGCCTACGCGCCTTTCCTCAGCAAACGTTTTGTCGATGAGGATTTTGCTTTCAGCAGCGTCACCTTGCGCGGCATACCCGAGATGCAGCCGCGCTGGAAGCGCGGCGTAGGCCGGGTGGAAGAGTCGATGTCGCAGGCACTGGGCCAGTTGTACGTGGAAAAGCACTTCCCCGCTGAAAACAAGGCACGCATGCAGGAACTGGTGGGCAACCTGCTGCTCGCCTACAAGCAAAGCATAGAAACCCTGAGCTGGATGAGTCCGGAAACCAAGAAAGAGGCGCTGGCCAAGCTGGCGGCCTTCACGCCCAAGATCGGCTATCCGGACAAATGGCGCGACTACAGCAAGCTCGCTGTCGCCAAGGACGACCTGGTCGGCAATGTGATGCGCTCGCGCGCATTTGAAAACCAGCGCCAGCTGGACAAATTGGGCAAACCGGTGGACCGTAGCGAATGGGGCATGAGTCCGCAGACAGTCAATGCCTATTACAACTCGCGCCTGAACGAGATCGTGTTCCCGGCAGCGATCCTGCGGCCGCCGTTCTTCAATCCTGACGCCGACGACGCGGTCAACTATGGCGGCATAGGCGCAGTCATCGGCCACGAAATCAGCCACGGCTTCGATGATTCCGGCAGCCAGTCTGACGGCACCGGCAATCTGCGCGACTGGTGGACCAAGGAAGACAAGGCTAACTTCAGCAAACTGACCGGCGCCCTGGTCGCCCAATATAGTGCCTACAGCCCTATTCCCGGCTACCAAGTGAATGGCGCATTGACCCTGGGTGAGAACATTGCCGACAATTCCGGCCTGGCCATCGCTTACAAAGCGTACCAGATCTCGCTGGCCGGCAACCCGGCACCGGTGATTGACGGCTTCACCGGCGACCAGCGCCTGTTCATGGGCTGGGCACAAGTCTGGCGCGGCAAGGCACGCGATGCCGAAACCATACGCCTGATCAATGTCGATCCGCACTCCCCCGCAATGTTCCGCGGCAATGGGCCGCTAACCAATGTGCCTGGTTTCTATTCGGCATTTGGCGTGAAGGAAGGCGACAAGATGTTTGTGCCGGAAGACAAGCGCACCATCATCTGGTAAGCGACGCAAGCCGCCCATAATGGGCGGCCCCAGTCGGGCTGATTGGAAACGGCGCCATGCGGCGCCGTTTCCGTTCCGGGACTAAAGCACCTGCCCCCGTAGATCCCTGAGCAACATAGGCAGCATCTTTGCCTCTGCATCGCGTTCCATTCCCTGTTCCAATAGTGCGATCGCCTGCTCCGTTTTTTCCGTTGCCTGGACAATACTGCACAGATCCATAAGGCAGCGCTCAAATTTATTCCTATGATTTGCCGAGACTTGGCTTTGCCCAGGAAAATCTGCATCTGCGGAAAGAAACGGCCCTCTATAAATTTGCAGCAGTTGCATCGCTTGATGCGAAGACCTGTCCACAGAAGGGGACGCGGCAATTTCTTCCGCCAATTTATCCAGCGCCCAGATGTCCAGCCAGCAAAGGGAAGGGTTAAGCGAGAGCTTGCCTTCGCTCAGCGTAACGATGTCATCGTGTCTAAGCAACTTGCGGAGCCGGTACAAGGTGGAGTCAAATGAATTTTGAGCAGCGTCGCCGTCGGAATCCGGCCATAGCGTATCGGCGGTTTTTTCGGCATTGACGTTTTTACCGCCCTGCACAATCAGCAGTTTGAGAAATTCCAGCGGCTTTTTCTGCGCTTTATGCGTAAACTGAAGCGGCTCCCCGGCTATCCTGATTTCAAAACTCCCCAATACGCGAATCTCAATCGGCCAAGGCCAGTGCGACATGTAGCACCCGGCGGGCGGACTCAGTTGCCGTGCCCTGATAAGCCGGGTTACATACTCCGGCTCGATGCCGGCTTCGAGAGCTTCGGCGCACAGCGGCGCGATAACATCCGGCACCCATTGGACGGTATTCAGCAAACCTTCGCGTTTGGCAAGCAGGAGCGCAGCCGCAAGCGATTGGCGGCAGGCTTCGCGCCGGCCGGAGCGAAGCTGGGCATACGCTTCAATCAGCAGGATATGAAATTCGAGGAAAGGGCTGTCCATGCCCCGCAAGAGGCGGCGCGCCTCGTCCACAGTATCGGCCACGACGCCATGTTCGCCGGCCATTGCGCTAGCCATTGCAAAAGCCATCAAGCCGTGAGCATACGTCCCGCTGGCGGCAGAATCAGCGTACAGCGAGAGCATGCACCCGGCTTCTTTTGTTGCCAGCGCAGCGTCGCCCTGCAACAGGGAGCGCCAGGATCTTACCAGGTGCAGCATCATCAGGTCTATACTGCGGCGCGGATCGATGATGCGGTCCAGCGCCGCAATCAAGGAGCCGGCCTCTTGCACGCGGCCCGTCGACAGACAAGCCTGGACGTAGTGCAAATAAATCATCGGCCGCAAAACAAATTGCTTGTCTTTCAGGACGAGCTGGATCAGTGCCTCAAATTCCGTCTTCGCTGCAAGGTAATCCGCCCGGGATGCAAAATAATGCAATTTCGTGATGCCAAACAGCACCCGGGTCAATGTGGCGGCTTCAGGCAATTCCAGCAGCGGCCGCGCATGCGCCAACACCTCCTCGCAAAGCGGAAACTGGCCTCGCCATGTATAGTAGTCCAGCAGGCAGGTCGCCATTGATATCTTGAGATTCGCTTCCAGCTCGCGGTGCATCAATACCGACAGGCGATCTGCGCAGTCGCCCAAGAGTTGCCGGTGCGGCTGCCGGAGCAGCAGGGCAAACAGCAGGCCGCACATTGCGCTGGCTTGCAGCGGCGCGGACAATTTTTCACCATGCTCGCGGAGCAGATTTTCCAGGCGCTCAATCCACGGCTCTATTTGTTGGAAATTTCTCCTCTCGTTAAAGTAGCAGCGAAGAATTTCCGAGGCTGCCATTACCTGTTGGGGAATTTGCCCGGTCGCCGCAAAGCCCGGATAGGCCAGTTCCATCAACTGCCTGGCGCGTAGTGGGTTGGTGAAAAACTCCGCTTTCGCAGACCAGTACAGCAACATTGGTCTTGCCTCAACCCACTCATAAGGCAATTGCCGGATCCAGCGAGAAATCGTTTCAAAGTGACCGCGCGACCACAGGCCATCGGCTTGGGACAATATGACGCGTTCCACCTCGGAAAAATTTTCCAACTCATGATATAGATCGACTGCCGCGTCGAAATCCCGGTTCTGCTCCACTAACAGTGCGGAAGTTTTTTGCAATTTCCTGAGATCACTGGCGGAGTAGGTAGCTGTCACCTTCCTGGCCAGGAATTCACGGAACAGCGCGTGGAACTGGTAGGTTTCAATCGTACCGCTACGCTTATCGGTAAAGAAATTCTTCCTGGATAAGTCATCGACAATTTCGCCTGCGTGCGGATCACCGGTAATCTCCGCGACCATGTGCTGCGTATATTGCGGCAAGAAGGCCAGGGCCAACAAGGTCTGTTGCGACCTCTGATCTTCAAGCTCAAAAATCTCTTCGGCAAAATAATTGAAGATTGCTTCCGGCGAATGGCCCGATGAGAGAGTCCAGTTGACCGGATCTCCCCTTCTGGTCTTTTCCAGCAACAGAATCAGCCCGGCAGCCCAGCCCAGTGTTTTTTGCGAAAGATTGGCGACCAGATCGCCGTTACCCTGTATCCCCGCTGCATCGCAAAGACCGGATATTTCTTCTGCGTCGAATTTAAGTTTGTCCCAGTCTATTATCCCCAGGCTGCGATTGGCGCGTTCCCGCGCCAGCAGGGAAGGAGGCGGCGTACGACTGATGATGAATATGCGGATATCGGCAGGCGCCTCCATGATGGCTGCCTTGAGAAAATGATCCAGTGTTTTGCTCGCAGCTTGGTGATAGTCATCCAGCACGATTGCGCAGGTATCGGGCAGGCATTCGAAAACCTGGCGAAAATATCGGGAACAAAATAGCGGCAGATCGAGCGTCTGCTCGGTGGTGAACTTTGGGAGCGAATCGATGCCGGTCTTACACGTCTGCATAAGTGCTTCACCAAAGTAAGCAAAAAAACTGGAGAGATCGCTATCGCTGCGATCCAGGTGATACCAAAGTACTGAGTTGCCGCTAGCCTCAAGATAACTCCCGACCAGCGAGGTCTTGCCGGCGCCAGGTGGCCCGGAAACCCATATCCCATTGGTCCCGCTCATTTCATCGAGTAATTTAAATAAGCGGGGACGCTGAAGTATGCCGTTAAAACGCGGCACACTGATTTTGGCATATGCCATGATTTCTCAATGTGAATATTGCTGGTCGTGGTGCTGCAAGGTTTGATTTATATAGGAGTCGTTGACTAACGGCCGACAAATTTCTTCAGCACAATGATCGACACATCTTGCATGCACCTATTGCTGCTGTCCATGTTCCACTGTTTTGACTAGGACACGCCGCAATGAATTTTAGTTCGCCGGTTTTGATATTCCAATGTTGACTGACCACGAGATTGCAAATCGCCGCAAAATTTTGAAATCCGTAAGCTATCTGCAAGCTCTCTTTAATTAAGGTATTCGGGCGGGACCTCTCAAATTACTTGTGTCGCATTAGTCCATTATTCGTCATGTGAACTTTTTTATCGGCGATCAAGATTGATCTCCAGTAAAAAGGCTTAACGATATTCTCCAGAAACTCCCTAAATGCGATACGGGCGTCTTCCACAAAAACCGTTAGGAAAGAAATCATGAAAAAGCTTATCTTAGTCTCGATCCTGGGCGCGCTATCCTTGGCTGCAACAGCACAGACCGCACCAGACGCCGGCACGGTGACCATTTCCGGTGCAGAAAAAGTGATCCTCCTCCCCAGCCAGCACCACAAAATGTGGCCGGATGAATACAATGCATATAAGGGAGCATACAGTCTTTCAAATGGACAAACCCTGTCCGTGTTCAGTCGTGGCAGCAAGATGTATGCCAAACTGGAAAATCAGGACCGGCATGAAATTGTTGCCACTGCGTCCAACGTATTTGTCGCCTTGGACGAAAAACTGAAAATGAGGATAGACCTTCATGATGACGGCAACGTAAGCGGAGAACTGTACATGGTGGTTACGCCGGAGCATGTTGCGAAGGGCAAAGGAACTGGCGGGCAACTGATGGTGCTTGCTTTCCACTAAATGATACTCAGGGGTGCACTGAATTACCGCGCATTTTAAATGCGAGCCTGCACGCGAGCTTGGTGGTCACCTGGCGAGCAGCTATTTCCCTCTCCTTTTGACGGGAGAGGGACTCCGCGCCATTGCCTGGCATGGCTTAACGCTGACAAGTAAAAACGATGCGGAATTGCCGTCTTTATTTGCCGCGAGCGTGCGGCCTGCGGCCTTGTTCCGCCGCCAGCCAGCCCACGCCGCCGGCCAACCTCAAGTATTCACAAATTCGGTGAATTTTTGGACGAACTGCCGGAGTTGTATGCGCATTTTTTCGTCCACGATCTCGCCAGCCTCGTCGAAGACGCTTCCCGCATGCGACACGAGCAGGCGGCCGCCAAACCAGGGCTGCATACCCAGTGTTCGCAACACCGGCAACCAGGCGTTCTGGGACAAGACCGTGCCAAAGCCGCCGGGCGAGGCCCCCACGATCGCGACCGGACGTCCGCCGAATACCCGCGGGATATCGGCAGCCGGTCGCGACATCCAGTCAATCGCGTTCTTGAACACGCCGGGCATGGAATTATTATATTCGGGGGTAGCCAACAGTACGCCGTCGGCGCCTGCGATTTGCTCCTTTAACGCCGTCACTGCCGGCGGGATGCCCTGAGCCTGCTCCACGTCTCCGTCATACAGCGGGATACCCTTGAGTGTCGCGATCTCTAACGTCACGCCATCCGGCATCAATGCGGCCGCCGCCCGTAGCAACGCAGTATTGAACGACTTGCTACGCAGGCTTCCTGAAATTCCGACGATTCTGGTCATTGCGTTCTCCAAAGAAGGTGATTGTCATGCGCAAAATATGCGCCACCGCCAATTTTGCGCTTATTCCGACGGCTCCGCCGATTTGTCCGCCTTTATTTTGCCATACACTGCCCGAGCTGATGGTTGGCGGCCTGCATGCAATGGCGTACCGTCGCGCCTGACAGCGAGATCTCCCGGAAGCAATCGGCAATATCGCGCGCCGGCACCACCCAATATCCCGGCAAGACAATCGCTTGCGCCAAATGAAAAAGTCCCGCGCACGGGACTTTTTTATACAAGGCTAAATGGGCTTACAAAATTTGCTTCCCTACCCACCAGGCGATAGCTGCCACAAAGGCAGACGCCGGGATAGTCAGCACCCAGGCCCAGACGATGTTGCCCGCAACACCCCAGCGCACTGCCGACATTTTTTGCGCGGAACCTACGCCGACAATCGCGCCGGTGATGGTGTGCGTGGTGGACACGGGCACGCCCATCGCATTGGCGATGAACAGCGTGATTGCGCCGCCGGTTTCGGCGCAGAAGCCGCCAACCGGCTTCAGCTTGGTGATCTTCTGACCCATGGTCTTGACGATGCGCCAGCCGCCGAACAAAGTGCCCATGCCGATTGCTGCGTAGCAGGCGATGATTACCCACCACGGCAAGGAGTCTCCCTTGCCCAAATAGCCGGATGCGATCAGCAGCATCCAGATGATGCCCATGGTTTTTTGCGCATCGTTGCCGCCGTGCCCCAGGCTATACATGGACGCCGATAACAACTGCAGGCGGCGGAACCATTTGTCCACCTTCAGCGGCGTCGATCTCACAAATAGCCACGACACGATCAGCATCATCAGCGACCCCAGTATGAAGCCGAGCAACGGAGAAACGACGATGAAGGTGACGGTTTTGATCAAACCTTCCGACACCAGCGCGCCAGTACCAGATTTGGCAACCGCCGCCCCCACCAGGCCGCCGATCAGCGCGTGCGAAGAGGATGAGGGGATGCCGAAATACCAGGTGACAAAGTTCCAGAAAATGGCACCGACCAAAGCGCCGAAGATCACATATTGGTCGACAATGGCGGGGTCTATTGTGCCCGTGCCGACGGTAGAGGCCACTTTAAGGTGAAAAAAGAAAATGGCGACCACATTGAAAAAAGCAGCCATCGCAACCGCAGTCTGCGGTTTTAGTACGCCAGTCGAGACGACCGTGGCAATCGCATTCGCTGCGTCATGAAAGCCATTCATGAAATCAAATATTAATGCCAGCGAGATCAACAAGACGACGACATAAATGCTGATTTGGAGGGTATGCATGGGGATCACTTCTTATTTTTTGTGCGCTCCTGACTATCCGGAGCCGCATTTACATAGCAACACTTTCGCGCAGATCGAACACATCGACCTGCACGCATTTCCATCAATACTCAAGTATCTCAGGCGTTCTCGACAATGATGCCTTCAATGATATTGGCAACGTCTTCACAACGATCGGTGACGGTTTCCAGAATTTCGTAGATGGCCTTCAGCTTGATCAGGTTGCGCACGTCCGGTTCGTCACGGAACAGTTTGGACATCGCCGCGCGCATCACGTGGTCGGCATCCGACTCCAGCCTGTCGATCTCTTCGCAGATCAGCAGGATTTCGCGCGAATTGTCCATATTGCTCAGCAGGGCCACCGCTGCCTTGACTTTTTCGGCGCAGCCCAGGCACAGTTCCGCCAGGCGCTTGGCTTCCGGCGTGATTTCACGGATGTCGTACAGCGAGATAGTCTGGCCGGCGTCTTCCAGCAAGTCCAGGATGTCGTCCATGCGCGTGATCAGCTTGTGGATGTCGTCCCTGTCCAGCGGGGTGATGAAAGTCTTGTGCAATAACTCTATCGTATTGTAGGTGACTTTATCTGCCTGCTTTTCTATGCCTTCAATCGCGTGCACCCGGTTTTCCAGGTCGTCGAAATTGGTCATCAAGGCAACCATCTCTTTTGCGCCTTTGACACACAATTCTGCGTGTTGATTAAAGAGCTCAAAAAACTTACCCTCGGTGGGCATTAATCGTCCAAACATTTTTTTCTCACTGAAAATAGAAAATTTCTAGAAACATACTGGAAGGCACAACAGCAGGCTGCCTTTCCTAAAACCGGTAAAGCGTGTTACTGAACATCGGTAATGCAAATGAAAGAAGCCGCCCTATTCGTTGTCGCCGTACACCGACAGTGAACCGGTGTAATTGTCGAACTTGGTGTACTCGCCCAGGAAGGTCAGGCGCACGCTGCCGATCGGGCCGTTACGCTGCTTGCCGATGATGATCTCAGCAGTGCCCTTGTCCGGCGAATCCGGGTTATACACCTGGTCGCGGTAAATAAACAGGATCACGTCCGCATCCTGCTCGATCGCGCCGGATTCGCGCAGATCGGACATCACGGGGCGCTTATTCGGCCGTTGCTCCAGCGAGCGATTCAACTGCGACAAGGCAATCACCGGGCACTGCAATTCCTTGGCGAGGCCTTTCAGATTTCGGGAAATCTCGGAAATCTCGGTTGCGCGGTTTTCGCCGGCTGAATTGCCCGACATCAGTTGCAGGTAATCGATGATGATCAGGCCCAGCTTGCCGCACTGGCGGGATAAACGGCGAGAGCGGGCCCGCAACTCAATGGAGCTCAGCGCCGGCGTTTCATCGATATACAACTGCGCATCGTTCATTTTCTGGATGGCATGCGTCAGGCGCGGCCAGTCTTCATCGATCAGGCGTCCCGTGCGCAGCCTATGCTGGTCCAGGCGGCCCACCGAGCCC
>DATHMC010000273.1:0-26700 GCA_035487495.1 Undibacterium sp.
CCGCAGCCGGCGGCAATGCCAGCCTGATGACCTTGCAGAGCTAGGCCGGCGGGCTTATCCACAAGGTGCACATCCTTGTGGATAAACTGCGTATATCTTGTTTATAGCCTGTGTATAGTCTGTTTATAAGGCGGCAAAATCGGGGGACAAGTATGTGGACAGCTATGTAGATAAGCCTGTCCATAAGCGGTGATTATCTTGTAGATAAGTAACCATCATTCTGCAAAAGAACGGGATACAGCCTGGCGTTGTAGCCCGTTTTTCTTTTTCTGCACTGCTTCCGGCGCTTGCATTTGCCCAGGATAACCGCTCCTGTATGCTTGGCAAAGGCTGTGGATAAGTCTTTACGGCGGCGAAGTCTGCGCGGCGACAGTTTCATTCCCTCCCTGTACTACCCGATACGCCGCGCTGCGGCGCTGCAGCCAGTCGCCGGCCAATGCGCTGTTATCCTGCTGCCACGGCGTGAACCCGGGCCTCAGGTAGCTCAGGCCCTGCGGTATCAGGTCCCACATCAGGCCTTTTCTCCCAAACAAGTAGCCCAGCGCGCTGAACCAGGTTGCGGGCTTGAACAGGTGGCCGTCGCGGTACAGGTTATTGCCGGTCTGGCCGATTACGTCGATTAAAAACATCAGCCACACGTACACGTACCAGCCCACCCGCAATTTATAACCGCCGCCTATCGCTTCATACACATCAAACGCCACCGACTTGTGCTCGGTTTCTTCCACCGCATGCCATTCCCACAAGGTTCTGGCCGGTTCTGCGGCTTGTTCCAGATTACCCCTCAGCACGACGTCGGCAAAAATCGCGGTGAAATGCTCATACGCCATCGTCACCGCCAGGTTGCTGCGCACCGACAGCCTTTTGGATGCGCGCAAGCGGCGCTTGACCCAGGGTTCCATCACGTATTTCAGGCCCTGCTTGAACAATTGCTCATTGAATTGCGCATGCAAATGCCGGTGCGTCGCTTCCTGCCCGATGAAACCGCGTATTTCCTCCAGCAATTGCGGGTCGCTGATCCGCGGCTGCGCGGCGCGCACGCTATCGATAAAAAACTGTTCCCCCAAGGGAAAACTCATCGACAAGGCATTGAACAACTGCGAGCGAAACGCGTCTCCGCCTAGCCAGTGCTGTGGAAAACCTTGCGATAAATCGATATTCAAGCGACGTATACTGATTGCGGACATGATCAAACCTTGGCTGTGGATAAGTTCCTTCGGCGGCAGGCTGCGCCAACCGGCTCCTGCGATGAAGTATTATCACTTTAGTGAGCTTTGCTCAGTTTTGATACTCGCTTTTGGAGGGCTTATGACCGCACGCAAAAAATTGAGGCAAGTGGTTGATTTAATGAGGAAAACCCCGGTACAGCCACGCGCCGAAAAAACGATAGAAACCATTTATGAAGCGACAGCTCAGATTTTGGGCAGCGAAGGCGAAACAGCGCTGACCACCAACCGCATCGCCGAAAAATCCGGCTTTTCCATAGGCACCTTATACCAATATTTCCCCAGCAAGGAAGCGATCGTCTTGTCGCTGATAGACAGGGAACGCAACCGGGTGATCGCCGAATTGCAGCAAATGTTGCTGGCCGCGCAAAACCAAAAACTATCCAGCCGCCAATTATTGCGGCAATTCATCCAGGCCCTGATCAAGGCCTTCGGCACCGGCCGCCGGCTGAAGCGCACCCTGGTCAAAATCGCCTGGCGGCTGGACCACACCGAGCCGATTATCCACAGCCTGAACCTGATGGCCGGCCAGATTGCCGCAACCTTGCAGCACATCAATGACCCTGAATTGCGCCCGCCCAGCGCTGCCAGCATGTATGTCGTCAGCCGCGCGGTAATGGGAGTGATACGTTCTGCCTCCATGGAAGATTCGGTGTTGTTGGGAACGGTGGAATTCGAAAATGAACTGGTAATCCTTGCCTGGGGAATGCTGAAAAGTTAGCTTTATACCAGACAAAATCCGAAAAGCCATGCAGCGCCTGTGGATAAGTCTGTACACAAATCTGTAGACAGAAATGTATAGCGCTGCAGGCTTCCATAAGAATCAAGGACTTAGCCTGCGGATTATTTTTATTTTGCAGGATTTTGTGTTTGCGGCCAGTGTGGTGCCTGTTTGCAAAACCGGATCTGTTTTTGCCTGGCTTCCGGCAAATTGCGTTATCCGGAAAATTCAAGCTTGCCGGTTTCTGATGTTGCCGGCAGTTGGCGGTGTTGCTTTGCTGTCTGCCGTTTTTGCGTATTTTCCACAGCAGATAATAAATATAGTTAAGTTAGATATATAAATAGTAGTAGTTGTTAACGCCGCGTTTTTTTGTGGATAAGTCGGTTAACCTGAATCAAATCAAGCTTTTAGCGAAAAGATAAACCGGCGAAGAAGCCTTGTATGTAAACAGGACAGCTTCTGGACAGATTTTCAGATTTCTCAAAAAACCGGGTTTGGCCACAAACTGTGCAGTGGATATCCTAGGACTTATCCACAGTGCGCTTGAGAAACCAGGCTCTTTATTGCTGTTTTTGCTGCTGGATGCAAAAGTTATGCAAAATCCCCAGGCTGTATTGGGCGGCCACTTCCTTGATGAACTGGCTGAAGTTGTAGTCGGCGTGCTCGCCGGCGTCATCGGAGATGGTCCTGAGTATCGCAAACGGGATCTCGAAATCATGGCAAACCTGGGCTATCGCCGCGCCTTCCATCTCCACCGCCAATAAATCGGGCAAATCCTTCTTCAAGCCGGCCAGGATCTGCGGATCATTGATGAATTGGTCACCGCTGGCGACCAGGCCAAAACGGATTTTGACGTTTTGCAAGTTGAACTGCGCGATGGCCGCGTCCGAAATATGGTTTTCCCTGTCGTTTTCCAGAAAAAAGTCGGCCGCCAGGCTTAATCGCCGGCTGAGTCGTGCGTCTGTGGATAAGTGGCTGATGCCGGTCAGCGGGATTTCAAAGCGCGGGAATAACGGGCTGGCGTCCATGTCGTGCTGCACCAGTGTGGTCGCGATCACGATGTCGCCTATGCTTAAGCCCGGGTCGGCAGCGCCGGCGACGCCGATCAGCACGATTTGGCCGACGTCAAAATTTTCTATCAGGCTGGTGGCGGTGCTGGCGGCCGCGACTTTGCCTATGCCTGACAGCACGCATACGCATGCTTGCCCCCATAAATTGCCGGTCAGGTAACGACGCTTGCCTTTGACCACCACTTTTTTGTCTTGCAATTGATGTTCCAGGCCTTGCTGTTCTTCCTGCATCGCAAAGACGAAAGCGATGCTTGCCGGTTTTGCATGCTGTTGGGGGGTTTGGGTTTTCATGGCTTTTGATGAGAAATACGGGTTTTGTTGTATACGATTAAGTTATATATACATAGTAGTAGTTGTTAACAGTCGACGTTTTCTGTGGATAACTGCTTTTTTCTTCTTTAAATCAGATTCTTAGCGCCAGTATAAATAGCTGCTTAAGCGGTGTACTAAAAAAGAACACATTCTGGATAAGATTTTGGCCGGCAATGGAATGCTTTGTTCTGCACATGCTGTCCTGTGGATATCCCTAGTGTTATCCACAGCGCTTTTCAGGAGGCGTCGGCGTTTTTGAGGATGGTGGGCGCATAGCTCTGCATCAGCTTGGCAAACAGCGCATTGCAGTGGCGCATGAACCTGGGCAAATGGCGGCTGTAGACCGCGGTATATTCCATCTGCGCGACGCCGCCGCGTGCGCGCTTGAACTGGCCGGCCCCGGAACTGTAGTGGAGCAAGGCTTGTCTTTGTTGCGCTTGCTGCAATAACAAGGCCATCAGGCGCCGGTAGATTCCCAATTCCTGCGCCAGTGTCTGGTCATAGCCTATCAAGGGCGTGGTCAGCCAGTTGCGGTCGCCGTATTTGTCGCGGTGCTCGTACAAACCCAGGACTCCGGCGATCTTGCCGTCGCGGCGCAACGCATACAGGTCGAGGAAATTGCTTTCACGGCACATTTCAAAAAAAGCCGGCGTGAAATCGGGGTTCAGGCGGGAATGCTTGTGGATAAACAGGCCGCGAAACAGTTCGCGCATTGCGGGTAGGTCCGTTGCCTGTATCTGTTGCGGGCCGAGCAGTTCGAGATCGCCGGCGGCCAGCAATTTCTTGTCCTGTTTCACGTGATTGTGTTTCCATACGCCGGCTTGCGCCGGGTCGCACAGGTAGACCAGGCGGGCGGGGATCAGTTGCCAGCCCAGCGCTTGCAGCGATCTGGCCAGGCTCGGCGTCACCTGTGGACAAATATTCCTCAGCATCAGCGGCCGGTGTGGATAAGTATCCAGCAATTGCTGATGCAGCAGTTGCAATTGTGGATAAGTCCAGTCCGGATACAGGTTGGTGGAGATCAGTCGGTTGCCGAAGATCGCCGCCTTATCCAGCCCGCTGCCCTTGACCAGCATCGCCACGGGACTCAATGCGCCCTGGGCGACGGCTTTGCCGATGAGGCCGAGCGCGGGCGGCAGCCGGCGGCCCAGTTCATGCTGTGGATAACTGACCCAGCTGGAACCGGGGCTGGCGACATAGCTTTGCCGGATGGCATTTGCCCGCAATAGCGTGACCGGTTGCGGGCTGTGGTCTATTTCCAGCGACTGCACGTCGCAATCGGCGTTTTCCAGCCAGTGCGCTCCGCCGCGTGCGCGGGCAACCAGGAGCCACAGTGCGTCAGCCAGGCTGCGCGTGGGAATGTGGGCGTTCAAATTGGGAATCTATGAATGAAAAAGCCTGCGTGACGGCAGGGGCATCAAATACTCGGCCTCAGGTCGAACTCAAGACGCTTGTTTTTGATACAGGTGCATGCCGCCATAAATGGCGGAGCGGTCTGTCAGGTACAGCGCGCGGTTATGCGCGCTGTCGGTGCGCCAGGCGCGCAGCAGCTGTGCCGGCAGCTTGTCTTCCAGCGGCGATGCGCTGCCGCCGCTGCGGAACACCACCTTGGCGTCCGGCGCCGCGGTGCGGGTGACTTCTTCCCACAGTTCGGTCAACTGGATAGCGTCCATCCAATCTTGCGCATCGAGGAACAGGTAGGCGTGCATCGAAGCCCGCGGCTGGCCGCGCAGGAATGCGGTCAGGCTGGTGTGATGACTGTGCACCCGGTCTATATTGGCGCGCAATGCAGAAAAATGCTGGCGCTGCAAATACATGGGCAATGCGCTTTGCCTGCCGGTATCGTAGCGGCGGCCGAAGGCTTGCTGCGCGAAACAATTTTCATCCAGCGGGAAATCGCAGGCCAGGTGGCGCATTCTTTCCTTGAACAATAAATGCATGCCGGCCAGCCCGCCCGGGGCATCTTTTTTCAGGGCGTCGAATTGGGATGGCGGTATGCCCAGGCTGTATAAGGCGACCGGCTGGCGCGCGATGAAGCGGAACAAGCGGGTGTCGAATACCGGCGCCAGGTGCCGCTCGAACAATTGCCGCTGCTCATCCAGGTTGCGCGCCGCCGCCAGTTTGCGCATGTCGCCGCCCATCATGCGCACGAAGCAATGCGCAAAGCCGATGAAGTCGCCCAGCAGGCCGTATTGATAGACGTTGTCGCTAAAGTAGCGATGGCGCTGCTTGCCGGACCAGTCGCGGCTTTCCCAGAATGCGGTGGCGGCTGTGGATAAGTGCGGCCGGATGTGGCGCTTGTAACGCTTCAGGTTATCCACATGGCTGGCGTCGCCCAGGTAGGCAAGCACCGCGTCGTAGTCCGGCAGGTGCTGGAGCGCGCGCTGTTTTATTTCCAGCATGGCCAGGTGGTTGGCGTTCAGGTCGACCGCGTGCACCGCGGCCGGATCGGCCGCCAGGTAGGCCAGCGCGTTGCAGCCGCCGGAAGAGATGGTCAGGATGTTGGCGCCGGGCTTTAATTGCAGCGCCGCCAGGTCGGCTTGCGGATCTTCCCAGATCTGCGCATACACCAGGCGGCTGAACCAGTGCGTGAACAACTTGTCGGCCCAGGCCCTGCTGCCAGAGGTGCTGGAATTGATGACGGCATTGTCGACCAGGGTTTTCGTATGCATTTTGTCTCGCGCGCGGTTTTTCTTTGACCACTGTAGGGGCGATTGATGACATGCCGGTGACAGCTGAATGAAGAATTGATGAAAAGCGCGCGAAACAACGGTTAGCTACAGGGATTGTGCATAAGCCTGTAGATAACTCTGTGGCAAAGCGGTTGGCAACTATGTGGGTAGCTGGTGGATAAGCTGGTTGATAAGCTTGTGCAAAAGCTGGGGGTAAATCGGCGGGGAGGTGTTAAAAGGCCCGCCGCATACGGCTTCGGCGGGCCTGGTCGAATTGAATCAGGATTGCTCGACCAGCTTTTTCAGGTTCTTCAAGCCGCTGTCGAAATCGCTGCCGACCATCTTGTCCATGAAGGGGGCGAACAACTTCATCATCAGGTTGCCTTCCGACGTGCCCTGCATGGACCAGGTGAGTTTGGTGCCGCCGTCCTGCGGCTCCAGTTTCAGTGCGCCGCTGGAAGGCCTGTCCATGCCTTCAAAATGCAGTTCATAGTCGATGTTCTGGTTGGGCGTGGCTTGCGTGAACTTCATGCCGCCATTGCCCTGGGTCTTGCTTTGCCAGTCCCAGGCGGCGCCGGCGCCGCTGGCGGGGCCGGAAAAGGTCATTTGCATGGCCGGATCGCGCTGGTTCCAGACCGACCATTTTTTCCATTCTGCCGGGGAGGCGATCAGCGGATAGATTTTTTCCGCCGGGGCGTTGATGACGATGCTGCGGGTTACCGTATATTCATTCGGCAGCAGCAAGGCGATGGCAAACACGAGCACGACCAAAGCCACGATGATGCCTAACAGCCATTTTAATATTCTCATTATTCTCTCCCTGGGTTGATAAGGAAAACCGGTGAACCGTTGCGACGGTCCATTTTGAGTTTATTTGGCGTAAATGACAATAGTGCTGGTTTACTCCCCAGCCGCGCAACAGGACTTTATGCGCCATAACGGCGGCATTTCTTGCGCGCTTGTAGGACGATGTTGACAGGGCTTACAAAGCATTACATATGACACATTTATTGCCTTTTTTGCGATGGATAAGGCCTGTATACTTTTACTACAGCAATAGTAGTCCTGAATGTCGCCGTTTGCTGTGCATTCAAAACTAAAAAATGAGGTTTCCAAATGGAAAATAATCAATCCCGTCGTATACACCCGCTGGTTGCCGGTGCCGCAGTGTCGGTCACGCTGGTCAGCCTGATAGGCGTGGCCGCGATCACCGGCGTGCTGCCCAGCTCCATGAGTAAATCAGCGCCGGCCGATCCGAATGCCGGCCAATACGCCGCCGTATCCCAACAGCAGCAACAGCAGCAACAACCGGGTGCGCCGGATATGCAGGCTACCGCACCGCAGTCGCAGCAGCAAGGCAATACGCCGGCGTATCAAGGCTATGCGCCAAATAATTCGCGCGATCCGCAGGGTTCGCAGCCGTACTCGGCACAAGTGGCGCAGGCCAGCCCTGAGTATCGCAATCCTGCGCCGGCAGCGGCCGAATCCCGGCCTGCCGTGTGCAAACATTGCGGCCGCGTAGAGTCGATACAGGCAGTGCAGCATCAGGCGCAGACCAGCGGCCTGGGCGTGGCTGCCGGCGCGGTGCTGGGCGGCGTGCTGGGTCACCAGATCGGCCACGGCAACGGTAATGCGCTGGCGACGGTAGCCGGTGCGGTAGGCGGCGGCTATGCCGGTAACGAAGTGGAAAAACGCTCCAAGACTTCGACCTCGTACATCGTCAAGGTGCGCATGGACGACGGCAAGGTACGCAGTTTTCCACAGGATGGCTGGCGAGTCGGCGACCGCGTGCGCGAGGTGAACGGCAAGCTGGTTTCCGAAGGTTAAGCTTCGATCCAGGAACGAAAAAAGACGGCCTAGCGGTCGTCTTTTTTATTTGGGGCAACGAATCACAGCCGCTTATCCACAGGCTAGCGCACCCGCCCTATCGCCTGTTCCCATTGCTGCATCAAGGCACCGGCCTGGTCGCGGCTCATGGTGGGCAGGAAAGTCCTCTCCATTTGCCATTGCGCCGCGCACTGCTCGGTGCTGTGGAAAACACCGACGCCCAGGCCGGCCAGGTAGGCGGCGCCGAGCGCGGTGGTCTCGGTGACCTTGGGCCGTATCACCGGTATGCCCAGCAGGTTGGCCTGGAATTGCAGCAGCAGGTTGTTCGCCGCCGCGCCGCCGTCTACCCGCAGTTCATTGATGGGCGAGACCGCGTCGCGCGTCATCGCCAGCAGCAGGTCGGTGCTCTGGAAGGCGATCGATTCCAGTGCGGCCCTGGCGATATGGGCCACCGTGGTGCCGCGGCTCAGGCCGAGGATCGCGCCTTTGGCGGCAGGCACCCAGTAGGGTGCGCCGAGGCCGGTAAACGACGGCACGAACACTACGCCGCCCGAATCCGGCACGCTCGCCGCAAGCTGTTCCACATCGGTGGAGTGCTGGATCGCCTTCAGGCCGTCGCGCAGCCACTGGACCACCGCACCGCCGATGAAGACGCTGCCTTCCAGCGCATACTGCGGCCGCGCATCGACCTGGCAGGCTGCGGTGCTGATCAGGCCGTTGCTGGACACCGCGCAGTCGCTGCCGGTATGCATCAGCATGAAACAGCCGGTGCCATAGGTGTTCTTGGCCATGCCGGGTTTGAAGCAGGCCTGGCCGAACAGTGCCGCCTGCTGGTCGCCGGCGATACCGGCGATGCTGATGGGGCTGCCGAACAGCGCGGTCTGGCCGTAGCGGTGGCTGGACGGATGGACCTCCGGCAGCAGCGCGCGCGGGATATCGAAGCAATCCAATAATTCCTGGTCCCAGCAGCCCTGGTGGATATTCCACAGCATGGTGCGCGACGCATTGCTGACGTCGGTGACGTGCAATTTGCCTTCGCTGAGCTGCCAGCTCAGCCAGCTGTCCACGGTGCCGAAGGCCAGTTCGCCGCGTGCGGCCTGCGCGCGTGCATTGGGTACCGTGTCCAGTATCCACTTCAGCTTGGTGGCGGAAAAATACGGGTCCAGGATCAGCCCGGTTTTTTGCCGTATCAGTTCGGCATGGCCTTGCGCGCGCAGCTCGTTGCAAAATGCCTCGGTGCGCCGGTCCTGCCAGACGATCGCATTGAAAATGGGTTTGCCGCTGGCCCTTTCCCACACGATCGTGGTTTCGCGCTGGTTGGCGATGCCCAGCGCGGCGATGTCGGCGACGCGGATCTTGGCCTGGCCCAGCACCTGGCGGCAAGTGGCGAGCTGGCTTTGCCAGATATCCACAGGGTCGTGTTCCACCCAGCCCGGCTGCGGGAAAATCTGCGGGAATTCCTGCTGGGCCGAGGCGACGATATTGCCCTGGTCGTCAAACAGGATGCTGCGGGAACTGGACGTGCCCTGATCTAGTGCCAGTAGATATGCCATGTGCGGTCGAAGGAATGGAAAACCTCAGTGTAAGCGATAGGCTGTGGATAATTCGCGCCCGCTGTTGTGCGTTGCGGCAGAAAAATCTACCGCGTCTGCGGCCAGTCCGCTGCGCAGCCCGGGCAGCTCAGGCAGCGGTAGCGCCAGTTATCCACAGTTCGGTCCCGAACAGCTCCACCTGCGTCAGGTACAGCCGCAGGTCCAGTTCATACTGATGGTAGTTCGGTTCCATGTGCGTGCACAACTTGTAGAAAGCCTTGTTGTGTTCCTTCTCTTTCAGGTGCGCCAGTTCGTGCACCACGATCATCCTGAGGAATTCGTCGGGCACGTATTTGAACAGGCTGGCGACCCGGATTTCATGCTTGGACTTCAGCTTGTTGCCTTGCACCCGCGAGATATAGGTATGTTGGCCCAGCGCGTGCTGGATCACCTTGATCTTGCTGTCGAAGGCGACCTTGCTGATTTGCTCGCCGTTGCGCAGGTAGCGGTTTTTCAGGTCTTGCACATAGGCGTACAAGGCCTTGTCGGTGCGCACCTCATGCGCGCCGGCGTATTTGCGCAGCAGCGTTTCGCCCAGCTTGTCCTGGGCTATCAGCTGCCTGACCTGGCTCAGCAGTTGCTCGGGATAGGCTTGCAAATAGCTCAGTTGCGGCACCGGCCTTACCTCACGCCGACCAGTTCGACGTCGAAGATCAGGTTGCTGCCCGGCGGTATCTTGCTGCCGGCGCCGCTGTCGCCATACGCGAGTGCGCTGGGGATGATCAGCGTGCGCTTGCCGCCTACCTTCATGCCTGCCACGCCCTGATCCCAGCCCTGGATGACCCGGCCTGCGCCCAGCGGGAAGCTGAACGGGCCGCGCCCTTGCGAGCTATCGAATTGCACGCCGTGCTGCTTGTCTGCCTTGGGGCTGTAGATCCAGCCGGTGTAGTGCACGGTGACCACGGTGCCGGCTGCGGCTTCCTTGCCGGTGCCGACCTTGGTGTCGATGGTTTGCAGCGTCAGCGGCGCGGCGGCGGCCTTGGCGGCGGGCGTCGCCAAGGCGGTAGATGCACTCAATGGCAACAAGCCGGCGGCTGCAATGGCGACGGCGGCGGACAATACGCGGATTCTCATGCTTTGGCTTTCAGGGAAGGGTTAACTATGGCTGCCGCGGCGGCTTCGGGCTTGCCGCGGGTTTATTCCGGCTTCTTGCGCAGCTTTGCTTCAAAGGCGACATCCAGCTTGCTGATTTTCTTCGGCTGCTGTTTGCCCTGCGCGTTGACGAAACGGACGAACTCATCCAGCTCCATCGGTTCGTTCAATTTTTCCGGGTCGGCGTCGCCGTTGGCGAGCACCAGATAGAAACGGCCGTCGGCGGTGCTGACCATGGAATACGGCGCATTGTCGCTGCGGTCTTTCAGTCTTGATATGGCGTAGCTTGCCTTGGTGGATCTCATGGTACGTTTCCTCGCTTCAGGGCCACATTATCGCCTGAATTGCATGGGATGGCACGGGGAATGCCCAATCCTGAATCTGCTCTTACTTGATGCCGTATTTGCGGACCAGCTTGTCCATCGTGCCGTCATGGTCGATGTCGCTGTTGAGTTGATTGAAATTGTCTATGCGCTGCTTGTCCATTTTGGCATTGCACAACATGTACAGGTCTATATTGCGGTATTTGGCGACTTTGCTGATATCGTTCCAGTAACCCTGTTGCTGTGCCAGGAACATGCCGTGCAGTTCCGACACGATCCAGTAATCCAGCCTGCCGTTGACCAGCAGCCTGGGATTGTCGTCATCCTGGTTGGCGAATTGTATTTTATAGCCCTGTTCCTGCAGGTACAGGCCGGTGGCGGCGTTCCGGTACGAGCCTATCGTATACGGTTTGGCGTCCTCTATGCCCTTCAAGGCGCGGGGGTCGCTCTTCCGGCCGTACAGCACCCAGTTGTCGGTGGTCAGCGGCCCCACCCATTTGAAATACTTTTCCCGGTCCGGGGTGCGGCGAAACGCGAACATGCAGGTATTCTCTTCGGTCAGCGCGGCCTGGTAGGCGCGTGCCAGCGAAGTGCTGGTGACGGTGTAGCTCTCGCCGGCGCGTTTCATGATTTCGGCGACCTTGTCGGCGACGAAACCGTGTATCTCGGTGCTCTGGAAATCGGTATGCGTAAAAGGCGCGAATTCTTGTATCAGCAGCTTGAGGCTGTTCGCCTGCGCCATCAGGGGCGTGCACATGAGCAGGCTTAAGGCACAGGATTTGATCACCGTGTACTCCGCAATGCAAAAATTGAAATGTAGCAATATACTCTTGTTGTTACATTCGAGCATTATTTTGCCATGCAAGCAACGGCGCCGGGGCAAAAGATAAGCCGGCCCGGCAGGATCAGCCGTCTTCCAGGCCCCAGCATTGTTTGAGCAGGCTGAAGACGGCGGCGATCATCGCCTCGTTCTTGCGCTTTTCCAGCGTGATGAAGCTGAGCTCCGTGGATAAGCTGACGGCATCGGCGATCACCAGACCGTGCGCGTGCGCTTCGCGTATCGCGATCGAATCGCGCAGCAGGCTGAGGCCGACCCCGGATTTCACCAGGTCCAGCATCGATGGTTCCTGGTCGACCAGCGCGACCTTGTTCGGGCTGACGTTGTATTCGGCAAATACCTTGCTCAGCAGGCGGTGGTGGGCGGACTCCGGCGGTGTCCATATCCACGGCAATTGCGCCAGCGCCGCCCAGCCTTTGCCGCTGACCCGGCTTTTCCAGCCGCTGGGCGCCACCACCCGATAGCTGAAGCTGGTCAGGCTCAGCGCGTGGCAGGCGATTTTGCCGTCGTCCGGCGGGCGGCCCAGGTAGAAGCCCACATCCAGTTCGCCGCTGCGCACCCTTTGCAGTACCGAGCCGGACATGCCGTGCTGCAGCTTGGTGGACAGCTGTGGATAAGTTTCCACCAGGCGTTTCAGGAAGATGCCGAGGCGGGTGAACTCGGGATCGAGTATGGTGCCGACCGCCAGTTCGCCGGACAGCGTGCTATGCAGCGTATCGGAGGCCTGCCTGAACTCGGCGACGTTGGCCAGCACCCGCTCTGCATACGGCAACAGCTTGGCGCCGTCACTGCTGAGGCTCATGCCGGCGGCGCTGCGGTTGAATAATTGCAGCTTCAGCTCATCCTGCAGCGACTTGATCTGCAGGCTGACCGCGGGCTGGGTCACGTGCAGGCGCTCGGCCGCGCGCGTCAGGTTGCCCTCCTTGGCGACGGTTACAAAAGCGCGTAGCTGGGTCAGATCCATTGCATTGCATCCCGGGTTCTAGTTCCGCTTATTGTATTTTCATTATAAGCAGGTCTTATATTGCTATTGATAATAACTCATTGGATTAGCCCTGTGCGCTGGATTATTCTTGGAGACGTCCCTATCCATCCCAAAGGTTTCCTTATGTCATCCGCCACTTCTCCCGCGTTGATCCCGCACTATATCAACGGCCAGCGCAGCCCTTCCGACAGCGGCCGCGAGCAGGACGTGTTCAATCCCGCCACCGGCGAAGTGTCCGGCAGGGTGGTCCTGGCCAGCGCGGCGGAAGTGGATGCGGCGGTAGCGGCGGCCAAGGCGGCAGCGCCGGCCTGGGCTGAAACCGCGCCGCTGAAACGCGCCCGGGTCATGTTCAAGTTCAAGGAATTGCTGGACCGGCACCACAAGGAAATTGCCGCGACCATCACGCGCGAACACGGCAAGGTCTTGTCGGATGCGATGGGCGAAGTGACGCGCGGGATCGAAGTGGTGGAATTTGCCTGCGGCATGCCGCAATTGCTGAAGACCCAGTTTTCCGACAATATCGGCGGCGGCATAGACAATTTCAACCTGCGCCAGCCGCTGGGCGTCACCGCCGGCATCACGCCGTTCAATTTCCCCTTCATGGTGCCGATGTGGATGGCGCCGCTGGCGATCGCGACCGGCAACACCTTTATCCTGAAACCGTCCGAACGCGATCCTTCGGCGGCCTTGCTGATTGCCGAGCTGTTCAGGCAGGCGGGCCTGCCGGACGGCGTATTCAACGTGGTGCAGGGCGACAAGGTCGCGGTGGATGCCTTGCTGCATCATCCGGATGTCGCGGCCATCTCCTTCGTCGGCTCCACCCCTATCGCGGAATACATCTATAGCGAAGGCACCCGCCACGGCAAGCGCGTGCAGGCGCTGGGCGGCGCGAAAAACCACCTGGTCGTGATGCCGGACGCCAACCTGGAACAGGCGGTCGATGCGCTGATGGGCGCCGCCTACGGTTCTGCCGGCGAACGCTGCATGGCGATCTCGGTGGCGGTCGCGGTCGGCAACGTCGCCGACAAGCTGGTGCAGGCGCTGGTGCCGCGCGTGCAGGCGCTGAAGATCAAGAACGGCATGGAGCCCGATGCCGAGATGGGCCCGGTGGTCACTGCGGTGCACAAGGCCAAGATCGAGGGCTATATCGCCGACGGCATAGAAGAGGGCGCCACGTTGCTGGTGGATGGGCGCGGCTTGAAAGTGGCGGGGCACGAAGGCGGCTTCTTCCTGGGCGGCAGCTTGTTCGACCACGTGAAACAGGGTATGAAGATCCACCGGGAAGAAATTTTCGGGCCGGTATTATGCGTGGTGCGGGTGCCGGATTTTGCCGCGGCGGTGAACCTGATCAATGCGCATGAGTTCGGCAACGGCGTGTCGCTGTTCACGTCGGACGGCAATACCGCGCGCGAATTCTCGCGCCGCATACAGGTGGGCATGGTCGGCATCAATGTGCCTATTCCGGTGCCTATGGCCTGGCATTCTTTCGGCGGCTGGAAGCGTTCGCTGTTTGGCGATGTGCATGCTTACGGTGAGGAGGGCGTGCGCTTTTATACGCGTTACAAGTCTATTATGCAGCGGTGGCCGGATAGCATTGATAAGGGGGCGGAGTTTACTATGCCGGTGGCGAAGTAGCTCTTATCGTTTGCGGTCGTCTGGTTTTTGAGATTGCTGGCCGGGAGTGGCCCGGCGGCCACTCACTTTCTTTGCTTCGCCAAAGAAAGTAAGCAAAGAAAGGCGACCGCAGACTTGCCCTTCGGGTGATGACGCAAGCGCCATCACATTTTGTGCGTGGCAAAAAATGGGAAACAGACGAAACTCGCTGCGCTCAGACAACGTCTGTTTCTGATCCATTTTCTGCCATGCACAAAATGCAGCGTCCCCAGCGGTAAAGGTCAAAGACAACCCCAACGTCAGCATCAGGATATCTCAATTTGGGCGGTAGGGTGGGCACCTGTGCCCACGCGTATTCTGGCTCAACATTCAATGCATACAATTGAAAGAAAACACACATGGAATCAGCCGGCAAGTTTGATTACGTCATCATCGGTGCGGGTACTGCCGGTTGCGTGCTGGCCAATCGGCTTAGCGCCGACAGCAAGGTCAATGTGCTATTGCTGGAAGCCGGCGGCAAGGATGACTATGTGTGGATCCATATCCCGGTCGGCTACCTGTACTGCATCAATAATCCGCGCACCGACTGGATGTTCAAGACCGAGTCCGAGCCTGGGCTGAACGGGCGCAGCCTGATTTATCCGCGCGGCAAGGTGCTGGGCGGCAGCTCGTCGATCAACGGCATGATCTATATGCGCGGCCAGCAGCGTGACTATGACTTGTGGGCGGAGTTGAGCGGTGACCCCGGCTGGCGCTGGGAGCAGGTGTTGCCGGTGTTTAAAAAGAGCGAAGACCATTACGGCGGCGGCGACGCCTTTCACGGCGCCGGCGGCGAGTGGCGGGTGGAGAAGCAGCGGCTGTCGTGGGAAATCCTGGATGCGTTCCGGGCGGCGGCAGCGCAGGTCGGCATACCGCAGAGCGAGGATTTCAACCGCGGCGATAACGAGGGCTGCGGCTATTTTGACGTGAACCAGAAGCGCGGCATACGCTGGAATGCTTCCAAGGCTTTCCTGCGGCCGGCGGCCGCAAGGCACAACCTGACCATCATGACCGGCTGCCAGGTGCAGCGCTTGCGGATGGAAAGCACGGAGCAGGGCAAGCGCTGCACCGGGGTGGAATTTATCGGCGGCGGCAAGCACTGGTTTGCCGAGTCCGAACGGGAAACGGTGCTGGCCGCGGGGGCGATAGGCTCGCCGGCCATCCTGCAGCAATCCGGCATAGGCGCGGCGGCGCACCTGCACAGCGTCGGCGTGGAAGTGCAGCATGACTTGCCCGGCGTCGGCGAAAACCTGCAGGACCATTTGCAGATCCGTTCCGCGTTCAAGATCAGCGGCGCCAGGACGCTGAACAAGATGGCCAACAGCTGGCTGGGCAAGGCCCGCATAGGCCTGGAGTACATGCTGCTGCAAAGCGGGCCGATGTCGATGGCGCCGTCGCAGCTGGGCGCGTTTACCCGGTCCGACGCGTCGCAGCAGACGCCCAATCTGCAGTACCACGTGCAGCCCTTGTCGCTGGAAAAATTCGGCGATCCCCTGCATGATTTCCCGGCCTTTACGGCCAGCGTCTGCAACCTGCGGCCGACCTCGCGCGGCCACGTGCGCATCGCCGGCAGCGACCCGCTGGCGGCGCCGAAGATCACGCCGAATTACCTGAGCACGCCGGAGGACCGCAAGATCGCCGCCGCTTCGCTGACGCTGACCCGCAGCATCGTCGCGGCGCCGGCGATGCAGAAATACGCGCCGGAAGAAATGAAGCCGGGCGCCCAGTTCCGCACCGAAGAAGAGTTGGCCAGGGCCGCCGGCGACATAGGCACGACGATCTTCCATCCGGTCGGCACCTGCAAGATGGGGCGCGCCGACGATGCGGCGGCGGTGGTGGACAGCCAGCTGCGGGTACGCGGCATACGCGGGCTGCGGGTGGCGGATGCCTCCGTGATGCCGACCATCACCTCCGGCAATACCAATTCGCCGACGATCATGATCGCGGAAAAGGCCGCCGCATTTATGTTGTCAACACCTCGCTAAATTGTGTTTTAATAAGACGGTTTTCCGGCTGGCCGGCCACGCATTCTTCAATCATGCGCGGCGCCGGAATGCATAGGAAATGTGCTTGGATTGCCTGACACTTGTGGTTACTACTTACAGTAGTTATACCGTATTGTTGAAAACTCCAAGCGCTGTGTACTATAAAAAGCTTGGTAAAAAGTATATCCTCAAGAAATCGTCGACCAAGAGCGGCGAACTGAGTAAACAATTGCAGCAATAAGCAATGTCGGGATGCAGATGATCGTTGGCGCCCGCCGGCGGTCAGCGCTTCCAGATTCAAAACAAGGAGAGCAGATGGCCGATGTCATTCTGGAGACCAAGAACCTGACCAAAGAGTTCAAGGGCTTTACCGCTGTCAGCGAGGTTAACTTGCGGGTGCAGCGCGGGCATATACATGCGTTGATCGGCCCCAACGGAGCCGGCAAGACCACGTGCTTCAACCTGCTGACCAAGTTCCTGGTCCCCACCTCGGGACAGATACTATTCAATGGCCGCGATATTACCGCGGCCAAGCCTGCGCAGATCGCGCGCCAGGGCATCATCCGCTCCTTCCAGATTTCCGCCGTGTTCCCGCACCTGACCGTGATGGAAAACGTGCGCATAGGTTTGCAGCGCAGCCTGGGCACTTCTTTTTATTTCTGGAAAAGCGAGCGCAGCCTGTCGCGCCTGAATGACCAGGCGATGGAATTGCTGGCCCAGGTCGACCTGACCGAGTTTGCCGATACCGTCACCGTCGATTTGCCGTATGGCCGCAAGCGCGCGCTGGAAATCGCCACTACGCTGGCGATGGAGCCGGAATTGATGCTGCTGGATGAACCGACGCAGGGCATGGGGCACGAAGACGTGCACCGCGTCACGGAGCTGATCAAGAAGGTCTCCGCCGGGCGCACCATCCTGATGGTGGAACATAATATGAACGTGGTGTCCGGCATCTGCGACAAGATTTCGGTATTGCAGCGCGGTGCGATGCTGGCCGAAGGCTGCTATGAAGAAGTATCGCAAAATCCTAAAGTGATGGAAGCCTATATGGGAACGACATCGGGTGCGCTGGAAGGAGCCCACGCATGAGCGGCGGCCAGACCCCGGCGCTGGAAATCAGCCATTTGCAAGCCTGGTACGGCGAGTCCCATATCCTGCATGACGTGAACCTGGTGGTGAATCCGGGCGAAGTGGTGACCCTGCTGGGCCGCAACGGCGCCGGCCGCACCACGACCATGCGCGCGATCATGGGCCTGACCGGCGCGCGCAAGGGTTCGATCAAGATCAACGGCACCGAAGCCATCCATCTGCCTACCTATAAGGTGGCGCATCTGGGCGTGGGCTATTGCCCGGAAGAGCGCGGCATATTTTCCTCCTTGTCCACCGAAGAAAACCTGATGTTGCCGCCGTCGGTATCCAGCACCGACAAGGGCATGTCCATCGACGAGATCTATGCGATGTTTCCCAACCTGGCCGAGCGCAAAACCAGCCAGGGCACGCGCCTGTCCGGCGGCGAGCAGCAAATGCTGGCGGTGGCCCGCATCCTGCGCACCGGCGCGCGCCTGCTGCTGCTGGATGAAATATCCGAAGGCCTGGCGCCGGTGATCGTGCAGGTGCTGGCGAGAATGATCACGATGCTGAAACAAAAGGGCTATACGATCGTGATGGTGGAACAGAATTTCCGCTTTGCCGCACCGCTGGCGGACCGGTTTTATGTGATGGAGCATGGGCAGATCGTCGAAACTTTCGGCGCTTCGGAACTGAACGACAAGATGTCGGTGCTGAATGAATTATTGGGTGTGTAGTTGACGGCTCATGGAGCCGGGCAGGTAGCTGAATAAGTAACTGGTCACGAAGAAGCTGGTCTTAAAACAAGCTGTTTAATAATGAACGGAGATGACAAATGAAAACAAAACTCAAAGCCCTGACTCTTGCTGTGTCTGCTGCCCTGGTCGGGTTGGCAGGTCCGGCTTCTGCGCAAATTTCCGGCGACGTGGTCAAGATCGGCTTCATCACTGATCTGTCCGGCCTGTATTCCGATATCGACGGCCAGGGCGGGGTAGAGGCGATCAAGATGGCGGTTGCCGATTTCGGCGGCACCGTGCTCGGCAAGAAAATTGAAGTGGTGACCGCCGACCATCAAAACAAGGCGGATATCGCCGCCAGCAAGGCGCGCGAATGGTTCGACCGCGACGGCGTGGACATGCTGATCGGCGGCACCAACTCCGGCACCGGCCTGTCGATGTCGAAGGTGGCGGCAGAAAAGAAAAAGGCCTTCATCTCCATCGGCGCCGGCACAGCCCGCCTGACCAATGAAGAATGCACGCCTTACACTCTCCACTATGCGTACGACACGGTGGCGCTGGCCAAGGGCACAGGCTCAGCGGTGGTCAAACAAGGCGGCAAGAGCTGGTTCTTTCTGACCGCCGATTACGCCTTCGGCGCGTCGCTGGAAGGCGATACTTCGGCGGTGGTCAAAGCCTCCGGCGGCACGGTGGTGGGCTCGGTCAGGCATCCGTTGTCGGCTTCCGACTTCTCATCCTTCCTGCTGCAGGCGCAATCGTCCAAGGCGCAGATACTCGGCCTGGCCAATGCCGGCGGCGACACCATCAATGCGATCAAGGCCGCGAATGAGTTCGGCATCACCAAGACCATGAAGCTGGCCGGCTTGCTGATGTTCATCAACGACGTGCATTCGCTGACGCTGAACCTGACCCACGGCATGTACCTGACCGATAGCTGGTACTGGGACCAGAATGAAGAAACCCGCACCTGGGCGCGCCGCTATTTCGGCAAGATGAAAAAGATGCCTTCCAGTTTGCAGGCAGCCGACTACTCCGCCACCATCCAGTACCTGAATGCGGTAAAAGCGGCCGGTTCCGACGATACCGACAAGGTATTGGCGAAGCTGCGTTCGATGAAGATCAATGACATGTATGCGAAGAACGGCTACATCCGCGGCGACGGCAGCATGATCCATGACATGTACCTGATGCAGGTGAAGAACCAGGCCGATTCCAAATACCCTTGGGATTACTACAAGGTGGTGCAGGCTATTCCCGGCGAACAGGCTTTCACCACCAAGGCTGAAAGCAAGTGCTCTTTGTGGAAATAAGCTTTAATAATTTGTCCTAACACCTGGCGCGCTGCACTGGAATCTCGTCGCAGGGCAGTGCGCCAGCTCTCTGATTTTTCACCCGCCAGGGTGATTTTTTTCATGAAGTCGCCATGGAAATATTTGGTATACCGCTGCAAGCGATGTTGAGCCAGTTGCTGCTGGGATTGGTGAACGGCTCGTTCTACGCGATGCTGTCGCTGGGCCTGGCCGTTATTTTCGGCTTGTTGAACGTGATTAATTTTGCCCACGGCGCCCTGTATATGATGGGTGCGTTCCTGGCCTGGATGGGGCTGAACTACCTGGGCTTGAATTACTGGGTGATGCTGGTGGCGGCGCCTTTGCTGGTCGGCCTGTTCGGCATCGTGATCGAGAAGACCATGCTGCGCTGGCTGTACAAGCTGGACCACGTGTACGGCCTGCTGCTGACCTTTGGCATTACGCTGTTGCTGGAAGGGCTGTTCCGCTCTTTCTACGGCGTGTCCGGCCAGCCTTATTCGGTGCCGGATGCGTTGTCGGGCGCGACCAACCTGGGTTTCATGATCTTGCCGAATTATCGCGCCTGGGTTGTCGCCGCTTCGCTGGTGGTGTGCTTTGCGACCTGGTTCGTGATCGAGAAGACCAAGCTCGGCGCCTATCTGCGCGCCGGCACCGAGAACCCCAAGCTGGTGGAAGCCTTCGGCGTCAACGTGCCCTTGATGGTTACGCTGACCTACGGCTTCGGCGTGGCGCTGGCGGCCTTTGCCGGCGTGCTGGCGGCGCCGGTGATACAGGTGTCGCCGTTGATGGGCTCCAACCTGATCATCACGGTGTTTGCGGTGGTGGTGATAGGCGGCATGGGCTCCATCCTGGGTTCCATCCTGACCGGGCTGGGACTGGGCATCATCGAGGGCCTGACCCGCGTGTTTTATCCCGAGGGCTCGGCCACCGTGGTGTTTGTCGTGATGGCCATTGTGCTGATCATCCGTCCGGCCGGCTTGTTCGGCAAAGAGAAATAGCTAATCTGAATGGCGCCCACTATGAATAAGAAAATTGGATATGGCATTGCGCTGCTGGCGCTGCTGGTCGCACCGCAGCTGATGTATCCGGTGTTCCTGATGAAGCTGCTGTGCTTTGCCTTGTTTGCCTGCGCCTTCAACCTGCTGATCGGGTTTACCGGCTTGCTGTCGTTCGGCCATGCGGCCTTTTTCGGCGGCGCCGGCTACGTCGCCGGCTGGGCGCTGAAATCGGCCGGCCTGCCGACCGAACTGGGGCTGATCCTGGGGATGCTGGCCGGCGCCGGCATCGGCCTGGTGATGGGCAGCCTGGCGATACGCAGGCAGGGCATCTACTTCACGATGATCACGCTGGCGCTGGCGCAGATGCTGTACTTCGTGTTCCTGCAAGCGAAGTTCACCGGCGGCGAAGACGGCCTGCAGGGCGTACCGCGCGGCAAATTGCTGGGCGTGCTGAACCTGGAATCGGACCTCAGCCTGTACTATGTGGTGTTGGCGATCGCGATAGCCGGCTTTGTGCTGATCGTGCGCACCATCCATTCTCCTTTCGGCCAGGTGCTGAAGGCCATCAAGGAAAATGAACCGCGCGCCGTGTCGCTGGGCTACGACGTGGATAAATACAAGCTGCTGGCCTTCGTGCTGTCGGCGGCGCTGGCAGGCCTGGCAGGCGCCACCAAGACCCTGGTACTGGGCTTTGAGACGCTGACCGACGTCCACTGGACCATGTCCGGCCTGGTGGTGCTGATGACGCTGGTAGGCGGCCTGGGCACGGTCGTCGGCCCCATCGTGGGAGCGATCATCATTATCGCGCTGGAGAACAAGCTGGGCGACCTGGGCGACCTGCTGGCGCGGCTGACGACGGTGGATTGGTTCCATTCGCTGGGCGAATCCATCACGATAGTCACCGGCCTGATCTTCATTGTCTGCGTGCTGGCTTTCCGGCGCGGCATCGTCGGCGAGATCGGCGCCCGGCTGGGCAAGCGCGCTTAAGCAACTTAAGCAACACAGGGCTAAGGAAAACCCGGGCGCGCGCTGGCGTACCCGGGTTTTTTTCCGCGCTGCTGCAAGCCGATGTGAAGATGGGCTTTGCGGGTTAGACTAGCCGTGCTGCTATACACCATTTTTTATTGGAATATCCACATGCCGTCATCGGTATTTGACCATACGCCGCCTACGCCGCTTAGCTACCGCCCCTTTGCGTTTTTTCACAATGTGAAGGCGGGCCTGCGCGCCGCCTGCTTCCTGCGCGTGGCTCCCGACAGCATCCACGCCAGCCCGGCGCAGCTGCTGTTGCTGGTGTTGTTCGGCATGCTGCTGCAATTTGCGAGCGACTATGCGCAGGTCGGCAGCGGCGGCGTGTTCGTCGTCTACGGCCTCGGCGGTTTGCTGCTGAACGTGCCCGTCATCCTGTTGGCCGCGTGGGGACTGACCGCCTGCTGGCGGCGGCCGCAGGCCTTGCTGACGGTGGCGATCATGCTGACGGCCACCATGCTCGCCGTCGACTACGGTATCGTGCTGTTGCAGTACCTGCTGGAGTTGTTGCCGCAGTCGGTGCCGGGATACTGGCTCGCTTCTGTGCAGAGATATCTGGACCGCTATGGCTTCCTGTTGCGCCTGATATGGCTGGTACTGGCTTGCTCGCTGGCTGCGGTGCGTTTGCTGCAGCGGCATTTTCCCGCGTTTGGGCCGGCTTGCGCGGTGTTGACGGTATTGCTGGCGGGGCCGTTTACACAAATCTACATCGACCGCACGCTGTGGGCCGCCGCGCGGGATTACGCTGCCCAGGCCGGGCAGGAACTGCAGACGGAAGACGTGTTCTACCTGCAGCCGCAATTGCTGCGTCGCCAGCTGGCGGCTTTGAGCGCAGGGCCCGGCGGCGACATCAAACTCTACTTCCTCGGCGTGGCAGGTTATGCCGGGCAGGACGTATTCATGAAAGAGGTGAACTACGTGCGCCGGATGTTCGACCGGCGCTTCGGCACTGCCGGGCGCTCGCTGACGCTGATCAATAACCCGAAGTCGGTGCGGGAGATGCCGATCGCCAGCGTGACCAGCATGCAGATGAGCCTGAACCGGATTGCCCAGGTGATGGACACACGCCGGGATGTGCTGTTCTTGTACCTGAGCTCGCACGGCTCGCATGACCACCGGTTTTCGCTGGAATTCGATGGCATGCAGTTGAATGAACTTGATCCGCGGCGGCTGCGCGCGATGCTGGACGCATCGGGCATACGCCATCGTGTCATCGTGATTTCGGCCTGCTATGCCGGCGGCTTCATCGACGCCTTGAAAACCGAAGACACGCTGGTGATGACCGCGGCGGCGGCGGACAAGACCTCCTTCGGCTGCAGCAACGAAGCGGAGTTTACGTATTTCGGCGAAGCCTATTTCGACGAGGCTTTGCAGCAGACCGATTCTTTCATCGCCGCTTTTGAGCTGGCCAAGCCCATCATCAGCGCGCGCGAGTCTCGGCAGGGTTTTGAGCACTCCGATCCGCGCATGTTTGTCGGCCAGCGTATCGCCGGCCGCTTGCAGGAGTTTCAGCGCGAAATCGCGGCAAAAAAGACGCCGGCCAACTGAAGCGGGGCCGGCGTTTGCGGGGCTGCCTGAACGCTTCTTACAGTGCCGCGGCGTAGATCGCGCGCGCGTTTTCCAGCGTGACTTCCCGCGGGTTATTGCCCAGCAGGCGGGTTTGCAGCATGGCGTCGCCAGCCAGCCGGTCCAGGTCTTTTTCGGCGATGCCCACCTGCCGCAATTGCGTCTCTATGCCGACCCGTGCGGCCAGCGCCGCCATCGCATTGATCAACGCCGTGCTGCGCGCCTCGTCGCTGCCTTGCGCCTGCGGCGCGACGATGCTCGCCAGTTCTGCGTACAGGCTGGCCGCGTCCGGTGCATTGAAGCGCAGCACGTGCGGCAGCACCAGGGAATTGGACAGCCCGTGCGGCACGTGGAAGATGCCGCCTATCGGGTAGGCCAGCGCGTGCACTGCGGCGCAAGGTGCGTTGGCAAACGACTGGCCGGCCAGCATCGCGCCCAGCAGCATCGCCTGCCTGGCTGGCAGATTGTTGCCATTGGTGCAAGCTTGGTCGATATTGTTCCATAGCAAGCTTAGCGCCTGGCGGGCCAGCATATCGGACAGCGGATTCTTCTTGTGCTTGGTGGTGTACGCCTCTATCGCATGCACCATCGCGTCGATGCCGGTGGCGGCGGTGACCTTGGCCGGCAGGCCGGTGGTCAATTCGGCGTCCAGGATGGCGATGTCTGCATACAGCTGCGGAGCGACCACGCCCATCTTGGTGGTGGCGCCGGTGGTGACGATGGAGATCGGGGTCACTTCGGAGCCGGTACCGGCGGTGGTCGGTATCTGGATCAGCGGCAGGCGGCCGCCCTTGACATTGCCTATCCCATACATGCTGCTGAGCGGCTGTTCGTTGCCGGCCAGCACGGCGATCAATTTGGCCACGTCCATCGAGCTGCCGCCGCCCAGGCCGACGACCAGCTGGACGTCTTTCTGCTTTGCATCGGCTACCGCCTGGTGCACGATGGCTTCCGGCGGATCGGCGATCACGTCGGAAAATACCGCGACCTGCAGTTTTTTGCTTTCCAGGCTGGCGATGACGGGTGCCACCAATCCGGTTTTGACAAAGCCGGCGTCGGTGACCAGCAACACGCGCTGGACGGCCGGATAGTGCTGTTCGATCAACTCGCCCAACTGCCTGGCCGCTCCTATCTGGCTGACGAGGTAGGGGACGGTGCGGAACTCAAAGTTATTCATGGTCTCTCTCCTTATTGGGCCTATTGTAGCAAGTCTGCCGCCGGTCATCGCCTGAATAGATTTCAAGCCTGCCAGCCGCAATCTTGTATGATGTCGCAAGAAAATAATTCTCGATTAGCAAGCTTATAGGTGTTACCTGATGGATTTTATATTACTGGGATTGGCCGCTTTCTTTGCCGGATTTGTCGATGCGGTGGTGGGCGGGGGTGGCCTGATACAGGTGCCTGCGCTATTTTCCGCGATGCCTAATGTGGCTCCGGCGGCCTTGCTTGGCACCAATAAATTGGCCGGGATATGGGGCACTTCGGCGGCGGCGCTGAACTATGTGAGGGCGGTGCGCCTGCGTTGGAGCATGGTCTTGCCGGCCGCCCTGATGGCGTTTCTATTTGCTTTCGCCGGCGCATTTGCGGTAACGCACATCCCGCCCACCTATTTGCGCAAGGCGCTGCCTGTCATCCTGGTGGCGGTGGCGGTCTACACGTTTAAGAAGAAGGACTTTGGCAGCACGCATGCGCCGCTGTATCACGGCGACAAGGAGCGATTGATGGCTATGCTGGTGGGTGGCGGCATAGGTTTTTACGATGGTTTCTTTGGCCCCGGCACCGGCAGTTTCCTGATGTTTTTGTTCGTCCGCCTGTTCGGCTACGATTTCCTGCGCGCCTCTGCGGTGGCGAAAGTGCTGAACGTGGCAACCAATGCCGCCGCCTTGTTGTGGTTTGGTTACAGTAATAATGTTATTTGGCAAGTAGGTTTGGCCATGGCGGTGTGTGGAGTGTTAGGATCACTAGCTGGTAGCCGTTTGGCAATAAAGTATGGCAGCGGTTTTGTCCGCAAGATGTTTCTGGTGGTGGTGGTCGCATTGATAGTCAAGACTGGCTACGATGCATTCTTGAAATAGGGTGTTATGTTTCACGTGAAACATAATGATAATGGACGAGTCCTGGCGAAGGATGCGGTGTGGGATATCCGGATTGGGTTATATTTCAACGCACGGAATCGGGCAGGGCCGAAATCCGGGATAAGCAGCGCGGCCTGACCCAGAGCGAACGCCTGGTGCTGATCATTGCCGACGGCGTCAGTACCTATGCCGGCTTGCGGCTCAAGCTGAAAAGCCTGACGCGTGAACGCTTTGACCGGGCAGTGCGCAAGCTGGCCGGCAAGGAATTGTTGTATGAGGTCATGTTCCCGGAAGAGGGGCAGCAGCCGGACACGGTCGATCCCGAATTGATGGATAAATTTCTGCGGCAAGAAGATGACGACCCGGTTTCCATCCTTTCTTTTGATCCGGATGAAGAGCACGGCGATGCGAGCCTGGAGCCGATGCATGCCATGCAGCATCCCGCTCTGGCGACCGGCCAGCCTCATGGGCCAGGCTATCATCCGGCATCGAAAGTTGCACCGGCCGATACGCAACCCGGCCATGCGGCGGCAGAGGCGGTGCATCGCCATGCCGGTGAAACCGGTTTGGAGCATCGGCTATCTGACATTACTCTTGAGCCCGACCGGAGGGCGGTGATGGTGAATACCGCAGTTGTAGCAAAAACCGTCGCTGTTTTTCCTGAGCCCAGACAGTTGCCGACAAAAAAAATGGCCAGAAGGAATGCTCCCGATCTGCTGAGCAGGCTGCGTTTGAATTCGTCGTATATCTTGTTCTTTGCCGGCATCAGCCTCATCTGCGCGCCTTTCCTGGCGAAATTCATGCAGTGGCTAATGATGTGACGGCGATGCGGTTGCGGCAATTTGCATGTTTCACGTGAAACAATGGCGACGCTGGGTCATCAATATTTCACGAAACTGGCCTGGGCTTAGGCGTATATTCGGCTTTGATTATTTGCGTTAGTCCAAAACAAACTATAATCGTGCCTCCCCGAGATTTATTGATGAAGTCTGCTATGTTCTATCCTAAAGAATTCGACGTGATTGTGGTTGGCGGCGGCCACGCCGGTACCGAAGCCGCACTGGCTGCTGCCCGCATGGGGCAGAAGACCTTGCTGCTGACCCACAATATTGAAACCCTGGGCCAGATGTCCTGCAATCCCTCCATCGGCGGGATAGGCAAGGGCCACCTGGTCAAGGAGGTCGATGCGATGGGCGGCGCGATGGCCATCGCCACCGACGAGGCCGGCATACAGTTCCGCATCCTGAATTCTTCCAAGGGACCGGCAGTGCGCGCCACCCGCGCGCAGGCCGACCGCATCCTGTACAAGCAGGCGATTCGCAGCCGTCTGGAAAACCAGCCCAACCTGTGGCTATTCCAGCAAGCGGTCGACGATTTGCTGGTGGAGGGGGATAGGGTGGTCGGCGCCGTGACTCAGGTAGGCATACAATTCCGTGGCCGCGCGGTGGTGTTGACCGCGGGCACCTTCCTGGACGGGAAAATACACGTAGGCTTGAATAATTATGCGGCAGGCCGGGCAGGGGACCCGCCGGCCATCTCTTTGTCGGCACGCCTGAAAGAATTGGCCTTGCCGCAAGGTCGCCTGAAAACCGGCACGCCGCCCCGGATAGACGGGCGCAGC
>DATHMC010000274.1:0-5690 GCA_035487495.1 Undibacterium sp.
AGCAGTAGCGGCAACGGCACCGGCACCGCTGCGCAATCCCTTGCCGCCGATCAGTTTCCCGGAAGAGTTGCCGGTATCCGGCAGACGCGCCGAGATTGCCGAAGCGCTGCAAAAAAACCAGGTCATCATCGTCTGTGGCGAAACCGGCTCCGGCAAGACCACGCAATTGCCCAAGATCTGCCTGGAACTGGGGCGGGGCCAAAAGGGCCTGATCGGCCATACCCAGCCGCGCCGGATAGCCGCTTCGTCCACCGCAAAGCGGATCGCGCAGGAATTGAATTCGCCGCTGGGTGAAAACGTCGGCTTCAAGGTACGTTTTACCGATACGCTCAGCAAGGGCGCGTCGGTCAAGCTGATGACCGACGGCATCCTGCTGGCGGAGACGCAGACCGATCCCTTGCTAAAGCAATACGACACCATCATCATCGACGAGGCCCACGAGCGTAGCCTGAACATTGATTTCCTGCTGGGATACCTGAAACAGATCCTGCCCAGGCGCCGCGACCTGAAGCTGATCATCACCTCGGCGACGATAGACGCGCAGAGATTTGCCAATCATTTTGGCGAGACGGTCAACACCGCCGAAGGCGCCGTCATCCGGCCGGCGCCGGTGATCGAAGTGTCGGGCCGGCTGTATCCGGTGGAAGTCAGGTACCGGCCGGTACAGGATACCGACAAGGACAAAGAGCGCGACCTGATGACGGCCATTACCGACGCGGTCGATGAGCTGTGCCGCATCGGCTCAGGCGATGTGCTGGTGTTTTTGCCGGGCGAGCGCGAGATTCGCGATACCGCCGAGGCGTTGCGCAAGCACCATCCTGCACATGTAGAGATATTGCCTTTGTTTGCCCGCCTGTCGGTACAGGAGCAGGAGCGCGTCTTCAAAATATCCAATGCGCGCCGCATCGTGCTGGCAACCAACGTGGCGGAAACCTCGCTGACGGTGCCCGGCATCCGCTACGTGGTCGATGCGGGCCTGGCCAGGGTCAAGCGCTACAGCTATCGCAACAAGGTCGAGCAATTGCAGGTTGAGTCGGTGGCGCAGTCGGCCGCCAACCAGCGCGCGGGCCGTTGCGGCCGGGTGGCGGCAGGCGTGTGCATACGCCTGTATGACGAGCAGGATTTCTTGCAGAGGCCCAAATTCACGGAGCCCGAAATCCTGCGTTCCTCGCTGGCTTCGGTCATCCTGCGGATGAAGACCCTGCATCTGACCGATGTCGAGAGCTTCCCGTTCATCGAGCCGCCGTTGGGGCGCGCCATTGCCGACGGCTATCAACTATTGCAGGAGCTGGGAGCCGTCGATGATGCAAACCACCTGACGCCTTTGGGGCGTCAATTGGGCAAGCTGCCGCTGGACCCGAGGGTAGGGCGCATGATTTTGGCCGGCAAGGAAAGCCAGTGCCTGAGCGAGATGCTGGTCATCGCGTCGGCTCTGTCGGTGCAGGATCCGCGCGACCGGCCGCTGGAGGCACAGGCGGCGGCCGATCAGGCGCACAAAAAATTTGCCGATGAAAAATCAGAATTTCAAAGCTACCTGAAAATCTGGAAATGGTTTGAAGAAGCGATCGAGCACAAAAAGACCAATCGCCAGTTGATGGACAATTGCCGCGCCAATTTCCTGTCGCAATTGCGCCTGCGCGAATGGCGCGACGTGCACAGCCAGCTGTTGACGATAGTGCGCGAGCAGGGCTGGCGCTTGAATGAATTGCCCGCGACCTATGAACAGTTGCACACGGCATTGTTAACCGGCCTGCTGGGGAATATAGGCTACAAGTCCGATGAAGAGGCGCACTACCTGGGCGCGCGCGGCATCAAGTTTTTCATCTGGCCGGGCTCCAGCCTGGCCAAGAAGGCCGGGCGCTGGGTGATGGCGGCCGAACTGGTGGATACGACCCGCCTGTACGGGCGCTGCATAGCGCAGATACAGCCGGAGTGGCTGGAGCGCGTCGGCGGTCATCTACTGAAGAAATCCTATGGCGAACCGCGCTGGGAAAAGCGCGCCGGACAAGTCTCGGCCTTTGAGCGCGCCACCCTGTACGGCCTGGTGGTCTATAGCCAGCGGCGCATACAGTATGGTTTGACGCATCCGGCCGAAGCACGCGAGATTTTCATCCGCGATGCACTGGTCGCCGGCGAGCTGGATACCCGTGCGCCGTTCTTTGCGTTTAACCAGAAACTGGTGCGCGAGATCGAGAATCTGGAGCACAAGTCGCGCCGCGTAGACGTGCTGGTGGACGAAGAGTTGATCGCCGCTTTCTACGACAAGCTGATTCCGGCAGACGTCTATAATGCGGTCCAGTTTGAGCAATGGCATAAGCAAGCCACGGCGCAAAATCCCAAACTGCTTTACCTCAACCGTGAAGAATTGATGCGGCATGAGGCCGCCGGCATTACCACGGACCTGTTTCCGAAGAGCATGCAGGTTTCCGGCGTGCCGCTGATGCTGAGCTACCATTTCGAACCCGGCAGCCCGCGCGACGGCGTCACGTTGACAGTGCCGCTGTTTTCGCTGAACCAGGTCGTGGCAGACCGCTGCGAATGGCTGGTGCCCGGCATGCTGAAGGAAAAAGTGCATCTGCTGCTGAAATCGCTGCCGCAAAAAATCCGCCGGCATTGCGTGCCTTTGCCTGACTATGCGGCAGGCTTTTGCGAGCGCAACGAGTTCGGGACGGGCAATTTCCTGGACACCCTGATTGCAGACATCCGCGCACAGACCGGCTTGCTGACCAAGACCACCGACTTCAAGTTTGAAACCCTGCAGGCGCATCATTTGATGAACTTCAAGATCGTCGATGAGCATGGCCGGCAACTGGAAATGGGGCGCAACCTGCCGGCCTTGCGCGCCGAGTTTGGCGGCCAGGCGCGCGAAAGCTTCCAGCGCATCGCGTCCGCAGAAAAGCTCAGCCTGCTGGATTCCGGCGCAGGCAAGGCGCAAGCGGAGCCTGTCAGGCAGGCCGGTGGCAAGCCCGCCGCTGCATCGGCGCTTGCTCCGGGCAAGACACCGATCAAGCAGGAGTCCCTGACGGCCTGGACCTTCGACAGCCTGCCGGAGTTGCTGGAAATCCAGCAGGGCAAGCAAACCCTGATCGGCTATCCGGCGCTGGTGGACAAGACTACGCATTGCCAGATTGAAGTGTTTGACGACCCCGACGAAGCGGCGCGCGTACACCGGATAGGCTTGCGCCGCCTGTTTGCGCTGCAACTGAAGGAGCAAGTGAAGTTCCTGGAAAAAAACATCCCGGGCCTGCAGCAGATGGGCATGCAATTCATGGCGCTGGGCTCGCAGGAGGAATTACGCGACCAGATCATCCAGGCCGCTTTGGAAAGGGCCTGCCTGCAGGAACCTTTGCCGAAAAATTCCGGCGAGTTCAATACCCGCAGGGAAGAGGGTAAATCACGCCTGAACCTGCTGGCGAACGAGATCGCAAGGTTGGCGGGGCAGATACTGGCTGAGTACCATGGCTTGCCGAAAAAGCTGCAAGGCTTGAAAGCCCATGCGCAGGCGGCCTGCGACATGCAGGCGCAGTTGCAGGCCTTGGTCGGCAAGCGCTTTATCGCCGATAACGACTATACGCAATTGTCGCATTTCCCGCGCTACCTGAAGGCGATGACGGTGCGTATGGATAAGCTGAGGGCCGATCCAGCCCGCGATGCCAAGCTGATGACGGAGTGGCAATCGGTAGCGCAGCCGTGGCAGCGCATGCCGAAAAAAGGCGGGCAAGATGCCGACCCGAAAATGCTGGAATTCCGCTGGCTGCTGGAGGAGCTGAGGGTGTCGCTGTATGCGCAGGAGTTGCGCACGCCCATGCCGGTGTCGGTGAAGCGGCTGCAAAAGGTGTGGGAATCGATGCAGCGCTAGAAACGCGCCGCGGTGCGTTATTGCCTCGCCTCAAAAACACAAACTGGTTGCGTGTGGAAAGGGCATTGTCCACGAAAGATGCGAAAAAGTAACAACTGCCAACAACGCTTATCAAAACTAGCGGCAGCTCGGTTTTGATTTTTTTCGTGCTTTTCGTGTTTTTCGTGGACAAGAAAAACTTTGATAGCCATGTAACACGCCAACAAAAAAAGCCCCGTTCGTAAAGAACGGGGCTTTGCTTTTTGGTAATGCCATTACTTGCGTTTTGCCTGGATCGCTTCTATCTGATCCATGATCTTGTTCATGCGCGCAAAGATGGCCTGGTATGGTGCCGGGGATGCCATGTCGACGCCCGCTGCCTTGACCAGCTCATACGGATAGACCGAGCCGCCGGATTTCAGGATGTTCAGGTATTTCTCCCTGGCGCCCGGCACGCCCCTCAGGATTTCATCCGCAAACATGGAGCCGGCGGCTATCGATGTTGCGTACTGAAACACGTAGAAGCGGTTATAGAAATGCGGAATGTAGGCCCATTCTATCGCATACAGATCGTCGATCTTGACCACGCCTTCCTTGTCGCCGTGGTAGTTTTTCAGGATGTCGCCATAGATTTTGGTGATCGCATCGCCGGTCAGCGATTCGCCCTTGTCCACCCTGGCGTGCACTTCGCGCTCGAAGTCGGCAAACATGGCCTGGCGGAAGAAGGTGCCGCGCAGGTTTTCCAGCGCCGAACCCAGATACAGCAAGCGTTCGTCATCGGTTTTGGCGATTTTCAGCATGTGGTCCAGCAGGAATACCTCATTGGTAGTCGATGCTATCTCGGCAGTGAAGATCGGGTAGTCCGCCGTGATGAAAGGCTGGGTCTTGTTGGCCAGGTAGGAGTGCATGGCGTGACCCCATTCATGCGCTTCCGTCGAGACCGATTCATAGTCGTCGTTATGGTTCAGCAGCAGGTAAGGATGCACGTCGTAGGCGGCACCGTTCATGTAGGCGCCGGAGCGCTTTTTCGGGCGCGGATACACGTCCATCCAGCGCTGGGTGGTGGCCTTGGTCATTGCCTGCACGTAGTCGTCGCCCAGAGGCTTGACCGACGCCAGCATCAGTTGCGTGCTTTCAGCGATCGGGTATTTCAGATCGCTATGTACTAGCGGCGGGTAGATGTCGTAGTAGCGCATCTCTTTGACGCCCAGCATGCTGGCGCGCAGTTTGAAGTAGCGGTGCAGCGTAGGCAGGTTGGCGCGTGTCTGCTGCACCAGCATGTTATAAACAGCTACCGGCAGCTTGTTGGCATCCAGGGCCTGGGTCAGCGAATCGGGATAGTTGCGCACCTTGGCGTAGACGGAATCCTTTTTCAGCATCTCGTAGAAGGTCACGCCGTAAGTGCGTTCAAACTCTTTCCATTTACCCCAGAACGCATCGAATACCAGCTTGCGGTCGTCGCGGTTATTCGATGAGCGGTATTTGGTATAGGCAGCCTGGTCAATCACCACCTCTGTGCCGTCGGACAGCTTGACCTTGGGCCAGGGCATGTCGGAACTGGACAGAGTGGAGTACACGGCCTGCCCGGTATTGGTGGCCATGCCGAAGGTCGCTACCAGTTGCTCGCCTTTTTTATCCAGCGTGTGCGGCGCGCCGCGCAGGATGTCGTCCATGGAGTGGCTATAGATTGCCAGCGATTTGTCCTGCGCCAGGTAGGATTTTACCTTGGATGCACCCATCGTCAGCACTTCAGGACGCAGGAAGGAGCTGGCTTCCTCTACCTTGCTGCCCAGGATTTCTGAGCGCTGGTTCAGGTCCAGGCCTGCCGTAGCGCCAGTATCCTGATCATGGA
>DATHMC010000275.1:0-4888 GCA_035487495.1 Undibacterium sp.
AGGTTTGCTGACTATCCTGGTGCCGGATTGGGCGCCCAAGGGGGGAACCATCCATGCGGTGTTTCCTTCCCGGCGCGGCTTGCTGCCCTCGGTCCGCAAATTGATTGATCACCTGGCTGTCAGGTTTGCGCAACTGGATGAGTTTTGACAGGGGTTACTAGAGGGCTATGGGGACTATGCGATACGGCAGAAAAAAACGACCGCCTTCCCGCTGCCGGCGCTGACATCAATGCTGAACTTGCAGCGGATCCGGCACGTGGGAAGGGGGATATAGCTACTGCTTATCTTACAGGGCCTTGATTGATGAAGTCTTTCAACAGCGGTATTACTTTCTCAGGCGCTTCTTCGATCAGCCAGTGGCCGGAGCCGGGAATTACCTTGCCGTCGACGTCGTTGGCCACCAGTTTGACCTGGTCGATCAGGAAGTTGCCGCCGGATTTTTCACCGGAGATGACTAGCACGGGCATGCTCAGCTTGGTTTGTCCCAGTTGCTGGAAGTCTTGCGCATCTTTTTCAAAATTGCGGAAATATTCAAAGCCTGCGCGCATGCCGCCCGGTTGAGCATACGCGGCAGCGTAGATGCGGCGGTTGGCTTCCGGTACCGAATGGTTGCGGTCGGCGGCGAAGTCGTTCCAGAAATGCTCGAAGTAGATGCGTTCGCGGCCTTCGACCAGCGCCAGCGGCACATCGCCATAGAAGTGGAAGTGCCACAGGTCGCGCAGCAGCCACATGTCCTTCCAGTTGCCTATGCCGGGCAGGAAGGCGTCCATCAAGACCAGGCGATCGGTCTCTTGCGGATATTGTGCTGCATAGGCATACGCCACCATCAGGCCGATGTCATGGCCGACCACGGTTGCGTGCTGATAACCGAGACTTTGCACCAGCGCGTGGATGTCCTGCGCCATGGTTTGCTTGTCGTAGCCGCCGGCCGGTTTTTCAGAGGCGCCCGCGCCGCGCAGGTCGGGCACGATAACGGTATGGTTCCTGGCCAGGTCGGGCATCACGGGCGACCACATATAGCCGGTGTCGGTATAGCCGTGAAGCAGGACGACAGGGCTGCCTGTGCCGCTGATCTGGTAATGCAGTTGCACGCCGTTGACTTTGACGTCGTGGGCGCTAAAGCCGGCTGTTGTCGGCGTAATTTCTTGCCGGGTTTGTGCCTGCGCGCCGAAAGACAGGCCGATGCCGATGGCGGCGACGGTGCTCAGGATGCCGCGTAGCAGGCTGCGGCGGAGCGGGGTGTTTGCTTGTTCCATAATGATCTCCAGGTTGAAGGGCCTTGCTGTCGACGACAGTGCGGCCGGTGAACACAGGATAGGATTTATATATTTGTGCATCAATGCGGTAAATATTCATAAACCATTCATAATTTATGAATTGATGCATGGCGATTGACAGAAAGCTGGCTGCAGTGGGCGAAGGCAATTTGGGCACCAGCCCATGGGGTAACGTTTCCGGTTACGGCAGCAGCAGCCCGACATGGTTGTGGAATTATGTCAGCAACGGCGGCGCCGATTTCAATACCGTCTACTTTACTGCGGCTATCAACTCGGTTCCAGAGCCGACTTCCGTGGCGCTGCTGGGCTTGGGCTTGTTCGTCCTGGCTGCGGGTCGCAAACGCAAGCAAAAATAATGATGCGGAACCTATCCCGTCAGCCGGATAGCGCATGAAGAGCCGCTAGCGAAAATAGCGGCATCTGCAGTAATTAAAATCCCTGTACCTCTTCGTACAGGGATTTTTTTATAGGGCTTACGCGGAACTATCTCAGGCCGAAAATGTAGACTCACCACGTCATTCCCGCGAAAGCGGTGCAGCAGGGGTTTCAAGCAGCATGCTGCTTGCCTGCGTAACGGTCTTGCCTTGCAAGGCAAGACTCCCTCCCTACAGGGACACAGGGGAATCCATTTTTGTGCCGGAGTCGACAATGGGTCCCCCTGTGTCCCTGTAGGGAGCGCCGTTATGCGGGGTGCAGCAGGGAATTCAGACGGCATGCCGTCTGCCTGCGTAACGGCACTGGCTTGCAAGCCAGTGTGCGCCCTGCAAGGGAGCAGCATGCTGCTCGAAATCTCCCGCTTCACCGCTTTCGCGAGGACGCCGCTATGGCACTTGCGGCGCCTCCTATTTGCGTAAGCCCTATTTTACCTATTTGCTGAGGTAGTCCGCCAACGCGCCGAAGGCGCTATCGGTCAAAGGGATGTTGGCGATATTGCCGGCGATAGGGTGGGAGGAAAGCTTGGCGATCACCAGCTCGGCCTTGGGGTCGATATAGATGCGCTGGCCGTGGATGCCGCGGGCATCGAATACGCCGTGCTTGTTGTTCGACACCCACCACATGCTGCGGTAAGAGTAGCCTGTGCCGTAACCCAGCACGTCGGGATAGCCGGCCTTGGCGAACTTGGCCGGGTCGCCGCTTTTGCGGATGTCTTCAATGACCGATGCGGGCACGATTTGATGGCCGTTGAACTTGCCGCCCAGCCGCATCATCTCGCCGAAGCGGGCCATGTCGCGCAATGGCAGGCTCAGGCCGCCGCCGCCGGATTCTGAACCTATCGAATCCACGCTGAAATAGGCATCGTTTTCTGCGCCCAGTTTCTGCCAGATTTTTTCCGACATCAGCGCCGCTGCCGATTTGCCGGTGGCGCGTTTGATGATCCAGGTCAGCACTTCGGCATTCACGGTTTTATAGGCAAAGCCTTCGCCGTGCTGGCCTTCTTTTTTCAGCTTGACCAGGAATTCATAAAAATTCTTGGGGCCGGCATAGCCTGGCGGCACGGGCAGCATGCTGCCGGAACGCGCATAGTCGAACACTTCGGCTTTCGGGTCTGCATAGTTCTCCGAATACTGCACGCCTATCGTCATGTCCATGACCTGGCGCACGGTGGCGTCGCCGTAGGCGCTGTCTTTCAGCTCCGGTATGTATTTGGTGACCGGCGCCGCAGGGTCCAGGCTGCCTTCGACGGCCAGCATGGCCGCCAACGTGCCGATGAAGGATTTGGTGACGGAAAATGCCGAGTGGGGCAATTGCGGCTCTGCGCTGCCGCGATATTTTTCATAGACCACCTTTCCCTTGTGCAGCACGATGATGCTGTCGGTGTAGGTGCGGTCCAGCATGTCGGCCCAGGTCGCCTTGGCGCCCTTGTCATCGGTGAAGCTGAGCTGGTCCAGATTTTTCAGCGCGACAGGCAGCACCGACGGGGCGCCAGGGCCGCGCCACACGTTCACTGTGGGGACCAGTTCGCGCATGTGCGAGAACGACCAGCGGGTGCGCGGAAAGCTGTAAAAGCTGCCGTTGCCGAAGGTGATGATCTTGTCCGCAGCGGGTGGGAAACCCTGCATCCAGCCGAGCGCCTTGGGGTCTGTGCCGGCGGGGTCCGGCAGTGCCGGGGCGGTTTGCGCCAGGCAGGCGCTGCTGATGGCAAGGGCGGTGACGGCGGCCATAGATACTCTCATTTTGTCTCCAATGTTGGGTTTTATAATTTCTTTTTAGCGTTCGTCATTAAACCTGATCGCCTGAAATAGATCAACCGTATTATTTTATTTGTCCGGGTTTTGCGCAACAGGCCGGCAGCACTGTGGCGCTGTTCGGTTAAGGAGGATGTTTGAAGAGCGGCATCGCCGACAGCGCTGCTTTTTCACTCAAAGAGCCGATGGCGGGTAAAGCGGCTCTATGTTTGCGTGGCCGGCCGTTGCAGCTCGTGCTTGAGGACTTCGACCAGGTCGCCCAGGTCATAGGGCTTGGCGAGAATGCGCACGCCGGGCAGGTTGACCGCGTTCTCCGTGTAGCCGGTGGCCAGCACGATGCGGGTCGTGCTGAAGTGTCCGGTAATCGCCTTTGCCAGCGCAATGCCGTTGGTGGCGCCGGGCATCACGATGTCGGACAGGATCAGGTCGAAGCCGATGCCGGATTCGAGTAGGCGCAGCGCTTCGTCGCCGTCCCGCGCAACGGTGACGTTCAATCCGGCCAGCTCCAGTGCCGGTCTGACGGTCTCCCTGATCAGGAGATTGTCTTCCACCAGCAGCAGCCTGGCAGGCGGCATGGTTCGCCTGCTTTCGTCCGTGAGCGGTTTTGCCGGAGGCACATCCTCGGGCGAGCGCGGCAAGTAGATGCTGACCGCGGTGCCCTCGCCGGGTTTGCTGTTCAATATCAGTGTGCCGCCGCTTTGCCTGGCAAACCCATACGCTTGCGGCAAACCCATGCCGGAACCTTTGCCGGCAATCTTGGTGGTAAAGAAGGGATCCAGGGCCTTGCTGGAGATGTCGTCGCTCATGCCTGCGCCGGTGTCGCTCAGTATCAGGCAGACATAATCGCCGGCAGGCAGCGGGTCCATCGGCCTGGTCAGGATTTCGTTATGCACCGACAACCGGATGCTTCCACCCTGCGGCATGGCATCGCGGGAGTTCATGATCAGGTTAAGCAGCGCGAGCTCAAACTGCAACGGGTCCACGCTGACCGGCCAGATGTCTGCGGCCAACTCCAGCTTGAGTTGCATGCTGCTGGGGAGGGCGCCGTTCAGCAGCGGCGCCGCGCTGCTGATCTGATGCGCAATGTCGACGGTTTCCAGCTTTGCTTCCTGTGTGCGGCCAAAGGCCATCAGTTGCGAGGCCAGCTGGGTGCCTTGTTTGACGGCACGCTGACAGGTCGCGATCAGGGCCTTGATCTTCTCTTCCTTGCTGGTCATCGCCGCGACCTGTAATCCCGTCGTCAGCGTCTGCAAGACATTATTGAAATCGTGTGCGATGCCGCCGGTCAGCCGGCCCAGGGATTCCAGTTTCTGCCCTTGCAGCAAGGCTTGCTGCGCGCGCCGGGCATCGGCCACCGCGGCGTCGACGCGGCGCTCCAGCTCCTGCTTGGCATCGCGCAGTTCAACCGCAGTCTTGCGCATGGCG
>DATHMC010000276.1:0-11914 GCA_035487495.1 Undibacterium sp.
CGGCATTGCAATAACCTTCAAACGTATAGCCTTCCAGCGGCGCGGCAGGTGCGGGGAGGTGCGTTGCAATTGGCAAATTGACGAGTTCTCTGGCGGGCGGCATGCGCACCCGGGATTCTTCTATCCAGCTTCCTTGTGCAATATCGCACACTGCGTAGCCGATGGTCACGTTGTAGCGGATAATCGGATCGCCCTCGGCAAGGCGGCGCAGAGCGATCTTGTGCCCTTGCGGCACGGCCTCGCACAGCGTCAAACCGCAGGGAAACACCGTGCCGGCGGGCAAGCCGCCGTCGTTGGCAACAATCGCGACGTTGTCGTTGTCGTGCATGCGGATATACAGCGGCGCGTTGGCAGTTGTTGCTGTCGTCATCATCAATTCCTTTCTTGTTGAGAGCGATTTCTCAACCAAGCATTGCGTTTTTGTTTTACTGCATATATTTTGGCGCACTGCGGGCCGGCACTGGTGCAGCATCCGTGCCAATGACCGCACGCACCTGGAATAACTGGCTGCGTTATGATCAGCACGCCGGCGGTTATGCCGGCGTCGCCGATTTGGGGCGTGTACGGCAGAGAGTGGATCCAGTTGTGAATGCCACGATTCCGGTAAGTACAAGCATTGCTGAACGAGCGCAGGAGTCCGGCACGAAGCGAATTGCCAGCAAATGAACCGGCAGGCGGGCCATTTCGCCGTTGGCAGAGCGCTTCCAAAATGTGCTGCAGTTCGTACTTGCAGCGCTCGCATTAACCTGTTCAGTATGCCAGCAAAGAAAAAATTTGGCTAGTCCACATTGTATAATTGGTCAGGCCACCTTAGAATGGTTTGATCGAAATGCTTTCATTTTGTTTAACAATCAACTCCCTATATTGCCGCCATGCCAAAAAAAACAGCTGCTCCAAACGAAATTGCATCCCATGAGCCGCGCCTGTATCGCGTTGTCGCGGACAGTATCCAGGAGCTTATTCGCGATAACAAAATCAACCCGGGTCAACGCCTGCCGTCCGAACGCGACCTGGCAGCCAGGCTAAGCGTCAGCCGGGCGTCTTTGCGGGAGGCGTTAATCGCGCTGGAGCTGGGGGGCGTGATTGAGGTGCGCGGCGGATCGGGCGTGTACGTCAGCGAAAAATCGGATACTCCGTCCGACCTGCCCGAGATAGGCCCCGGCCCATTTGAAGTGCTTTCCGCGCGCCGCCTGATCGAGGCGGAAGTTGCCGCCATTGCCGCTCGTGTCGCCACCGACAGCGCTGTCGACGCTATTTTGGAGGCCGTCCTTGAAATGGAGCGTCATCACGCCAACTACTCAAGCAATGAACAGGCCGACCGCAATTTTCATTTGTCCATTGCCCGGGCCACAGGCAACAGCGCCCTGGTCGGCACCGTGGAATATCTATGGGATCAGCGCGGGCGGCTCTGGCATAAATTGAAAGAGCATTTTCAGACTGAGGAATTGCGTCAGCAAACCTTGACCGACCATCGCAACATCCTGGAGGCAATCGCCGCGCACGATCCGGCTGCGGCGCGGCGCGCCATGCGCGCGCATCTTGAGCGGGTCACCCGTACATTTTCCCGGGGCTAGCCAAGCGCCATGCGGGCATGAAATTCGGGAGGGGGGGGGAAATTCCTGCCCGTAACGGGCGGCGGGGTACAATGCCACTATTTTGGGCAAGATGAAATGCAAAAGTGAGATAATCGGCAGTTGGCTCAGCTACTGGCGCATGCGACTTTTCAAGAATCTCGTTTGCACCGCAGTTTGCCGCTAGAATAATTGCCCAGGTGTGGTTTGCCTTCGATGGTGTAGATTCAAAAGATGTTGAAAATAGATTTATTTTTATGAGAAATTAAAGAAAATTAGCCGAAATTGTCGCTTCTCGAGTTGCTAGATGGGGTTTTTCCTTCTTTTTCAGCGCTGCTAACTTACTAGCTGCCAGCTGATGTCGCATTTCCCGACCTGCTCCACCATTTCCTGCGCAGTGCTGGCGTCCTTGTTTCTCCTTGATTTCGGGTAAAACACATGGGTATAGCTGAGAGGTGACATTTACAATGTCATGTAAGTCCCTAATTTATTTGGATATTATCTTTTTTGATGATTTAAGTAAATGCGCTAAGTCCTTGACTTCATTCAATAAATTCGTATTTCTCCACTTGATTTCTCTTGACCGGCAGTAATGCATCCTCTAAAGTGGGCGATAGTGTGAAAAAGTGTATTTTTGTGGAGGAGCAATTCCTCTTCCACATCAAAAAAACAGTCAAGCAAAAGTCCAGGTAAAAGGTAAACAGCGTGTTCCAGGGGGCGTCAGCACTCAATCTCGATGCAAAAGGCAGAATGTCGATTCCTGCCAAGCATCGTGACGCCCTCGCGGTACAGTGCGAAGGCCGGATTACCCTGACCCGCCACCCGCACGGCTGTCTGCTGTTGTTTCCTCGCCCAACCTGGGAATCTCATCGCGAACAAATTGCCGCCTGGCCGATGTCGGCCCGTACCTGGCAACGGATATTCCTGGGCAATGCATCGGATGTGGAGATGGACAGCGCAGGACGGATCCTGATAGCACCGGAGTTGCGCCAGGCAATCGGTTTGCAGCGCGACGTGATGTTGCTCGGCATGGGTACGCATTTCGAGATCTGGGATTCCGCAAAGCTGGCTGAAGATGAAGCAAAAGCCATCGCAAGCGGCATGCCGGATGTGCTGAGTAATTTTTCTTTCTGATCGACCTCAATGATGACTCAGAAAGCAGCAGAATTCACGCACCTGACGGTGCTGCTGGACGAAGCCGTCAACGGCCTGAACCTCTCTGACGTGCGCGCCGGCGGAGTGTATGTGGACGGCACCTTTGGCCGCGGCGGCCATAGCAAAAAAATACTGGAAAACCTGGGGCCGGGCGGCCGCCTGGTGGCGTTCGACAAGGACACTCAGGCCATCGCCAGCGCACAGCAAATCCAGGACCCGCGTTTCACTATCGTGCACGAGAGCTTTGCGACGATGTCGCAAGAATTGCAGTCTCGCGGCATGGCGCAGGTCGACGGCATCCTGTTGGACCTGGGCATCTCATCTCCGCAAGTGGACGACGCAGGGCGCGGCTTTAGCTTCCGGGCGGACGGTCCGCTGGACATGCGGATGGATACCACGCGCGGGATTTCTGCAGCAGAGTGGCTGGCGATCGAAGACGAACAAAAAATCAGGGAGGTTATAAAAGACTATGGGGAAGAACGGTTTGCTTTTCAGATTGCAAAGGCGATTGTTGCTCGCCGGCAGGTCGAACCAATTTCTGGCACACGACAGCTTGCCGAAATCGTCGCACACGCCGTCAAAACTCGCGAGAAGGGCAAAGACCCGGCAACTCGCACCTTTCAGGCTATACGGATTTTCATCAATAAAGAGCTGGAAGATCTCGAGATAGGTCTGGCGGGAGCTTATGAGCGCCTGGCGCCGCATGGGCGCATGGCGATCATCAGCTTCCATTCGCTGGAAGACCGCATCGTCAAGCAATTTTTTGCTTCCAAGGTCAATGTGCCGCAGCCCGACCGACGTTTGCCGATACGCACCAAGGATTTGCCGCAAGCGCAGATGAAGCTGATCGCCAAGATCAAGCCGTCCGACGCTGAAGTGGCGGCCAATCCGCGTGCGCGTTCGGCGATGCTCAGGGTGGCCGAACGCCTGCCTGACAGCGGAGACCGCCCATGAGCACGCGCCTGAACCTGCTGCTGGCTGCCGCGCTGATGCTCAGTGCGCTGTCGCTGGTGAATGCGCAATACCAGGCGCGGCGCCTGTTCATCGAGCTGGAAAGGGCGCAAAGCTGGTCCAAGCAATATGAATTGCAATGGACGCAACTGAAGCTGGATCAGTCCACTTTCGGCAAGCACGCCAGGATAGAAGAGAATGCCAGCAAGGAGTTGGGCATGGTGCCGGTCGCGCCGGACCGCACCCAGTACCTGACGGCAGGAGGTTCACGATGAGCCGCTCGACGGCGACCCGCACCGCCGCCGGCAAAGGCGTCCCTTTTTTATCCAGCCCCCTGCTTGCAGTGAAGCTGCCGGTGTGGCGCTCCAGGCTGGTGTTGTTCCTGTTGTTTGCGGCTTTTGTCGCGCTGATCGTCCGCGCGCTGTGGCTGCAAGGCATGAGCACCGACTTCTTGCAAAAACAGGGAGCCAAGCGCTATGCCTGGACGCTGGAGTTGCCGGCAACCCGCGGCCGCATCACCGACAGGAATGGCCAGGTGCTGGCTTCGTCGGTGCCGGTCAAGGCGATCTGGGCGATTCCGGACGACGTGCTGGAAGCGCCGAAAGAGAAACTGCGCGCGCTGGCAGGCTTGCTGGAAATGAGCGAGGCGGATTTGCGCAAGAAGCTCGATTCCGATCGTCAGTTCGTGTATCTGAAGCGCCAGGTGGAACAGGATGTCGCAGAAAAAATTGTTGCCCTGGGCATAGACGGGATCCAAACCCGCAAGGAATATAAGCGCTTCTACCCTGAAGGCGACGCGATGGCGCACGTGGTCGGCTTTACCAATGTAGAAGACGTCGGGCAGGAAGGCATAGAACTGGCGTCGGAAAAGAACCTGTCGGGCAAAACCGGCAGCCGGCGCGTCATCAAGGACAGGCTGGGGCGGATAGTCGAAGACATAGAGTCGATCCGCGAGCCGCATGACGGCAAGGACCTGACGCTGTCGATCGACAGCAAGATCCAGTACATTGCCTTCACCCATTTGAAGGATGCGGTGGAAAAGCATCACGCCAAGGCCGGTGCGGCGGTGGTGCTGGACGTGAAAACCGGGGAAGTACTGGCCCTCGTCAACTTGCCTTCCTATAATCCAAATGACCGCTCCGTATTGACCGGCGCCCAATTGCGCAACCGGGTGATGACGGATACCTTTGAGCCGGGTTCCATCATGAAGCCGTTTACCGTGGCGCTGGCGCTGGAGACCGGCCGTGTCACGCCGGAAACGCCGTTCCAGACTGCGCCCGGGGTGATGGCAATAGGCCCCGCGCTGATACACGATGCCCATAAGGAGGGCGTATTGACCGTGGCCCAGGTCATACAAAAATCGTCGAATATCGGCACCGCCAAGATGGCTCTGCAGATGAAACCGCAAGAGATGTGGGAAATGTTTACTACCCTGGGATTCGGTCAACCACCTAAACTCGGCTTCCCCGGAGCCGTTGCCGGACGCCTGCGCAACTACAAAACCTGGAAGCCGATAGAACAGGCCACGATGAGCTTCGGCCACGGGGTTTCGGTGTCGCTGATACAAATTGCCCGCGCCTATACGATCTTTGCCCGCAACGGCGACCTGATACCGCTGAGCTTCCAAAAACTGGACACGCCTCCGGTCGGACATAGGGTGATTTCCGAAAAGGTGGCGATGGAATTAAGGAACATGATGGAAACGGTTACCCTGCCCGGCGGCACCGCCACCCAGGCCAGGATCGCCGGCTACCGCGTCGCCGGCAAGACCGGCACTGCGCATAAGGTCGAAGGCGGCAAATACGTACGTAAATATGTCGGCGACTTCGTCGGTTTCGCCCCGGTTTCCAATCCCCGCGTGATCGTCGCGGTAATGATCGACGAACCGACCGTCGGCGGCTATTACGGCGGCGTGGTCGCCGCGCCGGTGTTTGCGGCGATTACCGCCAATGTATTGCGTTCAATGAACGTTCCACCAGATTCATCAGTGACCAGCATCATTCCTGAGGCTAGTGTGCAGGAGAGCATGTAATGGTTAATATCAAGAAAATAATGACAGAAATAATAGAATGGCTCAGGCAGGTCGCACCCGGTGCGCAACTGAGCTCCGATTCCCGTGCGATTAAAACGGGAGATGTGTTTTTTGCCTTTCCTATCGGTTCGGGCGACGGCCGCCGCCATCTGCAGCAGGCCATCAGCAACGGCGCCGCTGCGGTGGTGTATGAGAGCCACGGTTTTAGCTGGGACGATACGCTGGCCGTGCCGCACAAGGGCGTGGCCCAGCTGCAGCAGCAATTGGGCCCGATCGCCAACGCTTATTATGCGCAGCCGGACCAGGCCATGCTGACGGTGGCGGTGACCGGCACCAACGGCAAGACTTCCTGCTCGCAATGGCTGGCCAAGGCCTTTTCGCTGCTAGGCAAACCCGGCGCCGTGGTCGGCACCCTGGGGGTAGGCATGTATAAGGACGGCGTTGTTGCCAGCCTGGAAGAAACCGGCTTCACCACGCCCGATGCGGTGCAGCTGCAACGCCGGCTGGCCGAGTTGCGGGATGCCGGCGCAACCGCGCTGGCGATCGAAGCATCTTCGATAGGTTTGCAGCAGGGCCGCCTGAATGGCCTGCACTTCGACGTTGCGGTATTCACCAACCTGACCCGCGATCACCTGGATTATCACGGCAGCATGGAAGCCTATGCCGAGGCCAAGGCCAGGCTGTTCGACTGGCCGGCACTCGGTGCCGCAGTGGTGAATATGGACGACCAATACGGTCCCGCCCTGGCACAGCGCCTGCAGGAAAAGCAGGCAGCCGTGCAGTTGATCGGCTATACGCTGGAAAATCGCAGCCATGCAGGGGTGGCGATGCTGTCCGCCAGCAATCTGCGCACGCAACACGCCGGAACATCCTTCCATGTCGATTCGCCGTTTGGTTGCGGCCAGGTCAAGACGCATTTGATCGGCCGCTTCAATGTCAGCAATGTACTGGCCGTGCTGGCCGTGCTGCTGGCCAAGGGCTATGCCTGGAACAAGGCGGTAGATGCGCTGGAAATGCTGGAGGCCGTGCCGGGGCGCATGCAGCAGTTGGGTTCGCAAGGGCATGCGATGGTCGTCATCGACTATGCGCACACGCCGGACGCGCTGGAAAAAACCGTGCAAACCCTGCAGCAAGTGGCGCAGGAAAGGCATGGCGAGCTGTGGTGCGTATTCGGCTGCGGCGGCGACCGCGATCCGGGCAAGCGCCCGCTAATGGGCAGGATCGCCGAGCAGGCCGATCATGTCGTCGTGACCAGCGATAATCCGCGCACCGAGAAGCCCGCCGACATCATTGCCCAGATCGTCGCCGGCATGAGCAAGCCCGCGCACGTGATCGAGGACAGGGCGAGTGCGATACTGTATGCGATCAAGCACGCCGGCGATCATGACGTCGTCTTGTTGGCCGGTAAGGGGCATGAAGCCTATCAGGATATCAACGGCAAAAAATGGCCGTTTTCCGATGAACAGCATGCTTCGCTGGCGCTGGCTACCGTCGCCACCAGCGGCAATATGAAGAGGCCGAATTGATGCAAGCCTCCCTCTATCAATTGCAAGCCAACCTGAGCGCCGCCAAAGCGAGCGCCGACGCGCAGGTGACCGGTGTCAGCACCGATAGCCGCAAGGTCGGCCAGGGCGAGCTGTTTGTCGCCTTGCGCGGCGAACATTTCGATGCGCACGATTTCCTGGCTCAGGTGGTGGCGCAGGGCGCAGCGGCGGTCGTGGTGGAGCGGGCGCCGCCCGGGCTGGCCATTCCGGCGCTGGTGGTGCCGGATACCAAGATGGCCCTGGCCGAGATCGCCAGATACTGGCGCCGCCAATTCTCCTTGCCCGTCATCGGCGTAACCGGCAGCAACGGCAAGACCACGGTCAAGGAAATGATCGCTTCCATCCTCGCGGCGTATGCCGGCGCGGAGCACAGCCTGGCAACCAGCGGCAACCTGAACAATGAAATCGGCGTGCCGATGACGGTGCTGCGCCTGCAGCCCACACACCGGGTCGCGGTGATCGAGCTGGGCATGAATCATCCCGGCGAGATTGCGCTGCTGGCATCCATTGCGGAGCCAACCGTGGGCCTGGTGAACAATGCGCAGCGCGAGCACCAGGAATTCATGCACACGGTACAGGCGGTCGCCGAGGAAAACGGCAGCGTGATACGGCAATTGCCGGCCGACGGCGTGGCCGTGTTCCCGGCTGACGACGTGTATTCCGGCTTGTGGCGCTCTTATGCAGAGGAAAGCGGCGGGCGCCGGATAGTCAGTTTTGGTTTTTCCAAAGACGCGGACGTCGGCTGCTCCTATGCCGCGAACCAATTTGGCAACGATATGCTGATCCGCATCGGCGGACAGGAGTTTCCCGTCAAGCTGGCCGCCGCCGGCGTCCACAATGTGCGCAATGCGCTAGCCGCCGCTGCGTGTTGTTCCAGCATAGGCGTCCCTAACGAAGTGATCGCGCGCGGACTGGAAGCCTTTAGTCCCGTCAGCGGCCGTTTGCAGAAAAAACAGGCGCATAACGGCGCCAGCGTGATTGACGATAGCTACAACGCCAACCCGGATTCGGTACGCGCGGCGATCGATGTGCTGGCACAGGCCGGCTCAGCCAGCATTCTGGTGCTGGGTGATATGGCCGAGGTCGGCGTCGATGGCGCCGCCTTCCATGAAGAGATAGGTCATTACGCGAGCCAGCGCGGCATATCGCAATTATTCACGCTGGGCGTGCTGGCACAGCATACGGCCTCGGCATTTGGGCCGTCCGCCAGGCATTTCGATGATATCGGCCAATTACTGGAGGCACTGGACAATAGCCTGGTCAGCAGCAGCACGGTACTGGTAAAGGGGTCCCGTTCCATGAAAATGGAAAGAGTGATCCAGCATCTAACAAAACAACAAACTACAGGAAGTCACTAATATGTTGCTTTGGTTAGCACAATTTTTTAAACAAGACCTCGGCCTGCTGCGCGTGTTCGGCTTTATCACATTTCGCGCCGTGTTTGCGGCGATGACGGCAATTTCCATCGGCCTGTTCGCCGGCCCCGCGGTGATACGCATGCTGACCCGCATGAAGGTCGGCCAGGCGGTCCGTACCGACGGCCCGCAAACGCACCTGATCAAATCCGGCACGCCTACCATGGGCGGCGTATTGATCCTGATTTCCATCGGCGTTTCCACACTATTGTGGGCAGACCTCGGCAATCGTTTTGTGTGGGTCGTCATGATAGTGACGCTGGGTTTCGGCGCTGTGGGCTGGGTGGATGATTATCGCAAGGTGGTGTATCGCGACCCCAAGGGCATGTCGTCCAAGGAAAAGTACTTCTGGCAATCGCTGGTAGGGCTGGCCGCCGCCTTGTACCTGGCGTTCTCGGTATCCGGTTCCAACAATGCCGAAGTATTGCGCCTGTTCTTTGCGTGGGTACAGTCTGGCTTTAACCTGGATTTGCCGCCCAAGGCGGATCTGATCGTGCCCTTTTTCAAGACCGTCAGTTATCCGCTGGGTGTGTGGGGTTTCATCTTCCTGACCTATTGCGTCATCGTCGGCACCAGCAATGCGGTCAACTTTACCGACGGCCTGGATGGGCTGGCGATCATGCCCACCATCATGGTGGGTTCGGCGCTGGGCTTGTTCGCCTATCTGACCGGCCACGTCGGCTATTCGAAATACCTGTTGCTGACGCATATTCCGGGCGCCGGCGAATTGCTGGTATTTTGCGGCGCAATGGCGGGAGCCGGCCTGGCCTTCCTGTGGTTTAACGCGCATCCGGCCCAGGTGTTCATGGGCGACGTCGGTGCGCTGGCCCTGGGCGGCGCACTGGGCACGATAGCCGTGATCGTGCGCCAGGAAATCGTATTGTTCATCATGGGCGGCATCTTCGTCGCAGAAACCTTGTCGGTGATGTTGCAGGTTACCTACTTCAAGTACACCAAGAAAAGATTCGGCACCGGCCGCCGCCTGTTCCTGATGGCGCCCTTGCACCATCATTTTGAACAAAAAGGCTGGAAAGAAACCCAGGTCGTGGTGCGCTTCTGGATTATCACGATGATGCTGGTGCTGGTGGGCTTGTCATCGCTGAAATTGCGTTAGCAGCTGGAAGTGAGCTTGTAATAAGTGATAGTAATTAAAGAAAGCAGTTTGATGAATTTTGCGGGAAAACACGTATTGGTACTTGGTCTGGGCGAATCCGGACTGGCGATGGCGCACTGGTTGTTGCGCTGCGGCGCCCGCCTGCGTGTTGCCGATACGCGTGAAGCGCCGGACAGGCTGGGAGCCTTGCGCGAGTTGTCGGGAGAAGTGCAGTTTGCAGGCGGGGAATTTAAGACCGATCTGCTGGACGAGATAGACTTTGTGGCAGTCAGCCCCGGCTTGTCGCCTTTACGCGAATTGTCGGAATTGCTGCCGGCAGCGCAGCAAAAAAATATTCCGGTATGGGGCGAGATTGAACTGTTTGCGCAAGCATTGGCGGCGCTGAAACAGGAGCGGGCATACGCGCCGAAAGTGATTGCCATCACCGGCACCAACGGCAAGACGACGGTGACCAGCCTGGTCGGCCTGTTGTGCCAGCGCGCCGGATTGCGCACCCGGGTGGCCGGCAATATCAGCCCCGCAGTGCTGGACGTGCTGCGTGAAGAACTGGACCGCGACGATGCGCAACGCCGGGAATATCTGGCGCAAGCGGCGGCGGATGCAGGCGACGGGGCACAATCGGCAGGACCGGCGAACGCAGCAGATGAAGCAGTTGCAACAATAGAAGATGCCGCAAGGGAAACCACTGCCGGCGAAACTGTTGCGGCAGAGCTTGCCGAAGAAAGCAAACCGGCTGCAGATGACCCTGCACCGATGCCGGATACCTTGCCGCAAGTCTGGGTGCTGGAATTGTCCAGCTTTCAGTTGCATACCAGCTTTAGCCTGCAGGCCGACGTGGCAACCGTATTGAATATTACCCAGGATCACCTGGACTGGCATGGCGACCTGGCTGCATATGCGGCCGACAAGGCGCGCATCTTTGGCACGCATACGGTGCAAGTACTGAATCGCGATGATGCGCTGGTGATGGCCTTGGCCAAGCCGATGGCAAGCATCGTCAGTTTCGGCGTCGGCGAACCTGAAAATGCGGGCGACCTGGGCCTGGTGAATGAGCACGGCATGGCCTGGCTGGCGTCGGCGGCGGCCGGTGAAGAAGGGCAGCCTGTCGGGCGGCGCAAGAAGAAGGACAAGGATGCCGAAGAGGCGCCGGTCGCCGTCAGCCGCCTGATGCCGGTCGATGCGCTGAAAATCCGCGGCCAGCACAATGCGGCCAATGCCCTGGCGGCGCTGGCGTTATGCCGGGCGATAGGCTTGTCGTTTGCGCCGCTATTGCACGGCTTGCGCGAATATCAGGGCGAGCCGCATCGGGTGGAATTGATTGCCACGGTGGCCGGGATCGATTACATCGACGATAGCAAGGGCACCAATGTCGGCGCCACGGTAGCGGCCTTGAAGGGCATTGGACAGGAGTCCGTGGCCGACTTCGGCGCCAAGCGCGTGATCCTGATCGCCGGCGGCGAAGGCAAAGGCCAGGATTTTTCGCCGTTGGCTGAACCGGTGATGCGTTATGCAAAGGCAGTATTGCTGATAGGTAAAGCCGCGGCTGAAATACGCGCCGCGATACAGGATGCAGCGGTCGAGGCCAGCGACTGTGCGACGCTGGAACAGGCGGTGCAGGCGGCAACCGAGTTGGCGCTTGAAGGCGATATCGTCCTGTTGTCGCCGGCCTGCGCCAGCCTGGACATGTTCCGCAACTACGCGCACAGGGCGCAGGTGTTTGCCGACGCGGTCAGGGAAATAGGTTTATCCAGGGGCGAGGTCTACTGATGAAACAAGCCTTGATGTCACTCAGCAAATGGCTACCGTTTTCGGCAGAGCCGGTTGCCGCGTCACATCTGGCCAAACGCTCCAGGATGATGGAGTACGACCAGCCTTTGATCTGGGTCACGCTGATCCTGATGCTGTTCGGCATGGTGATGGTGTATTCGGCATCCATTTCCTTGCCGGATTCGCCGAAGTACGCGAATTACAAGAATACGCACTTCCTGGTCAGGCAGGCGATGTTTGTCAGCGTGTCCTTGCTGGCCGGCTTGTTCGTGTTTCGGGTGAAGATATCAACCTGGCAGAAGGTCGCGCCGTATTTATTTGTGATCACGCTGATCCTGCTGGCGGCCGTGCTGGTGCCGGGCCTG
>DATHMC010000277.1:0-11818 GCA_035487495.1 Undibacterium sp.
GAAAATGGCACAGGGACGAGTCCCTGTGCCACGCTATGGTTTCCAGTCAAGGCCGCTTATTTGCCCAGTGCAGCCGGCTTCGCCGTATCCATTTTCTGCGACTTCATCACCTGCAAGGCGCTCGCTATCAGGCCGCTCATGTCGCCCAGGTTGGCTGGAATGATTACCGAGTTATTGGTTTTCGCCAGCTGCGAGAAGGCGGCAACGTACTGCTCGGCCACTTTCAGGTTCATCGCGTCGGAGCCGCCCGGTTCGCGGATCGCCGCCGCCGTTACCCGCAGCGCCTCGGAACTGGCCTGCGCTATCGCCAGGATGGCTGCCGCCTGGCCTTGGGCCCGATTGATAGAGGCCTGTTTCTCGCCCTCCGATTTGGCAATCGATGCTTCGCGTTCGCCGGTCGCGATATTGATCTGCTCCTGCTTGCGCCCTTCGGAGGCCGCGATCAGCGCCCGCTTTTCACGCTCGGCGGTGATCTGGGCCTGCATCGCGTGCAGGATTTCCTTGGGTGGCGTCAAGTCCTTGATCTCGTAACGCAGCACCTTGACGCCCCAGTTGGCCGCCGACTCGTCAATCGCATTGACGATGGTGGTGTTGATGTGGTCACGCTCTTCGAAGGTCTTGTCCAGCTCCATCTTGCCTATCACCGAGCGCAACGTGGTCTGCGCCAATTGGGTAATCGCTGCGATGTAATTGGAAGAGCCGTAAGAGGCGCGCTTGGCGTCGGTAATCTGGAAATACAGGATGCCGTCCACCTGCAGCTGCGTATTGTCCCTGGTGATGCAGACCTGCGGCGGCACGTCCAGCGGAATCTCCTTCAGCACGTGCTTATAGGCGATGCGGTCGACGAAAGGCACGACGATGTTCAAACCCGGCCCCAGGGTGTCGTGGTATTTACCCAAACGCTCCACCACCCAGGCATGCTGCTGCGGGACGACGTTGATCGTTTTAAATACAAACACGATGGCGAGAAAAAATACGACTAAAGCAAAGCTACTAAAATATTCCATGACTTCTCCATTTACTATTATTTGAGCCAATCAAATCCCAGGTTCAACCCTTCACCACCAGGCGGCTGCCTTGCACCTCAACGATGGTGAACACGCCGGCGCCTGCCGCCGGCGCACTCAACTCCACATCCCACAAAGCCCCCCTATACATGGCGCGGGCTGTGAATTTGCCGTTGCCGTTATCCTGCCACTCCTTGACCGAGATGCTTTGACCTATGTCCATGTTCACATTCGGGTCCTGGCTGGCCTCTACGTTTTTCTTCCAGCCATACTTGCTGCGATGCAGAGCCAGCGTAGCCGCCACGCCAACGATGGCAGCGGCGATATACTGCACCTCCTCGCTGGTGCCCAGCAGAGCCACCAGGCCACCGGCCACCAAGCCTATGGAGATCATCAGCAGATAAAAAGTGCCGGTAAACAATTCCAGGATCACGACCACACCGGCTGTCACCATCCAGCTAATCCACGTACTCATTGATTTCCTCTCAGGTTAACACTCTCGACTTTATTCCCCGCTGTGATACTCCCAATTCATGCGAGCTCATCCGCGAAGTATTTTCCATCAAAACAAAAAGCCCCCATCACTGCTTAGTGACGAGGGCTTCAAAATAAAAATTTTTTGTATTAATGTTTTTCTTGTTTTGTCTTAATGACTACAGTCTAGCCCATTTTTGCAGGAATTCAACCGTTTCGCAGTACAAAGGCCTGGTTGTTGTATTGCGCCAACAAAAAAACGCGAGCATTTAGCTCGCGTTTTTGCTCTCATCCAGCTATGCCTGTTATGGCTTGCTCGCCGCTGCCAGCTTTTGCCAGGTATCGATCACCGAATCAGGGTTCAGCGAAATCGACTCTATGCCCTCATTCATCAGCCACTCGGCAAAATCAGGATGGTCCGACGGTCCCTGGCCACAGATACCGACGTATTTGCCCAACTTGCGGCAAGAGGCAATTGCTTGCGACAGCAAGGCGCGTACCGCAGGATCACGCTCGTCGAAATCGGCAGCCAGCAATTCCATGCCGGAATCCCTGTCCAGGCCCAGCGTCAATTGGGTCAGGTCATTGGAACCGATGGAGAAGCCATCGAAAAACTCCAGGAACTGGTCGGCCAGGATGGCGTTCGACGGCACTTCGCACATCATGATCAGCCGCAGGCCGTTTTCGCCGCGCTTCAAGCCGTTTTTACCCAGCAGGTTGACCACTTTCTCGGCTTGCCCCAGGGTGCGCACGAAAGGCACCATGATTTCCACATTGGTCAGGCCCATATCGTTCCTGACCCGTTTCATCGCCTGGCATTCCATCTCAAAGGATTCGGCAAAATCCTTCGCCAGATAGCGGGCTGCCCCGCGGAAACCCAGCATGGGATTTTCTTCATCCGGTTCGTAGCGGGAACCGCCGATCAGTTTTTTATATTCGTTCGACTTGAAGTCGGACAAACGGACGATGACGGGTTTGGGCCAGAAAGCGGCCGCAATAGTGGCGATGCCTTCGGCCAGTTTGTCGACATAAAATGCCTTGGGCGAAGCATGGCCGCGCGCTACCGATTCCACTGCTTTTTTCAGGTCGGCATCGATATTCGGGTATTCAAGAATCGCCTTGGGATGTACGCCAATATTATTATTGATGATGAATTCCAGGCGAGCCAGGCCGACACCGGCGTTAGGCACGGATTGGAAGTCAAATGCCAGTTGCGGATTGCCTACATTCAACATGATTTTCAGAGGCAGCTTGGGCAATTCGCCGCGGGCGACTTCGGTCACCTCGGTTTCCAGCAGGCCGTCGTAGATCTTACCCTCGTCGCCCTCAGCGCATGAAACCGTCACCAGGGTGCCGTCTTTCAGGATATCGGTCGCGTCGCCGCAACCGACCACCGCCGGCACGCCGAGTTCGCGCGCGATAATCGCCGCGTGGCAGGTACGGCCGCCGCGGTTGGTGACGATGGCCGAGGCCCGTTTCATCACCGGCTCCCAGTTAGGATCGGTCATATCCGCGACCAGCACGTCGCCCGGCTGCACCCGCTCCATTTCGGACGGATCATGGATGACACGGACGCGCCCGGCGCCGATTTTCTGGCCGATGGCACGGCCGGAAACCAGCACGCTGCTGGTGCCCTTCAGCTTGAAGCGTTGCTGTGCATCGGTGGCTTTTTGCTGGGATTTAACGGTCTCAGGACGCGCTTGCAGGATGTACAGCTTGCCGTCACGGCCGTCTTTGCCCCATTCGATGTCCATCGGACGACCATAATGGTTTTCGATAATCACCGCGTATTTGGCCAGCTCGACGATCTCGTTGTCGTTCAGCGAGTAGCGGTTGCGCAGTTCGACTGGAACATCCACGGTCTTGACCGAACGGCCCGCTTTGGCTTCGCCGGTAAATTCCATCTTGATCAGCTTGGAGCCGATGTTACGGCGGATCACAGGCAGCTTACCCTGCTCCAGCATAGGCTTGTGCACATAAAATTCGTCGGGATTGACCGCGCCCTGCACAACAGTTTCCCCCAGGCCGTAGCTGGAAGTGATGAACACCACGTCCTTGAAACCGGATTCGGTGTCGATGGTAAACATCACGCCGGCGGCGCCGAGGTCGGAGCGCACCATGCGTTGCACACCGGCAGACAGCGCGACTTCCGCATGGGTGAAGCCTTTATGCACGCGATAGGAAATTGCGCGGTCATTGTACAAGGAGGCGAATACATGTTTCATTGCCTCCAGCACGTTTTCGATGCCGACCACATTCAGGAAGGTTTCTTGCTGGCCGGCAAAAGACGCATCCGGCAAATCTTCTGCCGTGGCGGAAGAGCGCACGGCGAAAGAAACTTCGCCGACGGAATCCGCGACCAGTTTTTTATAAAACTCGTCGATCTCCTGTTGCAGGCGCGGCTGGAATGGCGTATCTATGATCCACTGACGTATTTCGGCGCCGGCTTTTGCCAATGCTTTGACGTCTTCGATATCCAGGGTTTCCAGGCGACCGGCAATACGGGCCGCCAGCGTGGCGCCGCCGTTTTCGCTGTATGAAAGAAAGTCGCGGAAAGCCTGTGCGGTGGTGGCAAAGCCGCCTGGCACTCGGACGCCAGCTGTGGCAAGCTGGCTGATCATTTCACCTAAGGACGCATTTTTGCCGCCGACGGACTCTACATCCGTCATGCGCAAGTGCTCGAATGAAGCAACGTACTTGCCGTCGGCCGCTCCTGTAATTACTGCGTTGGACATAACAACCTCTTTTGATGGTAAGAAATCTTTCGTGCTGCTTCGTCCATTGCTCTTTTTTTGTTATTCTTGGCGCAAGAGAACCGGTATCTGTATGTTGGCTGCCATTTTACATGGTGTGCCGCAAAATTTATTGCAGGGCCACTAGAATTTGCGTCTTTTTTGTTTCATTCTTTATCAGCTTATTAAGCGCCCATGCCGACTTGCATTCCCAAAAATTAGCCTCCACTGTACCATCAAGCAACACTCCCGGATCACCCCTTTTATCCAGCAAATACCATGACCGATAGAATCAACCAGCCCTTGCCGCCCGCCAATCGCACCGTGTTTTTTGTATCGGACGGCACCGGCATCACCGCCGAGACTTTTGGCCACTCCGTGCTGACCCAGTTTGACATGAAATTCAAGCAGGTGCGCCTGCCCTTCATCGATACGCTGGACAAGGCCCACGACGCGGTGCGCCGTATCAATGAAGCGGTGACGCCGGACGGCAAGCGCCCCATCGTCTTTTCCACGCTGGTCAAGACCGACCTGGCTGACGTGGTGTTCAAATCCAAGGGCATGCACATGGATTTGATTCAGACATTTGTTGCTCCATTGGAACAAGAGTTGGGCCTGAAGTCGACGCATACGATGGGCCGCAGCCATAATATCGCCGACTCGGAAGAATATAAAAATCGCATCGAGGCCATCAATTTTTCGCTGGCCCACGATGATGGTCAATCCAACAAGAATCTGTCCACTGCCGATGTGATCCTGGTGGGCGTCTCCCGCTCAGGCAAAACCCCCACCAGCCTTTACCTGGCCATGCAATACGGCATCAAGGCGGCCAACTATCCGCTGATCCCGGACGATTTCGAGCGCGGCAAATTGCCTTCTGCATTGCCTGAGTTCAAAGGGAAGATGTTTGGCCTGAGCATTGCGCCGGAACGCCTGTCAGAGATACGCAATGAGCGGCGTCCGGGCAGCAAGTATGCATCCCTGGAGAACTGCCGCTATGAGGTGAATGAAGCAGAAGCGATGATGAAGCGCGAAGGCATACGCTGGTTGTCGTCCACGACCAAATCGATCGAAGAGATTTCGACCACGATCTTGCAGGAAATCAAATCCGACGTGCGCGTTTACTAAGCAAACGCAGAAGCCAACCCAAGCCAAAAACCAGGCAAGCCCTTTTACAGGCTCTGCCTGACCTGCTCGAAGAAGCATATCGCCGCGCTGGCTGCCACATTCAGCGATTCGATTTCACCGCGCTGCGGTATCGTGACATTGTGGGTCGCCAGTTCCATCAATTCGGCGGCGACCCCCTGGCCTTCATGCCCAAACAGCCAGACCACGGGCCGGTTCAGCTGGACTTGGTAGATGGTATCGGTGGCGTGGGAACTGGTTGCCAGCACCGGAATGCGGGTGCTTTTCAGCAGCTTTTCCAGATCGACGTTCTCATAAATATGCAGCAGGAAATGCGCGCCCATGCCTGAACGCATCACCTTCGGCGACCACGCAAAAACCGTCCCCGGGCTGCAAAATATATTTTTGATGCCCGCCGCAGCGGCACTGCGCAATATCGAGCCCAGGTTACCGGGATCCTGCAGGTTGTCCAGCAGTACCGAAGACTGGTCCAGTATCGCGGGAAGTTCGGAATTGGGCGTGCCTATGATGAACAGCAGCCCGACCCCATGCTCTACCTGGCTCAATGCGTTATACAGCGCATCGGGCAGGCAGATGGTTTGCGCGCCGCTGGCGGCGCAGCGCGCAAGGATAGGATCCACCTCATGGTGGGCCAGGCAACTCTCGGCCACGATGCACATTTGCGGCACGCCGCCATGCTGCAAATAGGCCTCGCATAAATGGATGCCGTCCAGCAGCGTGCGGCTGGCCTTGCGGCGGGCATGCGAGTTGGTCGCCAGGTGCTTCAGCTCCTTGTACAGCGGATTATCGCGGGAGGTGATGGATTTCATAGGTTCAATAAAGCTCTTACCGGGGCATAGGATTTACGATGAATCGGCGATATGCCATGCTCGCGCAAACGCTGCAGGTGCAGTGCGGTAGGATAGCCTTTATGCTGGTCCAGCGCATATTGCGGATAAATTTCATGCAGTCTTGCCAACGCAAAATCACGCGCGGTCTTGGCCAGTATCGAGGCCGCCGAAATGGCAGCGACCTTGTCGTCCCCTTTGACGATGGCTTCCGAGCGGACGGCCATCACGGGACAGCGATTGCCGTCTATCAGCGCCAGCGTAGGCACGATTTTCAGGGCTTCCACCGCGCGCCGCATCGCCAGCATGCTCGCCTGCAGTATATTCAGTTCATCGATTTCCTGCTCGGAGCATTCGGCAACGGCCCAGGCCAGCGCATGCTGTTTGATCTCTATCGCCAGCAGGTCGCGCTTCTGCTCGGTCAGTTTTTTCGAATCCCGCAATCCGGCGATAGGATGCGCAGGGTCCAATATCACCGCAGCAGCCATCACTGGGCCGGCCAACGGACCGCGGCCAGCCTCATCGACTCCGCAGATAATTTCACCTTCATAGGCGAACAGGTCAAATAGAGGCAGCGTTGCGCCAGCTTTGCTCATGACAGAAAATCTTTCAGCTTTGCGTGATCCAGGAAATAGTTGCAGATTTGCTGCTCGCCTCCATTGGCTTTCCTGCCGACCAGCACCGGCACCAGTTCATCGTACAAGGCCAGCAGTGCGTCGTCGGCATCCACGTCCACCACCTGGACGGTACATGCCTGATCGGCGCCATGTGCGTGCAAAGCGACTTGCAAGGCATCCAGCATGTCGTCGCACAAGTGGCAATAGCTTCGCGAATAGAGGGTGAACTGGATCATGGAACAGAACGAGTAATCGACGGAATTGGAGGAAACAGCAATAACGGCTGCATTATAAGTCAACCGGACCCAGGCAATTGAAAAGCGGCAATAAAAAAGCTGCCCGCATTTCTGCGGACAGCTTTTCAGTGAACGAACAAACTATTGTGCGTTGGGACGAATCGGCACGAACTGCGAGATACCTTCGCGACGGACCAGCAATACAACGGCCTTTTTGGCATCGGCTTTTGCCAGCATGGCGGCAAACTGCCTGGCGTCTTTGACTTCAAGATTATTCATCGTCAATACCACATCGCCAGCCTGCAGACCGGCGCGCGCAGCCGGTCCCTCCACCGATTCAACCACGACACCGCTGCTGACATGCAGCTCTTTCTTTTGCGCATCAGTCAGATCGCTGACGGTAATGCCGATAGAATTGGCGGTCTGTTCCTTTTTGCTCTTCTTCTCAGTTTTTTGTTGTACCTTTTCGGGTGCCACCTCGGCAACAGTCACGCTCATTTCACGGATTGCGCCATTTCTCCAGATCGATACGCTGGCCTTGGTGCCGGGCTTGGTGCCGCCGACTATCCTGGACAAGTCTATCGATTTGTCGATAGCGATGCCATTAAATTTCAAGATCACGTCACCGCCCTGCAGGCCGGCCTTCTCGGCAGGAGCGCCGGGCTCAACGGCTGCGATAAAGGCTCCCTGGGCGGTTTTCAAGCCTATCGATTCAGCGATTTCCTTGGATACCGACTGAATCTGCACGCCGATACGGCCGCGAGTTACTTTGCCGGAAGCCTTTAGCTGTTCGGCAACGCGCATCGCCTCATTGATAGGTATCGCAAACGAGATACCCATGTATCCACCTGATTGGCTGTAGATCTGCGAGTTGATGCCGACCACTTCGCCGCGCATATTGATCAATGGACCGCCGGAGTTGCCCGGGTTGACCGCCACGTCGGTCTGGATCAGCGGCGTCTCGTCGCCGGTATCGCGCGCCTTGGCGGAAATAATGCCTGCTGTCACAGTATTTTCCAGATCAAACGGCGAACCAATGGCGATAACCCACTCTCCGGCCCTGATCTTGTCTGAATCGCCGATGGTCAGATGCGGCAGCTTGCTGCCTTCAATCTTCAGTACGGCGATATCGGACCCCCGGCCGTCATCCCTGGCCTTATCCACGCCGATCACCTTGGCCTTGAATTCGCGCTTGTCCGTCAGCTTGACGATGACCTCGTCGGCGCCCTCAACCACATGCGCATTGGTCAGCACATAGCCGTCCGCCGAAATGATCAGGCCGGACCCTACGCCGCGCGGCACTTCCCGCTCCTGTTGTTGCGGAGGGGCTTGTTTACGTCCCTTGGGCGCAGGCTGCTGCTTGGGCACAGGGATGCCGAAGAAACGCCGGAAGAACTCCTGCATCTGCTCATCATCGGAACCGTCGCCCGACTGGAGTTGCGATATTTTCTCGGAGGTACGTATGTTGACCACTGCCGGCCCGGCCTTATCGACCAGGTCCGTAAAATCGGGCAAACCGGCTACCGCTGCAGTAGCGGCAGCTTGTGCCTGCGGCAAGGCGCCCGCAATGCCAGGCGCGATGAAACCCACACAGGCACTCATCGCCAGTGTGGAAAGCAGTTTTTCGACAGGAAAAAATTTGGATGTTTTCATGGCGTCATTACTTGGGTTTATATTCAATCGAATTCATTACTTGTTTGATCGCCGTAAACGGCACTTCACCGACCACAGTCAGCCAATAGTCTCCATGCCGCTTTACCATGATGGTCATCGCGCCCTGCTGCAGACTTCCCTCAGTCCGGCTTTGCGAATCCGGTTCGATAAACACGGAAATTGCTGCAAGGCCATCCGAAAAAATCATTTGTATGACCTGATGGGCCTTCGTTTCGGTACTATTTGCTGCTACAGGCAATATGGGGATCAGGCGCCTCATTTCACGCGTTTTTTTAAACCCGGCCGGCAAAGATTTTACTACCCAACCCGAATTGGCATTGGACTGCACCGTCAGGTTCTCGGTCCGCCATTGGCTGGTATTGGCAAAGCTCGATTTGACCCGGCTCTTGTCGATATCGCCAATCGCAATCTGCGTAAACGCAATTTGCTCTATGATCTCGTTCTTGTTGTTGATGGTCTGTGCGCGAAGTAACAAACCGCTGGCATTGTCCATGCACAAGCGATATCCGTAACGAAGAGCATCGCGCGATTCAAAATTGACGATTTGGCAGGGCATGCCGGCGACCCTCCCCATATCACCCATGCGGATGGCATAGGTATCCGGCAGGGATGCGGCATTGTTTGCCAACATCGCGGGAAATACTTCCTGCGTGACGTTTTTTTCTACTTGCACGGTCTTGGTATCCGGCAAATAGCAAGCAACCTCGTCGTTGTGGCGTATATATTCGCGGGGCTTGCCGTCCAGGATTTCCAATTTTTCGATTTCACCGCTGGCATCGACCAAATGGGTAATGCGCGATGTCCTGATCTGGCTGGCCTGCTGATAGACAAAGGTGCCTGAGTAATTCAGCTTTTGCGCCGCCGACCGTATTTTCTGCAAGAGGTTTTGCACGTCCCGCTTGTCTTCCTGAGTCTCGGCCGCCTGGCCATAGTGCATCGCCGAGGCCATGCCCAACACGCACGCCAGGACCGGAAGCTTTAAACGCTGAAGCGACATATCGATTTATTTGTCCGAAGCTGAAGAAGTGGCGCGGGCCGCGTAATGGGTCGTCTGTGCGGCATTACTGATCGCAGGAGAAAAGCGCTGGTGTGCCAACAGATAACTGTCGATGCGAGGATCCCTCAGCATTTCGGGCTCATCGGCGGGCCTGGATTGGGACTCGGACACCCCGGCATCCGCCACCAGTTGCACTGCGTCGTGTTGCTGGGCAGGCGACCTGCCGGCATGGTCATTGACCTTGGCGAGCTGCAGCCCGCCGTTGGGAGTATTGCCAAACATCGACGTTATCTGAGGCACCATGACGAACGCCACAGCCGCGGCCGCGGCCATGCTGGCAATTGCGACATTCCAGCTGAAACGCGACTTCAGCAGTGCGCCGTTGACAGCGACGGCAGGCATTTCAGGAGGTTCGGCAAGCGGCCTTGGTTTTGGCGCCAGTATCACCGGCTCGGCATCCAGCAGAGCAGCAAAGCGTGCTGAAAAATCAACGCTCAGCTTGACTGCCAGCTCATCCGACCTCAACACATCGCCGATCTGGTGATACATCTCCCAGGCTTGCTTGCCGCCATGCGCCGCCTCGGCAAGCGCCATCTCGCACTCCTGCGACGGCAGTTCGCCATCCAGCAGCGCTGAAATATATTCTTGTTTATTTGTATCTATCTTCATCATCTTACCCGCAATCTATATGCAAACATCCGTGCAATCTTTATTGTTTGAACCAGTACTATTTGTACCTGCAAACCAGGTTGCCTACCATCTTTGGTCCAAAGCTGTACCAAGTACCGGCCGCAACTTCTCGGCTATTGCTTCTCGCGCCCTGAAAATCCTGCTCCTCACCGTCCCTATGGGACAAAGCATGACTTCGGCGATTTCGTCATAGCTAAGACCTTCGATCTCACGCAGCGTAATCGCGTTTCGCAACTCCTCCGGCAATGCCAGCATTGCCGCATTCACCGTTTCAGCGATCTGTTTGCTCGCCAACAGGGATTCGGGAGTGTTGATATCCCTTAGTCCGTCCGCGTCGACAAAAGTTTCTGCTTCTTCTATATCCGCATCGGTCGACGTCGGTGCGCGCCGCCCCTGGGTTACCAGGTAGTTTTTTGCCGTGTTGACGCCTATCCGATATAACCATGTATAAAAAGCCGAGTCGCCGCGAAAATTTGCCAGGGCCCGGTAAGCCTTGATAAATGACTCCTGCACCACATCCTCGGCTTCCGCCTGGTCGTGGACGAGCCTTGACACGAGCCGCATTAATTTCCGTTGATATTTGGAAACCAGGAGCTCAAATGCTTTTTTATCACCACGCTGGACGCGCTCAACCAGTTGTTGATCTATGTCGCGTTCTGTCGTCACTCAATCATATCCTATTGCTATCAAACTCATATTGGCAACACACGCGATCTATTAAGTAGATTAACCAATACTTCCAAAGTTCCCTAAAAGCCCAGTAAATTAAAGGAAGTCGCCCTTTTCAAGTCCTGCTGCAGGTTCCCGTACCGCTATCCAGCGGAAAGCAACGGAGAGGGCCTTAAAAGTTGCAGGTTGCACACTATCCCACAATATGGGCAGGATGTGTAGTGCACCGTCGTCAGCCCGTAAATTCAATAGCAGGAAATTCGGCCACAAAGTGGTCTTTTCGCCAAGACTGACAACCATGGAATATTGTTTTTCCGCATCGCCATGGGAACGGAAAGGAAATCCGAATGGCGGCTCGGCAAGTTTTCTTAGCACTATCTCGCCGGCGGCAGAAATATCCAGCCTGGCAGGAACGCGCGTTTGCAGGAAGCGCAGCAATGCAAATAAGGGGCACAGGCAGGCGACAAGAGCAAGCCCAATTCGCAGCAGCCGGGGCAGATCGGCAGATGCGGCGGCAAGCATGCCAGCCGTACAAGCCATTGCACACATCGCGCAAACGATCAGCAGCAGGCTGCGGGAGGGTGCGATATGCGCGGAGATCGCAATGGACATTGGTTTGCCGGAAAGGCGGGGAAGGATGGGCATCCTCTCAGCAAGAGAGGATGCCCCGGATCAAAAGATCAGACTTTACCAAAGATCAAAGTGCCGTTCGTTCCGCCGAAGCCGAAGGAATTTTTCATCGCAAAATT
>DATHMC010000278.1:0-8094 GCA_035487495.1 Undibacterium sp.
GCCTGTCCTGGCGCAACTGGCGCGCGAGCATCCGCGCCTGCGCGTGGAAGTGGAAACGAATAACTGGGAATACCTGGCCCAGCACCTGGAAGACGAGCATATCGAGTTTTTCGTCGGCGAGGTGCGCAGCATTGGCGCAAGCCGCAAGATTGCGATACAGCGCCTGGCGCGCCAGTACGGCGCCTTCTTTTGCCGGGCCGGCCATCCCTTGCTCTCGGCAGCGATACAGCATCCGTCCGAGGTGCTGGCGTATCCGCTGGCGTCGGTGCGGCTGCCGGCGGCGGTCAGTGAAGAGTTGGCGCGCTACCTGGGATTGCCCTCGCCGGAAGACCTGGCCTTGCATCTGGTTTGCGACAACCCGAGCGTATTGACCTACGTTGCGCTACACAGCGACGGCATCCTGATGTCTACCTATGCGGCAGTGAGTGCGGAATTGAGCAAGGGCAAGCTGGTGGCGCTGGAGTTGCCGAACCAGCCGGCCCTGTTCGCCGATATGGGCGTGGTCACGCTGGCAGGGCGCACGCTGTCGCCGGCGGCTGCGTGGCTGGTGGATCGCATGCAAGCGTATGCGGACCAGCTTTCCGAGCAATTTTTGCCTGCCAATGGAGGCAAAAAGAGGCGCGCGAGCAAACCGGCTTGCGGCAACCGCGCCTAGCGATGTAGCTGGCGCATCATAAAATTTAGGCTATAATTCCCGACATGAAAAAGCTGGCCCGACTTTTCCTGCTATGTTTGCTGATGCTGGCGATTCCCATCCAGGGCATCGCCGCGGCGACCATGCTGTTCTGCGAAGCCGGGCACCATCACGCGGCTGCGGAACAGGGCGAACCTTTGCAGCACCAGCACCGGCATCACCATGATGCCGACGCGAAGGCTGACCAAGCCGACCAAGCCGATCAGATCAGTAGCGCGGCCGGCCATCACCAAAGCCTTGCAAAAATGGTAAAGGATAAATGCAGTTCCTGTGCCGCCTGCTGTATAGGCGCGGCGCTGGTGACGGCTTTTGCCGATTCTGCGATTTCCAGCCCTTCCTCAGAAAAAATCGACCTGGTTTTTTCTTCCCACCTCGGCCATGTCAGTGACGGCCTGGAACGACCTCCCCGAGCTTAATCCCTTGTAGCGTTTGCGGCTGATGCTGCGTGTTTTTTCACGCCTGTATCGGCGCATACACGCCGTTTTGCCTGCTGCCTGGCGCTGCGCGATGGTCGCCTTGCCTTGCATCTTCCATTTTTTTAGACGAGGATTTCATGAATCCAATATTTTCGGCTACATGGCGCCGGCGGGCGATCGCCTGCTGCGCCCTGTCAGCCATGCCTTACCTAGCTTTTGCGCAAGCGCCCGAGAGCGCCAAGCGCGCCGATCCGCTGGATGCGCAAGCGCCGGTGCCGCCCTTGCGTTACCAATCCACGCTGCAAACCTACCGGCCACTGGCCGAGCAGGAAGTGTCTGACTGGCGGGAACTGAACGATGCCGCAGGCCGCGTCGGCGGCTGGCGCGCCTATGCAAAACAGGCGCGCCAGCCCGAAGCGGGGGAAGGGCGGGCGGAAGGCCGGCCCGCGGGCGAAGAGGCGGCCGCGCCCGCAAAAGCCGGCGCGCATGAGCACGCCGGCCACAAGGGCCACGAGCAATGAAGAACAGGCATATGACAAAATTTCTACACCCCAGGCTGGCTGCCGCGGCCTTGCTGCCCTTGCTATTGGGCGGCTGCGCATCGTTCAGCGCCGACGGCGGCTTCGCTTCAGTGGAGCAGGTTGCCAAAGAGAAGATAGGCAAGGACGTCAGCTGGCAGCGCAGCGACAGCGACCAGGATGCAGCGGCAAAGCGTGTGCAGACGCTGCTGGCCTCGCCCTTGAGCGTGGACGATGCGGTACAGATTGCCTTGCTGAACAACCGCGGCTTGCAGGCGGCGTTTGATGAGCTGCGCATCTCCGAGGCGGACTTTGTGCAGGCCGGGCGTCTTTCCAATCCGGGCTTCAGCTTCGGCCGCCTGCGCCAGGGCGGCGATGTCGAGGTGGACCGCAGCCTGCAATTCAATATCGCGCAGTTGCTGACCATGCCTTACGTCCGGCAAATAGAGCAGCGCCGCTTCGAGCAGGCCAAGCGCGATGCCGCAATGCAGATGCTGGCGCTGGCGGCACAGACGCGCAAGGCATATTACATGGCGGTGGCGGCGCAGCAGTCCGTGCTGTACATGCAACAGGTGACGCAGGCCGCGGACGCCGGCGCCGAACTGGCGCGGCGCATGCAGCAGGCCGGCAACTTCAACAAGCTGCAGCAGGCGCGCGAGCAGGGATTTTATGCCGATGCCGCCTTGTCGCAGGCGAGAGCCGAGCAAGTGCAGACGCGCTCCCGCGAGAAGCTGACCCGCCTGCTGGGCCTGTGGGGTACGCAGGCCGCTTTTGTGCTGCCGGCCAGGTTGCCGGACCTGCCCAAGGCGCCGGATGACATGGGCGAGCTTGAGCAACTGGCGATGTCGCAAAGGCTGGACGTGCAGGCCGCGCGCCTGGGCACCGAGCAACTCTCCAAAAACCTGGGCCTGACCAAGGCCACGCGTTTGATCAATGTGCTGGAAGTGGGGGCGGTGCGCAACAGCTTCAGCGATCAGCCCAACGAACGCGGCTACCAGGTGACGCTGGAGTTGCCGCTGTTCGACTGGGGCGGCGCCAAGGTGGCGAAAGCGGAGGCGCTGTATATGCAAGCCGTCAACCGCACCGCAGAGATTGCGATCAACGCCCGCTCCGAAGTCAGGGAGGCTTATCTGGCCTATCGCTCCAGCTACGACATCGCGCGGCACTACCGCGACGAGATACTGCCGCTGAAGAAGCGCATCGCGGAAGAGAACCAGCTGCGCTACAACGGCATGCTGATAGGCGTGTTCGAGCTGCTGGCGGATGCGCGCTCGCAAATCGCCAGCGTCAATAGCGCGATCGAAGCCAACCGCGATTTCTGGCTGGCGCAGGCCGATCTGGAAATGAGCCTGCTCGGCAAGCCCGGCATGGATGCTGCTGCCGGCGCCAATTCGGCGGCGGCTTCGATTGAAACGTCCGCCGGCGGTCATTGAATAAGGAAAAAAGATGAGTTCAAGAAGAAATTTTCTCAGCGGCATAGGCGCGATCACCGCCGCCGCGACGGCGGCCTCGGTCAGCAAGGTGGCGATGGCGGCCCTGCCGGAACCGGTGATACAGACCACGCCGGACACCATGCCGCCGTTGGCGCCCAATAACGGCCGTCCGTATAACCCGGTGGTCACGCTGAACGGCTGGACGCTGCCCTGGCGCATGAACAACGGCGTCAAGGAATTCCACCTGGTGGCCGAGCCGGTAGTGCGCGAAATGGCGCCCGGCTTCAAGGCGCACCTGTGGGGGTACAACGGCCAGTCGCCCGGTCCGACGATAGAGGTGGTGGAGGGCGACCGCGTACGCATCTTCGTCACCAACAAATTACCGGAACACACCAGCGTGCACTGGCACGGCCAGCGCCTGCCCAACGGCATGGACGGCGTGTCGGGCCTGACGCAAAAGTCGATACAGCCCGGAAAGACCTTCGTGTACGAGTTTGTCGCGCGCCGGCCCGGCACCTTCATGTATCACCCGCACGCCGATGAAATGGTGCAGATGGCAATGGGCATGATGGGCTTCTGGGTCACGCATCCCAAGGGCAGGCATCCGCAGATCGACGAGGTGGACCGCGATTTCGTATTCCTGCTCAATTCCTATGACATCGACCCGGGCGCCTACACGCCCAAGGTGATGACCATGCTGGACTTCAACCTGTGGAGCTGGAACAGCCGCGTGTTCCCCGGCATCGACCCGCTGGTGGTGCGCAAGAACGACAAGGTGCGCATACGCATAGGCAACTTGACCATGACCAATCATCCTATCCACATCCACGGGCATGAGTTCCAGGTCACCGGCACCGATGGCGGCCCGGTGCCGCGCACGGCCCGCTGGCCGGAGGTAACCACCGATATCGCCGTCGGCCAGATGCGGCAGATCGAGTTCCTGGCCGATGAAGAGGGCGACTGGTCCTTCCATTGCCACAAATCGCACCACACGATGAACGCGATGGGACATGACCTGCCGACATTGATCGGTGTCGACCATAGCGGCGTGGCCAAGCAGATCAACAGCCTGATCCCGGATTACATGGTGATGGGCGAACGCGGCATGGCCGACATGGCAGAGATGGAAATGCCGATTCCCGACAACACCGCGCCGATGATGACCGGCGACGGCCCCTTCGGCGGCGTGGAGATGGGCGGCATGTTCAGCATCGTCAAAGTCCGCAAGGACCAGAAACCCGGCGATTACAAAGACCCCGGCTGGTACCGGCATCCCGCAGGCACCGTCGCGCACGAGTGGACCGGCGGCGTCGCCCAGCCGGTGCGGGCCGGCAGCGGTGCGGAAGGCGGCAGTATGCCGCTGCAGAAAAAGAACCAGCCGGAAGTGGAAGTGCAGGTGCGCAAGCCCAGCGGCAAGATGAACCACTAAACGAAGCTTTAATCCTGACTAAATGAAAGAACTGACATGAAAACCAAATTGACGCCTTTTTTCCCCGCCCTCAGCCTCTGCCTTGTTGCAACTGCGGCGCTTGCGTCGGGCACCCACGCCGGCGGGCATGAGCATGGCGATGATGCGATAGGCAAGCCGGGCATCGCGGCAGCCGTGTCACGCACCGTCAACGTCGATATGACGGACAACATGCGCTTCACGCCGTCAACGATCGCCGTGAAGCAGGGCGAGACGGTACGTTTTGTGATCAAGAATTCCGGCAGCATCAAGCACGAGTTTGTGCTGGGCACCGAAAAGGAACTGAAAGAACACTACGAAATCATGAAGAAGAACCCGGAGATGGAGCACAGCGATCCCAATATGGTCACGCTGGCGGGCGGGCAGGCCGGTGAGGTCATCTGGCAATTCACCAGGGCGGGCAAGGTCGATTTTGCGTGCCTGCAGCCGGGCCATTACGACGCCGGCATGAAGGGAAAGGTCAACGTCAGCAAGGACAAGACCGCCGGCGCGCACCAGCATCAGCACTAATCCGTAGCGCCGCATGGCGCACCAATTAACCCTAATAACCCTGATCCATAGAGAACAATCATGAAGAAAAAATTCACATCCTTGCTGCTGGCGGCGCTCGCCGCCGCGCCTTTCTCAACTGTGCAGGCGGCCGAAGCGCAGGCGGCTGCGGCAAATCCGGCACCGGCCGCTGCCAGCGCCGACATGGTGGATGGCGAAGTGCGCAAGATCGACAAAAGCGCCGGCAAGATCACGCTGAAACACGGCGACATCCGGAACCTGGACATGCCCGGCATGACCATGGTGTTCCGCGTCAAGGATACTGCAATGCTGGACAAGCTGAAGGTCGGCGACAAGCTCAGGTTCCATGCCGAAAAAGCGGACGGTGCGATTTTTGTGACGGAGATTGAGCCGGTGAAGTAAACCGTTTTGATGGAAGATCGGTGAAATTCGTAGGGTGGGCACGTCGTGCCCACGCGGATCTGATATACCTCGGCGAGCCACTACGAGCTTCGTGCCCATCTACACACCCCGAACCGGCAGTTACTTGCCGGCCTTCGCCCGCCATACATCCATCATGTCTTTCGAACCTTGCGAACGGATGCCGTTGTCGCTGAGGATCTCGTCGGTTGCCGCCAGCAATTCCTTGCGGGGCAACACGATGCTTTCGCCTATGCGCTGATCGAATTTAAGCACGATCAGCTCGTCCTTCGTGTCGCGCAACAGGCTGACAAAATGGCTCAGGCTGCGTACCGGTTGGTCGTTGACGGAGTAGACCACCGAGCCGAACCGGCTGTCATAACCCTTGACCAGCGGGTGCGGGAAGAAGGGGGAGCTGACAACCACCAGCTCTTCGCGGCTGGCGCTGGGTTCTTCGCCCAGGCGCGTCATCAGCGGGCTGCCGTTGTACGCGTACGCGTTCAGCGCGGCAGGATTATTGTTGATCAGTGCGCGAAATTCCAGCGTGGCCCTGGAAAACACGATGGGGCCGGCGATAAAGTAAGAGGGATAGCTCTCCATCAGCGATGGAATGAGTTGAGGCCGGCTGGAGCTGACCGGCAATTGTATGGTCATGGTCTTGCCGTCGCGTATCACGGTCAACGGCAGCTTGCCATTCCTGGACATCTGTTGCACGCGATACTGGAAGCGCACATTCAGGTCGGCATTCAGTTTCACCATCCCCTGGTTGTCGACGGAGGAGTCGCCTATTTGGGTGACCACGTCCCATTCCTTGAGAGGATAGGTGGCGCCGGTTTGCGCCGGCCGTTGCACGACCATGCCGTGCACGGACTGATCCAGCTTGAGGAATTTGCGCAGGGCCGGATTCTCCAGGGTCTGCAGCGTGTCGAACATGGCCGGCTTGCCGTCGTAGTGGCCGTCGGCGATGTCTTGCAGGAACAGCTCGATTTCTTCGTTGGGGATGATGTAGCCGATATTCTGCACATTGACCGCGGTGGAAAACGCCAGCCCTATCATCTTGTTGCCGGCGATGACCGGGCCGCCGCTGTTGCCCGGATTGATCGCAGCGTCTATCTGTATCCGGAGTCCGGAGGTCTGGAAGCTGTAAGGAACGAACTCGATGCGGGAGACGATGCCCTTGGTGATCGACAATGAGGTGCCGCCGGTCGGATAGCCGTAGGCGAATACAGCGTCCTTAATGTCCGGCAAAATGTTGGCGCGTACCGGCGCCCTATGGGTCGCAAAGAAGGCATCGTCATCCAGCTTCAGTACGGCCAGGTCGATGCCGCGCGCGATGGCCACCACGCTGGCTGAAATCTTGTCGCCGCCCTGTTTGGCTTGCACCTGCACCTGGCTGGCATAGCCCACCACATGCGCATTGGTCAGGATGCGGTTGCCCTCGATGACCACGCCGGAGCCGGTGACCTCTTGCGGCGCTGCCTTGCTCCAGGGGCGGAACGGATCCGGCCCGCGTATCGTGGAAAATATTTTTACCACGGCATTCTCTAGTTGCGCGGAATCGGCATGCGCCGCGACGCTGCTGATGCTGCTATTTGTCGCTTCTTCCACTTCTGCCGCATGGACAGGCGCGCAGAGGATGGGAAGCAGGCAGGCAGCAACCATCAGGCTGCTACGGTAAAACTGGGGGAGACGGCGAAGTGTCATGTAAAGTTCTTGAAAAATGATGGGTGCGATGGCGGTAGTAGCAACAGGATTCTATTTGACAACGCAGAGAGAATAACTGAAGGTTGCAATTGTCGCAATAAAAAACAGCTGCGAAAATACGCCAATTCAGCGGCGTCTGGCGCGTGCCGCTGATCCTGCCGCGCCCATCAAGCGGGTGACGCGTGCCTGGGCATACGCGCATGCAGGGCGCCCCGATGCGTCCTCTGCGGGCGGAGGCTAAGTCCCTGCTTCCCGTGCCGCAGCCTCCCGCAATTTATCTTTCTTGCTCTTGCGCTTGCCCTTGATGCCGCCCTTGGCTTGTTCCTCGGCCAGCGCAGCGGCGGCGGCCGTGACTGGCTGCGGGTTTGCCGCCGGTTCAAAACCGGCCAGCTGTTCGCGCGGCAGCCTGAGTTGCAGGCGGTTTTCTATCAGACGCAGGTGGGCTTCGGTAGCGGCGCTGCAAAAGCTGATTGCGGTGCCGCTCAGTCCGGCGCGGCCGGTGCGGCCTATGCGGTGGGTGTAGTCGGTGACGGAACGCGGCAGGTCATAGTTGACCACTGCCGGCAACTGGGCGATGTCGATGCCGCGCGCGGCGACGTCGGTGGCCACCAGCACCTGCAGCTTGGCGGCGCGGAATTCGGTCAGCACCTGGTTGCGGTTGCCCTGGCTCAGTTCGCCGTGGAAGGGCGCGGCCTTGATACCGGAGCGGCGCAACTTGTCGGCCACGTGCTCGGTCGCGTGTTTGGTGGCGACAAACACCAGCACCCGGTCCCACTGGTGCTGCTGGATCAGGTGGCGCAGCAATTGCGTGCGCTTGCCGGCATCGACCAGGATCGCTCTTTGCGCGATGTCGGGCGCGCCGGCCGTTGCGGCCTCTGCTTCTATGCGGACCGGCTGCTTCAGTATCTTGCCGGCCAGTGCGTTGACGGCGGGCGGGAAGGTGGCCGAGAAG
>DATHMC010000279.1:0-4909 GCA_035487495.1 Undibacterium sp.
GACCATCGGCCAACTGGCTGAACTGGCTGAACTGGCTGAACTGGCGGGCATCACGCAGCCGGCGGCGACGCAAACGGTGGCTCTGATGAAGAGGAAGGCCTGCTGCTGATGGCTGCCGGCAGCGAGGATGGCAGGCAGCGCGTGGTGCGCCTGAGTCGCCAGGGCGAGGCACTGTTACCCCGCCTGCAGGCGCACTGGCAGGCTACCGGGCGCGCGGCCGACAGCTTGGATGCGGAACTGAAATTTCCCTTGCCGGAGTGCCTGGCGCACGCCATCGCTGTCCTTGGGCAGCGCTCCTTCGGCGACCGCATCCGCGACGCAAGCAAGAAAGTACGACCAACTCCCTGACAAAAGCGACTATGGAAAATACTCTGAGCGTGGCAACGAACAATCCTATCCTGGCATCGCGCCTGATGGCAAATCCCCTGGTCCGCATTGTGTTCGGCATTGTGCTGACCTTTGCCGCGGTACCGCTGACAATGATCATCGCCTTTAAGCTGGTGGGAAAGCCGTACCGCACCGCGTGGCCGCAGCTGCTGGCCGCCGTACTGGTGTGGTTCGGCTACCGCTTCTATGTGCGCCTTATTGAAAAACGGCAGCCGACTGAGCTGGCGACGCCGGGCATGGCGCGTGAGCTGGGTACCGGCCTGCTGCTCGGCGCCGGGCTGTTGGCGCTCACCTTTGCCGTGCTGGCGGCGTTGGGCGCCTACCATTTCGGCGGTGTCAACGTCTTGAGCATCATGATGCTGGTACCGCTGGCAGAGCTGGTGCTGGTCGGCATGGCCGAGGAAATGATGTTTCGCGGCGTGATATTTGGCGTCACCGAACGTTCGCTGGGCAGCAAGCCCGCCATCGTGATTTCGGCGCTGGTGTTCAGTTCTGGCCCACCTGCCGAATGAAGGCGTCTCGGCGCTGGCGATCGCCGTGATTGCCGCCTATGGCACGATGCAGGCCGCGCTCTATATGAAGACGCGCCGTCTGTGGATCTGCGTCGGCACCCACATCGGATGGAACTGCTGCCTCAGCCAGGTGTTCTCATCGACCGTGTCGGGCCATGCTGCCACCGCATTCTGGCTGCGCCGGGCCTTTGTCAGCCAGGCTTAAGTCCCGGTCTTCAGCCAGCGCAGTTGTGCCGTCCGGTAAACGCTATTTGGCATGGTATTGGTGCGCGTCGTCGCAATAGAGCCAGTCATTCGTCTTTATGTCCCAGACACAATTTTACTTTTTGCGCACCATTCGTCGAGCAACGCTCCTTTCGCCCTTCATGGTCCGTTAAGGAATCTCTGCACAAGCACCAAATTGAAGCAAGTGCAGGCGCAACATCTTCTCCAGTCCAACCGGCGGACGGCCATGGCCCGCTTGCGGATAATCGAGGCCCAGCAAACGACACAGGTCTACCCATGGAATCGTGCTCTCCATTTTCGACAGGAATTTATCGCGCCGGGCCGGTTTGCGTTGCAGTTTGAACCTTCCTTGGGCAAGTGTCATTTGCTTCATGGTTTTATTCCTGTCTTCAAGTGGATTGCTCGCCCCTTAACGCATCAGCGATTAGCTTGGATGACTTTTGCAGTGTTTCCTTAACAGCCCCTATTATTATGCTATTCAAAGCAGAAAAAATGCAGCCCGGGAAATCACCTGTATTTGCCATCATCCCGAAAGTAGCGAGGTCAAGAGCAATAACTTTGGCAAGCGATGCTCGCAAATTTTATCAGAAAGCAAGCGCGGCAGCGACGCGACGAGACTTGAACGCGTAATGCGAAAGACGTTTCTCAAACTCCAGCACGTCTCCGTGACTACTCCACTCAATTACCAACCCGGAACGTTCATCCTGCCGTGCTTCAACCTTGACTAGCTCAAGCTGCAAGGCGCTTGCCTCTTCGCGGACTACGGAAAGTATTTCTCGACACACAAGATCGGGTTTAAAAACCTTCCCTACTGTAGTTGTAGGCAGCACCGGAATGATACGAATGACCTTGGGCAATGCTGCCCGTTCCGAAATATGTTCAAGCGCAAATTGCATTAGCTGTTCTGCGGTGACGGTGGCACCGGGGTGCCGCTGGATGTATACGACGGGGATCTCACCCGCATACGCATCCGGTCGGCCAACCGCTGCCGCTAGCGCGACTTCCGGATGACGGCACAAAGATTCCTCAATCAATTTGGGATCAATGTTATGGCCGCCTCGTATGATCAGCTCCTTGGTTCTTCCAGCAAGCCAGAAATATCCGTCTTTGTCCATGCGGCCAAGGTCGCCGGTGTTAAGCCACGCCTCGCTATTGCCCTGCTTGTCCGGGCGGTCAACCCAGATTGTGAGATTGTGGGAAGGATCGAGATATCCCTTGAAGAGATTCGGGCCTTTGATGAGAATGGCGCCAATTTCATCGGCTTCCGCATCGCACACATACCTTCCGCCTTCATCCAGAACAACGATGCGCATGTCTTGCCAGGGCATGCGCATTCCTATTGACCCGAACCGGTACGTGGAGCCCGGCATATTGAGGGTGGAAACGCAGCCGCCCTCGGTTAGGCCGTAGCCCTCGCCGATCTGGATATCAAACGTGTCCATAAAGCGATTGAACAGCTCCAGAGGCATGGGCGCGGCGCCGCAGATGCCGAGCTTGAGGCTGGACAAATCGATGCCGTCGCGCGGCGTCTGGAGCAGCGCGGCATAAACCGTGGGGACTCCAGAAAACGAGGTGATCTTATGGTGTGCAACGATTTCCCAGAATCGGGGAATCAGCCTTGGGGAACGATACCCTTGCGGGGTCGCCAGCAACGCATGCCCTCCACGGCTCCACAACGACAGACCGCTGATCAGTTGCGCATTCACATGAAACAACGGCAAGCCGCAGAACATGGTGTCGCCTGGGTTCATCAGAGAGTCGCCAATCACCGCAGCAACCTGCAGCGCATTCGCTACCTCGGTAAGGTGCGTGCGCACGGCGATCTTCGGCATGCCGGTGGTGCCGCCCGTGCAGAAGTATGAAGCGATGTCGTTCAATTCCGGCGGTTCGAAATCAAGGCGCTGAGAGCTTTCTCTTATGAGCAGATTGTGAAAATCATATACCGGAACACGACAAGTTGCAGTTGCTTGATGTACCTCCATCTCGGACGAGTAGCGATCCGTTGAAATGGTTAAAATACATTCAAGGCCCTCCACACCGGCGACCGCAAACCCAACTTTATCCCACAACTCTTGCCCGGCAGAAGGCGCCAGCGTGACCAGCAGCCGAGGTTTTGCTGCCATCAGTAGCCGATGGATGGTGCCGGCTTCCAGCATGGGATTGATCGCCATCACGATGCCTGCAGTTTCACCTCCCCATATCGTCCAGTGGGTTTCTGGTAGATTGGGCAAGACAAAGGCGACCAGGTCATTTCTTCCCAAACCGAGGCGACGAAACATGTTCGCCGCGCGTGTGATTTGCCCGAAATTTTCAGCGTGCGTCCATACGAAGGAATTGTCATAGCCTTCCGGGCGCAGGAAGAAGGACAAGGCCGGCGAATCGGGCGCGGATGTCGCCCCTCTCTGAAGTAAAGCATAGGTGCTGCAAACGCCGTTGAGCGGCAACGAGCCTGCGGTCTCCATGGCGACAAGCTCATTGAGGCAGGAAATCGAAGAAATCTTAGAAGCTGGCATATTTGAAAGGTATCTATGTTGCCTAAAGGTATCTCAGTATTTAAAGAGGCTGCAATTTTTGAGGGTTTGACGCCGGAACACTTCCGGCATCAGCATGTCCCGGTCTTGGTTGATGGTCCGCTAGGAAGCTTTCAAGTTTTCCAGCTTCGCCTTCTCACGTCTGGCCAGCGCCACTTTGGCAAGCCGTTCCCGGACATGCCCGAAACCACGAATGCCCTCGGGCCAGGAGGCCAGTTCATACAAGCCATCAATCCCGTCCTTTGAATTCGGTTGCGCGATAAGAGCTAGGTCCTCTTCATAACTACGGCGAATACTTCGATTTAAGGCCGCCTCCTCCCTCCTGGCAAACGGGTCCAGGCTGGAGCCCCTCAAGAAGCGCAGACTTGAGAGCAGGCGAAACGCGGGCAGAATCCAGGAGCCCACCGACGTCTTTTGCACTTGCCCGGTTATGGGATCGGTTTTGCCGAACGGGCCGCCCGCCAGATGAAATCGGATCCGGAAACTTCCCTCGAAGCTGTTTGCAAGAGATTCCTTGAATGTCTTACGGCTATACAGGCGCGCAACCTCAAACTCATCCTTGACCGCAAGCACGCGGAAATATTGTGTGGCTACCTGGCGCAACACTTTTTCACTTCCCTGCTGCTTGCCCAACACCGTCTTGATCTGATTTATCCGCTGACGATAGTCGGTGGCGAGTTGTTTGTTCTGGTATTGAACCAACCGGTTGTAACGGTCCTCGATTAAGGCATCCAGCGTTTGTTTTTCCGGAAGATTGAAGTGAACCTGCTGCGAAGGTATCAATTGGCGGTAGACTGCGGCTTTGTCGTGAATGAGCCATCGGCCAAGATCAAAGGCCCTTTGATTGGCTTTCACCGATACGCCGTTGAGTTCTATCGCCTTGCGTATTGCGACCAAGCTCACCGGAATCAAGCCTTGCTGCCAAGCACAACCCACCAGCAGCATGTTGGAGAGAATGGCGTCACTCAACAGCTCTTGGGCCAGCACGGATGCAGCGACGAATTCCGCCCTATTGCCCAGCACACCGTGTATGCGCTGCTTAAGGATCTCCACATCTGCGGACCAGTCGGGTTGTCGGGTAAAGTCGCTGGTTGGGACCACTTCCGTATTCACGATGGCCCTGGCATGCTGCGGATGAAGGCGCGACATCGCATCCGCACCGGCTGCTACGATCAGATCGCAGCCCAGCAGTACATCGGCCTCGCTCTCGCCGATACGCGCCGAATGAAGCAAATCGGCGGCGGGCGCCAGCCG
>DATHMC010000280.1:0-10077 GCA_035487495.1 Undibacterium sp.
CAAGGTCATCAGGCTGGCATTGCCGCCGGCTGCGGTGGTGTTCACACAGAGGGCGCGCTCGGCCACCAGCCTCCACAACGGCGCTTCGGTGTTTTCGTGGCTTTCTATGACCGACACGATGGCGCCGTTTTGCGCCGCAAATATAGGCTTGTAATGGTTCAGCAGAGCGCCCTCCACCAACGCAAACTGCGCTTGCGACTGGTCGGCTTCCGCCTGCTGTATCTGCGCCCTGACTTCGGCCGGCAAACCGGCCGGCAGCAAGCCCATGGTTTGCGCCGGCAATACCGGCGTGTTGCCGGTGGCCAGCAAGGCGGCGATCTGGTTCAGCAGGCAATTGACCGTGGTGGCGGCGCAAAATACGCGGCCGCGCGGCGCAAACGACAAGGTATTGCGTTCGCCGGTGGGGCCGGGCAAGACCAGCGTCATCTTGTACGGCGTCTGGTACGCATACTTGTCGGCCAGCTCGGCGATCTTTTCATGGCCGTGGGTTTTGGCCCAGACCAGCAAGGCTTCCAGCGCTGCGGGCGACTGGCGCTCATACACGGTATGTCCGCCCAGGTGGCCGGCAGGGTTCTTTTGCAAGCGCTTCAGGTACAGCGGGCCGCCGGCTTTCGGGCCGGTGCCGGATTTACCCTCGCCGCCGAAAGGCTGCACCCCGACCACCGCGCCGACGATATTGCGGTTCACATAGATATTGCCGACATGCGCGCGCGACGTGATGAAATCGATGGTCTCGTCTATGCGCGAATGTATGCCGAGGGTCAGGCCGAAGCCGCTGGCATTGATGCTGTCTATCAGCGCCGGCAAGTCGTCGCGCTTGTAGCGCAATACGTGCAGCACCGGACCGAATACTTCCTTGCTGAGCTCGGACAGCGCAGAAATTTCTATCACGCTGGGCGCCACAAAAGTGCCCTGCTCGCAGGCCGGCGCCAGCGGCAGGCTGTAGCTGGACTTGGCCTGTTTCCGGATCAGGTCGATATGGGCTTGCAACTGCTTTTGCGCGTCGGCGTCGATGACCGGGCCGATATCCACCGCCAGCTGGTCGGGCTTGCCGACGCGCAGTTCCTGCATCGCGCCCTTCAGCATTTCCAGAGTCTTGTCGGCGATATCGACCTGCAGGCACAGCACGCGCAGCGCCGAGCAACGCTGGCCGGCGCTGTCGAAGGCGGACGACAATACATCCTGCACCACTTGCTCCGGCAGCGCGCTGCTGTCGACGATCATCGCATTCTGGCCGCCGGTTTCCGCAATCAGCGGGATGTCAATATTTTCCGCCACCGCGCGTTTGCACAGCGTGCGGTTGATGATCTGCGCGACTTCGGTGGAGCCGGTAAAAATCACGCCCTTGACGCGGGGGTCTGCCACCAGTTGCGCGCCGACCACTTCGCCGGTGCCGGGCAGGAATTGCAGCGCGCCGCGCGGCACGCCGGCTTCATGCAATAGCTGTATCGCGCGGAACGCGATCAACGGCGTTTGCTCGGCCGGCTTGGCCAGCACCACATTGCCGGCGGCCAGCGCTGCGCTGATTTCGCCGATGAAAATCGCCAGCGGGAAATTCCACGGGCTGATGCAGACCACCGGGCCCAGCGCCAGCGTATTCGGCAAGCCTTCTACCTGGGCCGCGTAATAGCGCAGGAAATCCACCGCCTCGCGCACTTCGGCCAGCGCGTTCGGCAAGGACTTGCCGGCTTCGCGTATCGCCAGCGCCATGAAGTCCAGCGTCTGCGCTTCCAGCAGGTCGGCGGCTTTTTTCAATGCGGCCGCGCGTTCCGTCGGCGCGGTGGTCTGCCAGTCGATCGCATAGGCTTCCGCCTGCGCCAGCGCAGTCTGCACGTCCTGCCGGTCGGCTTCTATCACCTGGCCTACTATGTCGCTGTGATCGGCCGGGTTCCTGATATCCCGGGCCGTGGCGGCGGATACCTCGCCGAGCAGCAGCGGCGTAGCCAGCAATTCCTGACGGCTGCCGGCGGCAAAGCGGGCGGCGATATGCTGCAACTCGTTTTCATTGCTGAAATCCAGGCCGGCGGAATTCTTGCGCTCGCTGCCGAACAGCTCGCGCGGCAAGGCGATGCCGGCATGCGGCGCGCCGTTCAGTTGGGTCGCCACGACGATGGGGTCGGCGATCAGGGTGTCTATCGACACGCTCTCGTCGACGATCTGGTTCACGAACGAAGAGTTGGCGCCGTTTTCCAGCAAGCGCCGCACCAGGTAGGCCAGCAGGGTCTGGTGCGAACCGACCGGCGCGTAGATGCGGCAGGGCTTGTTCAGCTTGTCCTTGCCCACCACCTGGTCGTACAGGGTTTCGCCCATGCCGTGCAGGCACTGGAATTCGTAATCGGTAATCTTGGCCTGCTGCGCCCAGCTGTAGATGGTCGCCAGGGTCAGCGCATTATGCGTCGCAAACTGCGGATAAATCACATCGGTGGCGGCTAGCAGCCTCTGCGCGCAGACCAGGTAGGAAACATCGGTATACACCTTGCGCGTGTACACCGGGAAGCCGCTCATGCCGTCCACCTGCGCGCGCTTGATCTCGGAATCCCAATACGCACCCTTGACCAGGCGCACCATGAATTTACGCTTGCTGCGGCGGGCCAGGTCCACCAGGTAGTCGATCACGTACGGGCAGCGCTTCTGGTAGCCCTGCACCACGAAGCCTATGCCGTCAAAGCCGGCCAGGTCGGCATCGAAGGCCAGCGCCTCCATCAGGTCCAGCGACAACTCCAGCCGGTCCGCCTCTTCCGCATCGATGTTCAGGCCGATATTGTATTGCTTGGCCAGCAGCAGCAACTTCTTCAGCAGCGGCAGCAATTCATTCAGCGTGCGCTCTCTTTGCGCGCGTGAATAGCGCGGATGCAGCGCCGACAGTTTGACCGAGATGCCGGGGCCGTCCTTGATGCCGCGCCCGTTGGAGGCCTTGCCGATCGCATGGATCGCGGTTTCATACGCGTCGAAATAAAACGCCGCATCGTGCGCGGTCAGCGCCGCTTCGCCGAGCATGTCGTAAGAATAACGATAGCCGCGTTTTTCATTGTCCTGGCTGTTCTTCAGCGCTTCTTCTATCGTCTGCCCGGTGACGAACTGGTTGCCCAGCATGCGCATCGCCAGATCCACGCCCTTGCGTATCAGCGGCTCGCCGCCTTTGGCGATCAGGCGCGTCAGCGCCGAACCCAGCCCCTGTTCGCTATTGGTGGTGACCAGCTTGCCGGTGACCAACAAGCCCCAGGTGGCGGCATTCACGAACAGCGAAGGCGATTCGCCCAGGTGCTTGCTCCAGTCGCCCTTGCTGATCTTGTCGGCGATCAGCCGGTCGGCGGTCTGGTGGTCGGGGATGCGCAGCAAGGCTTCCGCCAGGCACATCAGCGCCACCCCTTCCTCGGAAGACAACGAAAATTCATGCATCAACGCATCCACGCCGGAGGCGCGGGTACGCTGCTGCCTGACCGAGCTGACCAGCGCATGCGCCAGACTGCGGATGACCTCCTGGGTGGCTGCTTGCGGTTTAATTTGCGACAATAGCCATTGCACCGCTTCGGTCTCATCCCGACGGTAAACCTGGGTAATTGCTGCTCTGAGAGAGGAAGGATGCGGGATAAGTTCGGCTTGAAGACTGGCAAACGGCTGAGTGGTCATAGATCTTTTTTTATAGTAGCTAATATGATTTCATTGTATCGACGAATCCTTGTTATTAATTCTGGAAATATGAACGTATATCGAAATTTTCTATTTTGTGAGAAAATTACACCGAATTTTATTAATCATATTACGACTTCTTATGCTCGACAAAATCAGTAAAAGAATTCTGGCCGAATTACAAAATGATGGCCGCATCAGTAATGTAGAGCTGGCAACCAGGGTTAACCTATCCCCGGCGGCCTGCCTTGAGCGCGTACGCAAATTGCAGGAATCCGGTTACATACTGGGTTACACCGCGCAACTCAACCCGCATCTGCTGGATGTGGCGTTACTGGTATTCATTGAAGTGGTGCTGGACCGCACCACGCCGGACGTGTTCGACGCCTTCAAGCGCGGCGTACAGGCGATACCGGAGGTGCTGGAGTGCCACATGGTGGCCGGCGGCTTCGATTACCTGGTGAAGGCCCGCGTCAAGGACATGAATGCCTACCGTGATTTCCTCGGCAAATCCTTGCTGCAGCTGAACGGCGTGCGTGAAACGCATACTTATGCGGTGATGGAAGAGGTCAAGAACACCACCAACTTGCCTATCAAATAATCCTCCGCTGCCGGCAGGAACACCTGTCGGCGCCGCTGGAATCGTCCTTTTCCGGCGGCAATTTCCCCGCAAATCGCCATAACTGTCTCTTTTTAAGTAACAAAACGTCACGAGTATGTAACATAGTGTTGCTACATTCATGGCTCTTTAAACAAGAGCTGGATGGATGACATGAAAAGCAGACACGGAATCGTCGCTGGAATTAGCGCGGCACTCTTGATCGCAGGTTGCGGCAGCAGCACGGTCAATGAAGCAAGAAACCCGGCTACCCCGGAAGAACCGGTAGCCGCAGCACCGAAGAATGTGATTTTCTTCCTCGGCGACGGCATGGGCATGACCACGCTGACTGCGGCGCGCACCTATGCGGTCGGCGAAGACGGCGAGCTGACCATAGACACCTTGCCGGAAACCGCCTTCGTCAAGACCTTTTCCAACGACGCCCAGGTGACCGACAGCGCACCCTCCATGTCCGCCTACATGACGGGCGTAAAGATGAACAATGAAGTCTTGTCGATGTCTTCCGACACCTTGGCGATCGACCCGGTGGCCGACGCCAACGGCAACAAGCTGGGCAATAACTGCGGCAGCAAAAACGGCACGCCGGCCACCACTCTGCTGGAAATGGCCAAAGCCAAGGGCTGGTCCGCCGGCGTGGTGACCACCACCCGCATCACCCATGCGACCCCGGCTGCGACCTATTCGCATATCTGCCACCGCGACCTGGAGAACGACATCGCCGCCGCGATGGTGCCGGGCGGCGCCGGTTACAACGCCGCGCTGGGAACCACCGGCATCGACGTGGTGCTGGGCGGCGGTACCCAATTCTTCACGCCGTTTTCCAAAGGCGGCAAGCGCTCCGACAACCGCGACCTGATCGCCGAAATGAAAGCGAAGAACTATGCCGTTGCAAGCAATGCGGCCGAGTTCAATGCGATCGACGGCAGCAAGACCGACCGCCTGTTCGGCCTGTTCACCTCCAGCCACATGAGCTACGACCTGGACCGCGATCCTGCCAAAGAACCCAGCCTGGCCGACATGACGAGCAAGGCGATGGACGTGCTGGCAAAAAACAGCAAGGGCTATTTCCTGATGGTGGAAGGCGGCCGCATCGACCATGCGCTGCATGAGACCACCGCCAAGAAGGCCTTGCAGGACACGGTTGCTTTCGACAACGCGATCAAGGCTGCGATAGACAAGGCAAAAATCAGCGACCCCACGTTGAAAAACACGCTGATCGTGGTTACTGCCGATCATGATCACACGCTGGTATTGAACGGCTATGCAAAACGCACCGGCAAGACCACCGCCGCTAATCCCGGCGTGCTGGGCGTGGTGAAAAACTATGTGACCGGCGCGGTGGAAAAAGACCTGGACGGCGCACCCTACTCCATCATCGGCTTCGGCAACGGCGAGAACCGCACGCAGGGCAACCGCTCGGTGCTGGCCGGGCTGGACGAGAGCACTACCGCCGCCAATACCTATCACCAGGAAGCCGTGATCCGCGTCGCCGCAGGCAGCGAAACCCATGGCGGCACCGACGTCTTCCTCGGCGCGATAGGCAAGGGTTCGGACACCTTCCTCGGCACGATAGACAACACCAAGGTCTTTACGCTGGTGAAAAACGCGGCCGGCCTGTAACCAATATTTGTGAGATAAACACGATGAAACGCACATTGAACCGCACGCTGATGGCAGCCCTGATGGCCGCTTCTTTTTCAGCACCGGCCTTCGCCGCAGGCGAAGCCAAGAACATTATCTTCTTCCTCGGCGACGGCATGGGTCCCAGCACGGTGACCGCTTCCCGCATCTACAAATATGGTGAAGCCGGCAGCCTGAACATGGACGCGCTGGAACGCACCGCGCGCATCAAGACCTTTTCCAACGATGCGCAAACCACCGACAGCGCACCCTCGATGGCGGCCTATATGACGGGCGTGAAGATGAATAACGAAGTCATCTCCATGTCTTCGGAAACCATCGCCACGCCGCCGGGCAAGGATGCCAATGGCAACCTGGGTGTGAATAACTGCGCCGCCAGCAACGGCACATCCGTTCCCACCATCCTGGAACTGGCCAAGGCCAAGGGCAAGGCGGTCGGCTCCATCACCACCACGGAATTGACGCACGCGACGCCGGCAGCCACGTTCTCGCATATCTGCAACCGCAATGCGCAGTACGCGATCGCCGCGCAGGCCGTGCCGGGCGGCGCCGGTTACAACACTGCGCTGGGCGACGGCGTGGACGTGCTGATGGGCGGCGGCCGCAACCACTTCCTGCCGTATGATGCTGCAACCCAAAAGCAGGGTCGCGCCGACGGCCGCAACCTGCTGACCGAGCTGGCCGCCAAGGGCTACACCGTGGCCGCAACCAGGGCCGATATGCTGGCCGCGCCGAACGGCAAGAAATTCATCGGCCTGTACAGCAGCAAGAGTCACCTGGAATATGAACTGGACCGCGCCGCCACGCCGCCGGTAGGCGAAGGCGCGACGCAACCGAGTCTGGCTGAAATGACGACCAAGGCGATGGACCTGCTGTCGCAAAACGGCAATGGCTATTTCCTGATGGTGGAAGGCGGCCGCATCGACCACGCGCTGCACGGCATCAACGCCAAGCGCGCGCTGGTGGACACCATCGCGTTTGACGACGCCGTCAAGGCCGCACTGGACAAGGCCAGACTGACCGACCCTACGCTGGCCAACACCCTGATCGTGGTCACCGCCGACCACGACCACACGCTGGCCTTCAACGGCTACGGCAAGCGCGGCAATCCTATCCTGGACATCAACCGCGACTACAAGACCGGCCAGCCCAGCAAGGATGCGGACGGCAATACCTACACCACGCTGGTGTTCGGCAACGGCCCCAATCGCCCCGACCTGCGCACCAACCTGGACAGCGCGACGGTACTGGCAGACAACTACCTGCAAGAAACCGGCGTACGCCTGGCCAGCGAAACCCATGGCGGCGGCGACGTCAAATTGTTATCCACAGGCGCCGGCTCCAAGACCTTCAAGGGTACCATCGACAATACCAAGGTGTTCAGCCTGTTGAAGAGCGCCTTCGGTTTCTGATGGAGAGGACTTACGCCGAAATTTTAGGCAAGCCGAAAGCTTGCCGCGTCATTCCCGCGCAAGCGGGAATCCATTTGGCGTAAGGCTAGTGAATAATAATTTTTATCAATAGTACGACAAGCGCTGACCGGTTTTCCCCGGCCGGCGCTTTGTCATTGGAAAGACCACGATGAAACACCTGTTCAAATTTTCCGCACTCGCCAGTGCCGCCCTGTTCTGCGGAGTTGCCACGGTTGCTCACGCCGCAAATCCTGCGCCGGACCTGGACCTGACGATACAGTACTACAGCAAGGTGATGACGCCGGAAGGCGTGCTGCGCGAAAGCCGCTACGAAGAAACAATGCTGCGCCGTCCATCGCATGTATGGGTCGCGCGCGTATTGCCAAAGGCCGCGCTGGCAGACCACGACGAGCACGAAGTGCAACGCGGCGCCAGCAAGGCCGTGAAAACAGTGGCGCTGAAGAGCGAAGAGCACAAGCACTTCAACCACGTGGTCGTGCCGCGCCACGTGATCCTGGACAACAACAAGGCCCGCATAGAATTTATCGACGCGGCAGAAAAGCAGGTGGTCACGATCCCGCCGGCAGAATTTGAAAACGTCAACTTCGACGGCTCCTGGGCCAATGCCTTTTACCTGCTGGACCCGGAACAACTGAAGACGCTGCCCTTATCCACAAAGATATCCACAGTGCCCGGCGCGCGCTGGAGGGAGAGGGAAAAGAACGGCGTCTACCAGCGCGTGCTGTGGGACGAGCAAAAGCAGATACCGCTGATCGTCGAAACGGGCGACAAGGCCGGCAGCTTTTACCGCCGCATCGACGTCAAGCCGCTGGCGGGCTTGAGCAAGGATTTGCCGTGGCTAAAGGTGCAGGGGTTTGCGCAGAAGGAGTATTCGGATTTTCTGGATTGATGATATTGCGTGGTCGGATGCAGAATGCCGGGCTTTGTCGCTCGGTCTACCGTGCTATATGTTCATAGCGTGGTCCGGTGCTCGAAATATGCTACGTTTGAAGCCAGCACCCATCCGCTCAATCCGTGCGACGAGGAAATTTCTAAACACTTGATGGCATTATCATTGAGGTACTCTAGAGTTTTCGTTACATCGCCTCGCCAAAACAAGGGCCAACCCCATTTACATTCTTGCTCGAAGTAATCAGCGTTGTGAGTTAAGAATGCGTCGACTGGCACTTCTGTAATGGAATCAAGGATGTTACCTCCCAAATCATGTTCGAAGAAATAGCCCTCAACCTCGGAAAAGAGCACCGTTGCACGGTCGATGTCGGTGTCCGCGTCATAGGGCCACCGGACGTCAAATTGTATTTGACGATTAAGGCCATCGACTGAGTAAGCGACTAAATGATAGTCATGCCAAGAGCGCATTTGTAACCTCAGTCAGTAAGTGGAAGGCAATTCTACTATCTCTGCGAAATTGCCATCGGTTGCTATCTGGCCTATGTCGACCATAGGTTGCGGGAAGCATTTGCTTCACAGCATCCGCTCCGATAGCACTCGAAATTTTACATTCGGGACTACAAAGCAAAATGGCCCGTTGGCCGGTGGAAGGTGTTCAAGGAGCGAGCACTTCGTGGCGTTGGCAGACGCGTCGAGCGGCAGCACCTGCGAAAGGTCTATCGGTAGTTGAATTTCCGCGACCACTAGCCTATTGAGTCGTTTGACATGCGCGACTGCCGCCTCCTGGCCAGAAAGATATTCGACCGCGTTCTGCCAGGTCCCAAATACAGCAGTAAACTGAGAGGCCAAACTTTTTGTACTGGCAAGGCGTGCCGAGCAAATCAGTGATGGTGAGCTACCTTCTCCGGATAGAATTTTTGATTCGAACGTGCTTCCATCTGTGCGATGGGAAAACTGAGCGGCGAGATGGGTTGGCAGCACATCACTGAAGATTCGTGTACCCAGCGTATACACGAGGCTGTTCATGACGTTCTTCAGGAAGAACACGGTACTGATAGGGGAAGCATCATTTGATGTCTCTTCAAGGTAGAGTCGCCAGTTACTCTGCATTGGAGATGGAAATAGTCTTCTGAAGGGGCCTAGCACAGCGGGGCCGAAATGGCCATGCCGATACGTCAATACGGTGAACGGTGTTTTTCCAGCCCGTTGCCAGAGCCTTGTGCCCGCTGGAACAAGAGCTTGCGCCGCCTCGATGTCAATTAGCCAGGTAAGGTAAACGACATTCGTGACGTCGCTTTCCAATGTGAGAAAGGGAATGCGCGACATCACGGCGTATCGGGCATTTGCGAGCTTGTCGGAGTTCGCCAACCATTCGGCTACGCGGCCAACGATACCAGACCATGGATGTTTATAGGTGTTCGAATGATATGACATGAATCGGTATAAGTTTAGTAGATAGCTACAGAGGTCATTTTTGGCCAGGAAGAATTTATCGTCCCCCTTTTTTGTTACCTACAAATATTACGAGGGATTGTCCTAGTCTTTACCATTTGACTCGTTAAAATATCCGCCAACTGCTTATCCCTTTCCATCTCTGGAATGATCGTCTCATTGATCAGCGGTAGGTTGGGCTAACGCCCTATCAGCCCAACATTCAAAGTAATCCAAAAATCTACCTATCCTTTCACCTCAAAAATTATACCCACACGTTGGTCCTATTTGAATCGCCTGTGAAAATAATACGCCATACCGAGAGAGAGAGTTTTCCGCGATACCGCCGCGCTTATATCCAACTAGTTTCACTGAATGTTGGGCTGGTGAAGCTTCAGCCCAACCTACCGTACTTTTCTTTGCTATTCAAAT
>DATHMC010000281.1:0-3832 GCA_035487495.1 Undibacterium sp.
ACCATGATGACCAGGCCGCGCTTGGTCATCGCGACTTCTTTCAGGTTGCCGGGCAGCCCCAGGTCTTCAAACTTGGGGATTGCGGTGGTGATCGTCCTCAATACCAGGCCCACCCGCCCCTGTTGCATGAAGGCCGATACCCGGAAGCGTCCCATGCCGGCAGGGTTGATCGCAAAATTGCATTCCTTGGTCGCTTCAAACTCGGCGGCCTGCTTGTCGTTCATGATAGCCCTGGCCAGGTCGACCGTGTGCGCGGGCGTCAGGGCCTGGTTGGACACCGGGGTGACCTTGCCGTCTATCTTGAAGGCAGGTGGAAATTCCGCGGTGATGAACAAGTCCGAGCCGTTCTTGGTCAGCATCAGCCGCAGCAAGTCGTGCATGAATTTGGTTGCCTGGTCGCGTTCCATATTTCTTCTAACCTCTTTTGAGCGGGTTGAGCCGGCCTATATGCTCTGCTAAGCCGGCATGATAATTAGCCGGGGAAGTTGTCTGGAATCTTCGCCGCAGCCCTGGCGGTTCCCGCAGAGATCGCATTCCTGCGCACCAGGTCGGTCAGGTTCTGGTCCAGTGTCTGCATGCCGATATTGCTGCTGGTTTGTATCGCCGAGTACATCTGGGCGATTTTTGCTTCGCGGATCAGGTTGCGGATCGCCGGCGTGCCCAGCATGATCTCATGCGCGGCGACGCGCCCGCTGCCATCCTTGGTTTTGAGCAGGGTTTGCGAGATGACCGCCTGCAGCGATTCGGACAGCATGGAGCGCACCATCTCTTTTTCTTCGGCCGGGAAAACGTCGACGATACGGTCGATGGTCTTGGCTGCGGAGGAGGTATGCAGCGTGCCGAACACCAGGTGGCCGGTTTCTGCCGCGGTCAGCGCCAGCCGTATGGTTTCCAGGTCGCGCAACTCGCCGACCAGGATCGCATCCGGATCTTCCCGCAGCGCAGAGCGCAAGGCGTTCTGGAAGGACATCGTATGCGGGCCGACCTCGCGCTGGTTGATCAGGCATTTTTTCGATTCGTGAACAAATTCTATCGGGTCTTCCACGGTCAGGATATGGCCGTATTCATTCTCGTTCAGATGGTTGACCATCGCCGCCAGGGTGGTCGACTTGCCGGAGCCGGTCGGGCCGGTCACCAGCACCAGGCCGCGCGGCTTCAAGGCCAGATCGGCAAAAATCTTGGGCGTGTTCAACTGTTCCAGGCTCAGGATCTTGGACGGAATGGTACGCATGACCGCCGCCGCGCCGCGTTCCTGGTTGAAGGCATTGACGCGGAAACGCGCCAGGCCCGGAATGGAGAAGGAAAAATCGCACTCCAGCGTTTCTTCATAGGCTTTGCGCTGCGAGTCATTCATGATGTCATAGATCAGCGAATGCACGTCCTTGTGTTCCAATGGAGGCAGATTGATACGTCGCACGTCGCCGTGCACCCGTATCATCGGGGGCAGGCCGGACGACAAATGGAGATCGGATGCGTTGTTCTTGACTGAAAATGCGAGTAGTTCTGAAATGTCCATTTATAATTCCGATGTCGAATAGGAAGAAAGCATGCCAGCAAGATTCAAAGCGAGACCTCCTGGCTGGATACCGACTGCAGGCAAGTCGACCAAGCCGCCGGGCAGTTGCCGGCCCCGCCAAAATAATGTACTAGAAGTAACCTGATTATGTCCCCAATCTCAATATCTGACAACTTGGAAACTGTGCGGGCCGATTTGCTGGCCGCCTGCCATGCCGCCGGGCGTGCTGTCGGGCAAGTCGCCCTGTTGGCGGTATCCAAGACCTGCAGTCCCGAGCAGGTGCTGGCCGCCGCCAAGGCCGGCCAGCGTGCTTTTGGCGAAAATTATGTGCAGGAAGCCGTGGACAAGATGGCGGCGGTGCATGCGCTGGCTCCGGAGCTGGCGCTGGAATGGCACTTCATCGGCCCCATCCAAAGCAATAAAACCCGGCAGATCGCGGAAAACTTCAGCTGGGTGCATTCGGTAGACCGGGAGAAAATTGCAGTAAGATTATCGGAGCAACGTCCCGATGCGCTGCCGCCGCTGAATATATGTTTGCAAATCAACATTAGCGGCGAATCCAGCAAGAGCGGCGTCGCTCCCGCCGAAGCCTTGGCTCTGGCACAAAAAATAGCAGGTCTGCCCCGCTTGCGATTGCGCGGCCTGATGGCCGTGCCCGAGGCTTCCGAGGATGTCGCCGAGCAGCGCGCCGCCTTCAGGCAATTAAGGGAGTTGAAGGAGGCTATGCAGGCGCAAGGTTTACCGCTGGACAGCTTGTCGATGGGCATGAGCTCCGACATGCAGGCTGCGATCGCAGAAGGCAGCAGCATGGTCAGGATAGGGACTGCAATTTTCGGAAAGAGAAATTATGCAAAATGAATTGAAGATAGGTTTTATCGGCGGCGGCAATATGGCGACGGCGCTGGTCGGCGGCCTGGCCGTCAAATTGACCAGCCCGCATAATATCCATGTGGTGGATGTCAATCAGGATTCACTGACGCGAATGGCGGCCCGCTTCGGCGTCAATACTGCGCTGAAGATAGATGACGCGCTGGCAGCTTGCGATGTGATCATCCTGGCGGTGAAGCCGCAGCAATTGCACGACGTGGTCAGCCAGTTGCAAGCGCATCTGTCCGGCCAGCTGCTGTTGTCGATCGCCGCCGGGATCAGGGCGGCAGACATTTCGCGCTGGCTGAACGGCTATGACGCCATAGTGCGCAGCATGCCGAACACGCCTGCGCTGATCAGCAAGGGCGTTACCGGCATGGTGGCAATGCCGGGGGTGACGGCGGAGCAGCGCCAGGCCGCCGACAACATCATGCGCGCGGTCGGCGCCACGGTATGGCTGGATGACGAGGCCCTGATCGATTCGGTGACGGCGGTGTCCGGCAGCGGGCCGGCCTATGTGTTTTATTTTATCGAAGCCATGCAGCAGGCGGCGGCAGAATTGGGATTGACTGCGGAGCAGGGTACGCAACTGGCGATCGCCACGTTCACCGGCGCCGCGGAGCTGGCGGCGCAATCCGCCGACCCGGTTTCGGTGCTGAGGGAGAGGGTGACTTCCAAGGGCGGCACCACCTATGCCGCGCTGAGCAGCCTGGAGGCGAGCGGCGTCAAGGCTGCGATCGTGCAGGCGATCAAGGCGGCCGCTGCGCGCGGCAAGGAGTTGGGCGACGAGTTCGGCCAGCAGGGCTGAAGCTCCTGTTCTAGTCGGTGAATCGATCAGCCGCTGTGCCGGCGGCCGGTTTGGCCCCTGGCCGGAAACTTTGCCAGATGCGCCACGCGATCAGCCCCTTGTTGAGGAGCGAGAATAATTTTCGCGGTTTGACAACCACCGCCGCCGCGACCACGCCGGCGACGATCAGTGGATGCTGTTTGACCTGGTTGACAATACGCAGGCCTATATCGGCGATGGCCAGCGATTGCCTGGCCTGTCCCGCGTGTAATTGGAAGGCGTCGCGCTGCTGCTGGCTTTTTGCCAGCAAGGCATTGCGGCGCTGCTCCAGTTTGCCGGACAGGGAGGGCGGCGCCATATCAGTCCTTCGCGGCGATTGGAGGCGTTGCGGCGTTGTCGGCCTGCAGCGCCGACTTGTCTTTGCCGAGCTCAGCCAGCGTATGCGCGAACAAACGCGGCTTGCTGCGCAGGGTCCGGCGCAACCACAGGCCCAGGCCTAGCGCCGATCCGGCAAATAGCGCAATCATTAGCAGCAGTACCTGCCATCGGTAGCTATCCCAAAACAGTGCGATGATCAGCAGCAGGCCGAGCAGCAGCGCAATGCCGGCGCAGAACATCGCGATCAGCACCACGACCAGATACGTGGCATAGCGCGCCAGCTC
>DATHMC010000282.1:0-2691 GCA_035487495.1 Undibacterium sp.
ACTCTGCTCCGGACGGCTCCTTTTCCAGGTTATCCAGATACGAGACAAAGGAACTCAAGCCGGTTGCCCTAAGGCGCCGGGCAAGGCGGCTGTATACCATTTCCTGCTTGCTGTCGGCAAGGGAAATACCGGCTTTTTTGTATATCAGGCCCCTGACCCGATCAAAGTCACGGTGAGTGAAATCGAACTCTTTCGAGGTTTCAGTCTTATTTTTTTCTAAGGGCTTTGTCATTAAAACCATCCTTCTCTTGGAACCTGTCTGTTATCTTATCGAGCAGGCGCAACAGGGATTCATGCGTCGCCGCATATAGAAGATACGCTTCCCCTCCGGCCCGCCTACTACAGACCTTAATCAAGTCCATGGAACCTGCTTAAGATCCTGCCCAGGTTCTTAACAATTAGCCATTACGAGTCCAAATATCCAAACCTCCACATTGAATAGCAGAATATTTCTCAGCCGCCATTTTATTCCATAGAGCGGTATCCGACACGAAAACCGCCCCAGTGCTTTCCTGCCACATAGATCGGCGCCGACAGGTCATGCATGACTTCGCCGGTATCCCGCTTATAGGTTTGCAGCAAAAATGGCTTTGTATTTGAGCCGCAGCGCGACCCAGTGCGATCGTCGAAAATACGTTTGGTGCGATTATTGATCAAATCCCTTTCATAGTTCCCCGTCAGTTTCTGGGAAAATTTCTTGTTATGCGTAGGAAAATATCCATTATTATCTACTGCGCCCGCGTACACCAGTTGCGGCGTCGCCACAAGCAGCCCTTCTTGTATCGGCGGCAAAACGCGATCGGTAAAGGCATCGAAAGCGGTTGTGTATTTTTTGGGGTTGGTATCGGCAATCGGCGTATATGTGCGGTCAAACAACTGGCTCATGCTGATTTGTCCGGATTCGAGCGCGTCGGCAAATAATTTTTCTATCGCCGTCACTGCTGCCAGCACCGCCTTCTTGACAGGCTCATGCTGGGTAAGGATGTTTAATGAGCTTATTTCATTAAACAACACTTCCGACAGCTCCGACAATCCGGTAGCGGACGCAATCACCTGCGGCAGGCTGGCTTCCGTTGCGACCATTCCCTCTCGAATTTTACCGACCGAGGCTGAAATTGACGCGGCATCTTTGACGTGCGTCTGCGCCAGCTCTGCAATAAATTTAATTTGATGCTCCGAGTGGTCGGCAGATTTTTCTATGTTATTAAAATAGGAATGGACCTTCTGGATGTCGCCGGCCGTCTCCACAACGCGGTCTGCAAGCCTGGACATCCCCTGGGAGGCATGTTCGGCTCCCTCATTAATCTCCCGCAACATGACGCGAATGTCATCCGTCGCAGTCTTGGTTCTTTGGGCCAGCTCGCGCACCTCGCCGGCAACGACGGCGAAACCGCGGCCGTTTTCTCCTGCCCTGGCGGCTTCGATGGCCGCATTCAACGCCAGCAAGTTGGTGCGCGTGGCGATCTCGTTGATCACGTCGGCAATCACATGTATGCGCCTGGACTTCTCCTGCAAACCCGCCATGCCCGCCGACGCTTGCTGGGCCTCGTCGCGCACGCTGTTGATTTGGCGGATGCGCGCATCAACCTCATTTTTACCGGCAGCGCTTTCGTTCTTGAGCAAGGTCGCGAAATTGGATGCCTTGACCGCGCTGTCAGCGATTTCCTGTGTGCTTTTTGTTACGCCGGCGGCGATCCCTACCACCGCATTAGCGGTACTGACATCCAGTGATATTTTTTTCTTGATGGAGTCGACGAAATGGGAAGTCTCTGCCGAACCTATCATGATGTGGTCCAGTTCTTCGGCGATTGTTTTTGAAAATCCCGAGCTGGACACGACATTTCTGCGAAACGCCGCGAGCGGCACCGCCATTCCTGCCGCGGAGGACAGCAAAATCAGCAAATAGACATTCGCTTCAGCATCGGCCCACCTGATGCCGGCCGCCGTCAGCAAGCTGGCGCTTAGTCCCAGGAAGCCAAAGATGGCACATAAGGCGGGGGCAGAAAAACGGCGCATGATATCTCCACTTATAGAGCCTGCAAGGACAGTGCGCAGATAAAGCCCATTACTTGCCATCCATACGCACAGCCCAGCAATATTGATTGATGCGACCGGGCCCGGCAAGAACTGAACCGGCAAAGCGGCACTCCTCCAGGCCGCTCAACCGACGTTGTTGCTCCGCCAGTGCCCGTCCTCTTTTAAAATTCTTCCCAATCGTCTCTGTTCGCTTCTTTTGGCAGGCTTTGCTTAAAGCCGGCCGGCTTGCCTGCTGCAACCAATGTTGCACTTTGCTGCTACGCTTGCAAAACAGGCCTGGCCATTTGTGCCGAAAAATAGAACGGCCTTCTATGCGGCCATTTGCTCAGCGAGCCCCATTTCCGGGCTGGACATCAATTTGTCGATATCCACCAGGATCAGCATGCGTTCTTCCAGCGTGCCCAGACCTATCAAAAAGTCGGTGCTGAACGTCGTGCCCATCTCCGGTGCCGCCCTGACCTGCTCAGGCATCAACGTGGTTACATCCGACACACTATCGACCACCATGCCTACAATACGGCCGCCGATATTCAGAATGATCACTACCGTGAACTGGTCATAGGTAGGTTCGCCCAGATTGAATTTGATGCGCATATCCACCACAGGAACAATGATCCCCCGCAGGTTGATCACGCCTTTCAAAAAATCCGGTGC
>DATHMC010000283.1:0-7813 GCA_035487495.1 Undibacterium sp.
CCGCTCCGTTGGAACGTAGCCGGCGCCCCGCAACCGGTTGCGGTTCAGCCACAGCGGGACCACGCCTATCGCGATGCCGCCTATGCCGACCAGGTTGGTCGCCAGGTCGAAGCTGGGGACGCTGTAGGCGGCGATGAAGAACAGGAAGGCGGCGCTGGCCGCCGGCCACAGCACCAGGAACAGCAGCTGGCGCGGCGACTGCAATGCCTGCCGGCGGTAGTGCCAGGCGCAGGCCAGGCCGGCCAGGCCGTAGTAGAAGGCCACCTGGAAGCCGATCGCATTGACCGAATCCCTGATGATCAGGTTGACGCTAGGGAAATTGGAGGACAGCAGCAGCAGTACCAGCCCGAACAGCGCGATCATCACGGTCGCTATCCACGGCGTCTGCCAGCTCTTGTGCAGGATCGCATAGCGCGGGTGCAGCACGCCGTCGCGGCCCTTGGCGTACATGGTGCGGGTGAATTGCAGGATGGAGGTTTCCAGTGTGCCGATGGAACTCAGCATCACGGCGATGACCGCCATGTAGCTCCACGGCCGGGGAAACAATTTCTCGGCGATGGCAAACACGATGTTGGTGCTGGATTGCTCGATTTCCTTGTCGCTCAGCACCAGCAGGCTGACTGTGGCAAACGCCATGAACAGCAGCAGCACGATCAGCATTGCCCACAGCGCGCCCCGCCCCGGCGCATGGCGGGAATCCCGGGTCTCTTCATTCAGGTTGACCGTCACGTCCCAGCCCCAGAAGAAAAACAGCGCGGTGATGGCGCCGGTGGCGAACAGTTGCGGCGTAAACTCCGTTGCGGAAAACCATTTCCAGGAAAACGCATGCGCTGCTGCTGTGCCGTTTCCTGCATGCGCGCCGCCGAACTTGAGCACAGCGGCGATCACGATCACCAGCAGGATAATCAGCTCCAGCCCGGTCATCACGATCTGCGAATAGCTGGTGGGCTTGATGCCCTTGACGATCACCGCGCTGACGGCCAGCAGCCAGCCGGCGGCAACCAGCGTCACCATCGTCGGATGGTCGGCCAGCTGCGGATTGATCAGCAGCAGCGTGGCGGTGGCCGCGGGAATCGTGCCGGACACCATGAATACCGCCGACGCCACCAGCAAGGCCCAGCCGGCAAAAAAACCGAGCACCGGATGGAACACGCTGCCGACCCAGGCATAGGCGGCGCCGGCGTTGGCGCTCATGCGGTTCAGGTACAGATAGGCAAAGGTCACGCCGAACATGATCAGCCCGCAATACAGCAGGCTGGCCGGCGCCAGCGTGCCGACCGCCGCCGTCAGCGTCGCCGTCGTCGCCGCGATGCTGAAGGCCGGCGCGGTGCCGGCCACGCCCATCACGATGGATTCGCCGATGCCGAGCGCATCTTGCTTGAGCCGCGATCCTTTGGCCATGATTTCTCCGGTTCATGCAAAAAAGCTTGCCCATCACTCCGGGCGCCTTGAAATCCCTGCTTCGCCGCGCAGGCGGGGACCCAGCGGCTTGCACCCGAACGACACTGGATTCCCGCCTGCGCGGGAATGACAAGTATTGGGGATTTTCGTCGATAGCGTCAAGCCCAAATAGCAAATGGGCCGCCATGTATCGCGCCTGTTCTAGCACTTGCCCCCACAGTCTGTCCGCCGCCAACTGGCTAGGTCAGGTAAATTCGGTCTGGATAGTTTGCCTCATGCTCGCAGGCATAGTCCAGCAGCAATTTCGATTTTGGCGTGGTATTCAGAGTGAATCACTAGTAGGACTTACGCAGAACTATCTCATGCAGGGAATTCAGATTTCCCACGTCATTCCCGCGAAAGCGGGAATCCATTTCTTGCCTGAGTCGACAATGCCCCCTGTGTCCCTAAAGGGAAGGAGCGTTCCCTTGCTGGGGAACGCCGTTGCGCAAGCGAGCAGCATGCTTGCCCCCCTCCTGCTTCACCGCTTTCGCGAGGACGACGCAATGGGACTTGCGGCTCCTCATATTTGCGTATGTCCTGTTCAAGATGCCAGGTGCGCCCGCCCAAGCGATCGCGCCGGCAAACGGAGGAAACCGCCGCTGTTGTCAATGCCTGCAACCTCATCGGCCTACCATTTCTTGCCCAGATCCTCCAGCCCGGCTTGCTGCAAATCCTCCGGCGTCATCGCGATCCTGAGCTCGCAGTCCGCGTTGAAAGTCAGGAACCATGGTTCGGCCAACGCCGGAATCTGCGAGGCTTGCTCGATATTGACCACTACCGTTGCGCCCCTGTGTCCATGCCGCTCGGTGAAGTAGACCGCTTCCGGCCTGGTCGCTTCCAGGATGTTGCGTATCTTGGCGGCCGCGCTGCCGTCCCGGACTGCCGTATTGAACGGCTCGTGGGGTAGTTCTACGTTCAGTAACATGCGCATGATGTTCGACTCCTCGTATGGATGTCGGCATGGTGCAGTGTGCATGGCAAGTGCCGTAGCTTGCCGCGCCGGAACGGCACACTGCAATCGGCGACACGGCTACAGGCCGTAGCGCGCTGCCGTGTCGGAAAATCCGCGCCAGCGTGTGACCTTGCCATTCTTTATCGTGAACACATGGACCCAGTCGGCCGAAAATTCCAGCTTGGTTTCCAGGTTCGTCGCCTGCGAGCGGCCGAGCACGGTGACGTGCTCGCCGGCCTCGATGAATTCGCGCGGTTCAAACACGGTGATCGCGTCGGTTTGCGCGAGTGCGGCAAAGAAAGCACCCGCCTCTTCGCGGCTGCGTCGATGCCCGGCGTAAGGCAGGCTCTTGGGCCCGACGAACTCCCAATCGACGTCGTCGGCCACCAGTTCCAGGATTGCCGGAACGTCGGCCCGGCCGAAGGCGGCATATGCCTGTTGCACAATATCCGTAGCTGCACCCATTTTGAGACCTCCTTTTGATGCGTTGCAATACCAAATTGCATCAACGCCGGCAATGTGGCTCTTGCCCGATGCAAAGACCGTGACGGAACCGCAACTGGAATGAAGAACCTCACGAATCTTAAAAGTGTAGCCGCTTTTGCCGCGATTGCCAGTCGTACTTATAGTTTCAATCCAGCATGCCTTGCAGCCTCTGGCAAACTCCCGCCCGAATGGATTGCAACAGTCCGCTAGTGATGTCCTGCGAGCGGAAATCCATGACGCGACGCGCGCCACGCCACCAACAGCGCCGGCATCAGCAGGGCGATCAATGTCCATGGAAGGAGAGCAGCACCATGGCTTTCCAGGAGAACGCCGCCCAGGGCCCCGCCGCCGGCGATCGCGATGTTCCACACGGTCACAATCAGCGATTGCCCTATGTCCGCCGCTTCGCCTGCCGCGTTGGCCGAGGCAGTCTGGAACAAGGTCGCCGCGCCGCCGAACGCCAGCCCCCAGCCGCCGATACCCAGGTAGATGACGGCCGGCACATCACTCCATATGCCGAGCGCCACGGCAGCAAGGCCGAACAGGATAATGCTCGTCAGGACAAGCCGGCGCAACCAGCGGTCGATCAAGGCGCCGGTGATCCAGATTCCAGCCAGGGACATGATGCCAAAGACAAACAGCACCAGATCGACCCGGCCCGGCATTCCCGCCAGCGCCAGGAAAGGCGCGATATAGGTGAATAGCATATTGTGAGCGAGCACGAACAGGAGCGTGACGCCGAGTACGGGCTTTACGCCGGGCAAGCCAAACACCCCGGAAACCGCGATCTGCCTGCCGGCGGCTTGTCCGGGAAAATCGGGAATCGTCCATCGCGCCCATCCGAGCAGGACCAGAGTCAGCGCACTCAAGACGGCAAAGGCATATCTCCATCCCACCGCGGCGCCGAGAAACGTGCCGAGGGGAATACCCAGCGACAATGCCAGCGGCGCGCCTATCATGGCAACCGCAATCGCCCTGCCCCTGAGATGCCCAGGCACCATGCGGCTGGCGTAGCCGGCGAGCAACGCCCATAGCAGGCCGGCGAACACGCCGGCAAAAAAACGGGCAACCAGTGTCAGCATATAGTTGGTGGAGGCCGCCGTGATTGTGTTGACGATGATGAAGCCGCCGATGGCAAGCAGCAGCAACGGACGCCGGCGCCAGCCGCGCGTCGCGGCGGTGAGCGGAATCGCTGCCAGCAGGGACCCAATGGCGTAACAGGTGACGAGCTGGCCTATCAGCGATTCGGAAACCGACAAGCCGGCGCTCATCTGCGTCAGCAGGCCGGCCGGCAAAGCTTCGGTGAGGATGGTGATGAAGCCGGCGGTGGCCAGGGCGAGCAATCCCGCCAGCGGCAAGCGGTCGGAGTCTGGCGGAATCGTGATGGCGCAACCGCCTTGAGCCGCGATGTTTTTCATACGCAAGCCTGCGCTGCTTGCAATGCCGGCAGGCTTGCGTAGACGGCATCCCGCAAGTCCGCGACAAAGCGGCCGGACATGCCTTCGTACAAGGTATTGGTAAACGCGACGACGCTCAACCCGCGCGTGCGGTCCACGAACCAGGAGTGGCCGTAGGCGCCCCCCCAGCGCCAAGTGCCCGGCGATTCCGGCGACTCAGCGGCGGCCGCATCGCGCAGCACTGAGAACCCAAGCCCAAAACCGAAACCCGGCGCAGCGGGCAGATCCACGCTGCCGGTCTGGACTGTTCCCATTTCATCGACCAGCGATTGGGGCAGCAGGCCACGGCCGCCTTCGCGCAGCAGCTCCAGTATCTGGAGAAAATCTCCGGCGCTGCCGACCATGCCGGCCCCGCCCGAAGGAAAGGCAGCGGCATCCAGCGCACGGGAAAGCTGATAGCGTATGCCCACTGTTCCGTCAAAAACCGGGACAACATCCGAATCCCGCATGCGTAGCGGCCCTGGACTGCCATTCACATAAGGCACTGCCAGCCGCTCAGGATCGACCGCAACAAAATCCATATCGCGCAGCGCCAGCGGCCCGGTCACCAGGGTGTGCACCGCCTCGCCCAGCGGCAGTCGGCAGACCCGCTCTATCAGCGCGCCGAGCACATCGGTCGCCAGCGAGTATCCCCACGCGGTGCCCGGTGCGTACAGCAGCGGCACATCGGCAATACGGCGCAAATTTTCGCCCAGCGTGATGCCCGAACTGTCCATGCCATCGGACACGCCGGCGCGTGCATACGGGCCGTTCTCGTCAGTTTCAAAGAAGCGGTAGCCCAGGCCCGCCGTATGGGACAGCAGTTGCCGCACCGTGATAGCGGCGGCCGAGCCGTCCGCCAGGCGTGGCACAAATTCCGGCAGCCAGCGCTCCACGGTGTCGTCCAGCCCCAGACTCCCTTGCCCGGCAAGAACCATTGCCGCCGTGGACACGATGGGCTTGGAGATAGATGCCAGCCGAAATAGAGCGTCGTCATGCATAAGCCGTCTTGCTTCGCGGTCTGCAAATCCCGCTGCGCGGCGATAGATCAGTTCTCCGTTATGCGCGACAAGGACGACGGCGCCGACCAGGCGCTGTTCATCCAGGGCCGCTTCGATAGCGGCATCGATGCGTGGGTGCGGAGAGAATTGTGTTTCGGCATGGCTATAAGCCACGGTAGAAGTTTGCATGGTGGTTCCCGTGTGAGATAAGGTCCATGCATGATAGGGGCCAGGCAATTAAAGAAAAACTGGGCTATAGTTCCACATTTTGCGGACATAAATGTCCGCAATAGGAGCGCGGATGGAAAGCCTGAGTGGATTCGCGGTATTTGTGCAAGTCGCCGAAACACGGAGTTTTATCGCGGCGGGCCGCCTGCTCGGCGTGTCGGCCTCGGCTATCGGCAAGCGTATTGGGCGGCTGGAGGAGCGGCTCGGCGTGCGGCTGTTTCACCGCAGCACCCGTAGCATTACGCTGACTTGGGAGGGGGAGCTATTTCTTGAGCGCAGCCGGCGCATACTCGATGAGATAGGGGCGGCGGAGCAAGAACTGTCGCGCAGCACCGAAGCACCTCGTGGACGCCTGCGGGTGAGCCTGCCGCTCGTCAGCTCGCTGGTGCTGCCCGTGCTGGCCGACTTCATGCTGCAATATCCAGAGGTTGAACTGGATCTGGATTTTACCGACCGCATGGTCGACGTGATCGAGGAAGGGTTTGATGCCGTGGTGCGCACCGGCGAGCTGCCTGATTCGCGGCTATCGGCCCGTTCGCTGGGCGCATTTCGCTTGCTGCTGGTGGGGTCTCCCGACTATTTTGCGCGACGCGGAGTACCGCAAAAACCTTGCGACCTGGCTGGCCACGCCTGCCTGCAATACCGCTTCCCAAGCAGCGGCAAGCTGGAAACCTGGCCGCTGCGCAGCGAAGTTTCCGCCCCGGAAGTCGTGCTGCCCACATCCATGATTTGCAACAACATTGAAACGCGGCTGTGTTTTGCCATACGCGGGCTGGGCATTGCCTGCCTGCCGGATTTTGCCGTGCGTGACGCCTTGAACAGCGGCAAGCTGTGCACAGTGCTCGACGACTACGTGGAACGGACTATCCCGCTGCGCGTGCTCTGGCCGGCCAGCCGTCATTGGACTCCCAAGCTGCGCGTGTTTATCGACTTTCTAGCTGAGCGTGTTTTTGCGACTGATCCCGATCAGGGCCGCCTTCACGCTTCTCCATCCGGCAGCCTGCTCCAGGAAACTTGACCGGACTGTCAGTGCATGCTTGCAAACGCCAGTATGGCCTGCGCCCCCGCCTCGGGATTGGCCGGGTACCACAGGTGCGGCGCGCCGGGCACCACGGCGGTTGAGGTACCCTCCGGCAAATACTCCAGCAGCTTGTCGTTGGATTGAACAAAATAGGCGCGCGTCTTTTCTCCGCGCATCAGCAACACCGGCACGCTGATCTCGCCCCATTACTGCGGCGGCCCGGGCGGCACCTTGGGCGACGCCAGCATGGGGCCGAAGGTTTGCGCATTGTCGTACCCGCGCTGCTGCCGCTCCGCCGAAAAACGCTCGAAGGCGCCCTTGTCGTCCAGTATGGCGTCGAAAAATCGGCTGGTGGTGCGCTTCAGGTCGCCGGCCCTCAGGCTGGAAACCATCGCTGCCATGTCTGCGTTCCAGCTGGCAACCGCGGCGCCGGCAGCCAGCGTATCGCCATCCACCAGCCCGGGTTCGCTGATCGCAAGGCTGCGCAACAGATCAGGATATTGCAACGCAAACCAGGCCGCGATACGCCCGCCGTAAGAACCGCCGACCAGGTGCACCCTGGGCAGCCCCAGCGCGCGGATAAAATCGGCCAGGTCCTGCGCATGCTGCTGGATTGTGTATTTCTGGCCGTGGTCGGCCCAGGGATTGGGATAGTGGTAGCGCCGGCTATAGGCGATATAGCGATACTTGGCGGCAATCAATTCGCGCAACGGATCAAAGGTGCGCCAGTCTCCGCCGGCCCCGTGCACGAACAGCACCGGGATGCCGGCGCCCTGCTCGACATAGGCCAGTTGGGTATCGCCGACGCTGATGGTCTTGACTTCCATGCTTCCTCCGGTGCGCGCTAGTGGGCTTTTGCATCATAGCCGCAATTGGTCGGGCTGTAACACAATTCACCGTTATATCATTGCGCATCCCGTGACACTTGAGTTCATTTCATTTGGGTGCCGTGCTTGCATTGAGCGCTTCTTCAATATGTGAAAAGAAACTGTCGTAAGCCTCGCGTGCAACGACGGTCTTCGTCTTTGAATTCCCGCTGCTATCCCACACGGTATTGTCAAAGCGTACTCGCAAGGTGACGCCGGACCCGTTGGCGGAGCGCCGCGCACTGACCAGCGCCGCCGTGTACTGATGATCCGGCTTGGCGGGCAGCAATCCAATCTTTGCACTCAATACCCCGCGCAGTAATTCGCGCGATTTGGAGACCAGCACTTCGCTGCGGCCACCCTCCACCAGACCCGTGTCG
>DATHMC010000284.1:0-17835 GCA_035487495.1 Undibacterium sp.
TATTGACCAAGGAAAATGATCATGGCAAGCATACAACTCGACCCCAACGCCCCGGAATTCACCCGCCGCTATCCGAATCTGGCCGATCCGCGCCTGGGCGCGGCGACGCTGGCCGCCAGCGACGACTTCTTCGCCGAAATGGCGCGCATGCTGAATCCGGAGCCGGCCGTCTTCATCCCCGGCAAATACGATACCAACGGCAAATGGATGGACGGCTGGGAATCACGCCGCAAGCGCGTCAACGGCTATGACTGGTGCGTACTGAAACTGGCGCGCGCCGGCGTGATCAAGGGCGTCGACATCGACACCAGCCACTTCACCGGCAACTATCCACCGGCGGCCTCGCTGGAAGGCGCGTATCTGGCACAAGGGGCGCCGGATGCGCACACCGAGTGGACCGAGATCCTGCCTTCGGTCAACCTGCAGGGCAATAGCCATCACTACCATGCAGTCGGCAGCAGCCAGGCGTTCACCCATCTGCGCCTGAACATCTACCCGGACGGCGGCGTGGCGCGCCTGCGCGTGTACGGCCAGCCGCAAGCGAACTGGGCCGAGGCCGACCGCCAGCAGTTGTTCGACCTGATCGCGATGGAGAACGGCGGCTATGTGGTCGCCGCCAACAACCAGCACTTCGGGCCGGCCTCCAATATGCTGATGCCGGGGCGCGGCGTGAACATGGGCGACGGCTGGGAAACCCGCCGCCGTCGCGAGCCGGGCAACGACTGGTGCATCATCGCGCTGGCGCAGCCCGGCATCGTGGAAAAGATCGAGGTCGATACCTGCCACTTCAAGGGCAACTATCCGGACGGCTGCATGATCCAGGCGGCCAACGTGGTCGGCGGCACCGACAGTTCGCTGGTGACGCAGTCGATGTTCTGGCCGGTCTTGCTGGGCGAGCAAAAACTGCAGATGGACCACCAGCACTACTATGCGGAGCAGATCAGCAAGCTGGGGCCGGTCACCCATATCCGGTTCAACATGTTCCCGGACGGCGGCGTTTCGCGCCTGCGCCTGTGGAGCCGCCTGGCCTGAGCGTTTGGCTGTAGTATCAAGTAGCGTGGGCGCTTCGTGCCCACGCGGTTTCCCATCCCTCAGCCTAGAGCACAAGCATGCCAGCCCTGACCATACATCCCCTGACCCGCGACAGCTTCGCCCCTTTCGGCGAAGTCGTGATGCTGGACGGCGCCCGCCATTATCCGATCAACCAGGGCACCACCGAGCGCTACCATGCGCTGGCCACCGCCGATACCGCGGCCGACGGCGGGCACGCCATCATCAGCCTGTTCCGCGGCCAGCCGCGGGCGCTGCCGCTGGAAATCACGCTCATGGAGCGCCATCCGCTGGGCAGCCAGGCGTTTATCCCGGTCACGCAGAGCGACGAGGACCAATACCTGGTGGTGGTGGCGCCGGCCGGCGAGTTCCGGCTGGACCAGCTGCGCGCCTTCCTGGGGCGCGGCTTCCAGGGTGTGAATTATGCCAAGGGGGTCTGGCACCATCCGCTGATTGCGCTGCACAAGGTCAGCGACTTCCTGGTGGTGGACCGGATCGGCCAGGGCCACAACTGCGACGAGATCCCTGTGCAGGCCGACCTGTGGCTGACTGAGGAAGCCTTGAACAAGGCACGCTCAGGCTAGGCCGCGACAAATGAGTAAGTAGAAAAAAGAAAGCCCGCTCACCTTGCGGTTGCGGGCTAAATCCAAACCTAAGGAGGTGTTGGAGGAGACAGGTACAATCTTACTGCGCCGCAACAACGATGTCTGCTTTATTTTTCTTATAACAGATATTTCCCAAAAGCATAACTCCCACACCCGCCATGCTGCCTCCGGAACCGGCTTGCCCATATCGGCCAAACGCCCAGCGAGTGCAAAAACCAACGAAATAGCAGCGTTCATTTGCGTGGCCGACAAGTGCAATTTCAGATCCCGCTAGATCGCGGCCCTAATGCCTGCCAATGATTTCAAAAACGCATCATAGCTATATCTATCCAGGGCTTTTTAAAATGGATGTACAGAACTAAGCTTCTTCTTGTGTACTTCAACAGAGGAGTTAAAAATGTTCGCAATGCAATATTCACACAGGCTTCCGGCCGATTACGACATGCAACGGATACGCGAGCGCGCAGCACAGCGCGGTCCGCTGTGGGATGCCACAGAGGGCCTGGCCTTCAAGGCCTTTGTTTCGCGCACGCGCGGCCGGGACGGCGCGACAGACAATCTGTATGCATCGGTCTATCTGTGGCTGGATCCGGCATCGGCAGCGGCCTTTGTCATGGACGAGCGCTTTCAGGCGGTTATCGATTCTTTCGGGCGTCCTCGCGTGGAGACCTGGCTTCCGCTGGATGCCCGTTCCGGGAAGCAGCAACAGGCCGTTTCGCTCTATCGGGAAGAAATTCTCATAGAACCAGCGGCCGACCTCATCGCTGTGCGGGCGGCGGAGATAGAACGCAACCGGCATGTCGCCCGCCGGCCTGACACGGTTGCAGTCTGGACGGCGCTGGATCCTGAAGCCTGGCGTCTGGTCAGATTTACCCTCTCCGCCGATGCCCCCGACCCCGCCAGGGGATCAACCGTCTATGAAGTCCTGCATCTGGCCAAGCCTGGACTGGGCCGACTCCCATGAAACCCGCTGAAAATCGGTGCGGCCGGAGCAGTTCACCGGCCCCGCAGCTCGATGGCGGTATCTTGGTAGCCGCCCATCTTGCCGGGCTTGCTATTGCAGCGGCATGCATATTGGGTCTTACCGTGATAGCGGCTGCATTGGCGCGTAAGCTCGCTGCAATATGACGGCAACCGGTCATTCATGAGAAAATCGTATGGATAAATAATCCAGAAATTCGTTTCTCAAATGGCTATCCGATGAAATCACTCGATGTCGAAGCGGTTCAGGCCTTTGTCCTGGTGGCCGATCTCAAAAGCTTTACCCGCACGGCGGAGGCGATGGACACGACGCAGTCGGCCGTCAGCCTGAAAATCAAGCGCCTGGAAGACGGCTTGGGGCGGCGCCTGCTTGAGCGCACACCGCGGCTGGTTCGCCTCTCGGCGGAAGGCAACGCCTTCCTCGGAGCCGCGCGCAATCTATTGGCTGCCCACCAAACCGCGCTGGGTTCATTTGCCGTGCAACCGCGCCGGCTTATCGTCGGAGTCAGCCATCACATCGTGGGTGGCGAATTGCCCATCCTGCTCAAGCACATGAAAAGCTCCGAACCGGACCTGGTGATAGAAATGCGCGTCGCCAGCTCCCGCGATACGCTCGAAGCCTTCGACCAGGGCCTGCTCGACGCCGCCATCGTCCTCCGGCAAGACAACAGGCGACTGGACGGCGACGTCATTCTTGAGGAAGGCTTCGGCTGGATAGGCGTCCCCGATTTTGAATATCATCCGGGACAAGTGTTACGTCTGGCTACCCAGGCAGAACCATGCAGCGTACGCAGCATGGCGATCGCCGCTTTGGCCGGCGGCGGAATACCGTGGACCGAAGTCTTTGTCGGCGGCGGCATCAATACTATCGGCGCTGCAGTGTCCGCCGGGCTTGCAGTTGCAGCATTAGGGCGACGCATGGCCCCTCCTGGCACGATGGACCTGGGACCACAGCTCGGTCTGCCGCCATTGCCGTCGCGCGACATCGTCTTGCATTCCAGCATATCCGACCACAGGACGCGCAACTCCTTGCGCATACTGGTTGCTGCCATTCGCTCCACAGCGGCATAACATTTGCGAAATGGGCAGAACCGCCGGCAAGCGAGATACCTGCTCTTTTGAAAAGCGAAAAAAAAGCCCGCAAGTTGCGGGCTTAAATCCAAACCTAGAAGGTGTTGGAGGAGACAGGTGTAACTATATCGCAGTGCAACAAATAAATGAACTTTATTATTCGTATACCTGTCATTCCAGAAACATATATCTTGATATGCAGAAATCGTCTTGTCCGGCAATGTCGCGGAAACACATGGCGCCTCGCAACCATAAAATCTTAAAAAATCCTTACCAAGCCAGGGCTGATGTGGAAGCCGGGTCAACAAACCGCGTAAAATCATCGACAAAAAAAAAAGCCCGCGACCTTGCGGTTGCGGGCTAAATCCAAACCTTAGGAGGTGTTGGAGGAGACAGGTGTAACTATATCGCAGCGCAGCATATAAGTCCGCTTTATTTTGCACATATCTGACATTCACGAAGCACATAATGCGCTGGCTGTCGCATCTCCGCCATCCCCAAGCCTGGCGGCAAGATTACTCGTCCGCCGCCTCAGCCTTGCGCGGGCGACGGGCGCGCGTCGCCGGTTTGCGCTCCGCTTTGGCCGGTGCGGCTTCAGTGGGCGGGGTGCCGCTGCCGCTTGTTTTGGCCCTGCCGGTTCCGCTGGTTTTGCGCGCCGGTTTTTTCTCAGCTTTCCCCTCAGAAATAATTGCGACCTGTTCCACCGGTGCGCTGGCCAGACTGGCCGGTTGTGGATGGTCGGCCTGGCTGGCCGCGGGAATGGCGGCAAGCGCCGCCGGCTCGGCTTGCGTCTGTTCTGCGCTGGCGCGGCGAGGCGACGCCGCATGGGCGTCGGTTTTCTTCGCAGCGGGCTTGCGCCCGCCACGGCTTCTGCGGCGTTCCGGCTTGGCTTGACCTTCTTCAGCCGCGCTCGCTGCCGTTGCCATCGTTGCTAAGGGCGTTGCCGGCGCCGGCTTCTCCTGCTCGCTTGCCTTATCGGCAGCCAAGGCCGCCGCCGCATTGCCGGCGCCATTGCCTTTATACACATAGGTGCCCGATTTTTCATCGCGGCTGAACTCCAGCAGACCGCGCGCCTGCGCCTCTTCCAGCAAATTGCCGAAGGTGCGGAAGCCATAGTAAGACTCGCTGAAATCGGGCTTGCGGCGCTTGATCGCTTCTTTCAGCAGCGAAGCCCAGATCTTGCCGCTGTCGCCGCGTTCGGATACCAGCGCATCGAAGGTGTGCACCGCGATCTCGATAGCCTGGTTGCGGCGCGCCTCTTTTTCTTCCCGGCGGCGTTGCTCCTCCTCCGGTGTGCGCCTGGTCGCAGGCTGCGCTTCGCGGGTGCCGCGACCAGCTGCAGCGCGCCTGCTCTCACGCACCAGATCGTCGTAAAAAATAAATTCGTCGCAATTGGCAACCAGCAAATCGGACGTCGATTGCTTGATGCCTACGCCTATCACCTGCTTGGCATTCTCGCGCAGCTTGGATACCAGCGGCGAAAAATCCGAATCGCCGCTGATGATGACGAAGGTGTTGACATGCGACTTGGTATAGCACAGGTCGAGTGCGTCCACCACCAGGCGGATATCGGCCGAATTCTTGCCGGACTGGCGCACGTGCGGTATTTCTATCAATTCAAAATTGGCTTCATGCATGCCGGCCTTGAAGCTCTTGTAGCGATCCCAGTCGCAATAGGCTTTTTTGACGACGATGCTGCCCTTCAGCAATAAGCGCTCCAGCACCGGTTTGATGTCGAACTTGTCGTATTTGGCGTCGCGCACGCCAAGGGCGACATTCTCAAAGTCGCAAAACACCGCCATGCTGAGGTTGTCGGGGGATGAGGCCATTTTTATTTTTTCCAATCAAGCGATGATCACGTCCGCACACGGTGAAGCGGACTCCTGGCCGTGATTATACGGAACAATGCCATGTCCTTCCCGGTTGGCTGCCAGCGCTGCGCTTAGATACAGCCTCCTTCTGTGGCGGACTGCGAGCAAGTCTAGTCGAGTTCGACATCCTAGTCTCATGCGCACAGCGTAGTGACGACCGTAAATCACTGAACTTAGTATAAGCGTCTTCATCGACAGCCCAGAACTTTGCACAGATCTTATATCTACTGGGCCAAGGCAGCAGTTATGTGCTGTGCATAACGCCGATTGGCGAAGATATAGACTGGCTGCTGGGGAAGAGAGACGGTGAAATTTTTAAAATAAGCTACCGACGGCGTTTGAAGATCTGGCGGCTGAGGCACTAGAGCCGGAGAGCGAGTTGCGTAAAGTTACAAGATTGCAAGAATTCTATCCTATAGACATTTAGGGTCTGACTTCATCTTGGCTAGTTCCCACCTTACAGGGCCGACTCAGTTGCTAAATGGCATCGATTTTTTCCGAATTTGATTTTTTTTTGATTTGCCGTTCACCAACACGGCAAAAATAAGTTAAGGTTCACTAGATATGTCATTTTGACATGATTATAAGAGTGAAGTACCAATAGAACGGCAGTGAAAACTCAATGTGTTTTACTCGCTTTCAATGGATACAATACTGTATATTTATGCAGATATTCTGATTGCTTACCCGTTCTTTGTGCTTGCTTAACAGTCCTGTTTTCGTGTAACACATCACGATGTAACCGCTGTGGCTTCATCATAATGTTGAGTATCATGCGATCCGCACTAAGAAATTAATAAAAAATAATGAATACACAGGAAAAAGTCATTGCCCGGCTCATGTTAAAAAATAAGGTTCTTGAAGCCGATGGACAGCAGTTCGAGGATCTGTTCGTTTCTATCATGGGGTATGCCCGATCCGACTTTCAGCCTATCAGGCCTCAAGGAAAGATCGGCGATCGAAAGAATGATGGATGCGAGCCAACGGTTGGACGTTACTACCAAGTATATGCGCCGCAGAATGCTTCTACTAAGGAATCCGCTAGTGTGAAAAAGCTGGAAACTGACTTTGCTGGCTTGAAGGCATATTGGGGAAGTATGCATTCTATCGGAATTCAAGAGTTCTTCTTTGTGTTAAACGATCGATACAAAGGGGCATTCCCTACAACGCATAAAGCGCTCAGCGAAATTCAAGAAAAACATAGCCTTCAAAAAGCTGACGTTTTTTTATGCAAAGACCTTGAACGTGTAGTATTTGAGGAGCTTGAAGACGATCACATTCAATTGGTAGTGGGGTTTATTCCCGATACTTCCATGATCGTCAAAGTCGATTATCAAGTACTAAATGAAGTGGTTGCACACATTTTGGCGAATATTCCCAATAAGGCTGTTCCAGGTAAACTGATATCGCCTGAATTTGAGACCAAGTTAACGTTCAATGAGTTGTCTGCTGCGGCTCCATATTTGAAGGCGGGATCTTACCAGTCTAACGCAGTTGAATCGTTCTTTGAGCGTAACGTGGATTTTGCTCGGCAAGCGGTGCGGCAGTCGCTTAATGACATGTACATGGAGGCCGGGCAAAAAGGATTCACTGCAGACCCGGCGATTGGATTGACGGCACAAGATCAGATGTATTTTGATATCCTGTCGAGTGCTACTCCATCGGTAGGCAAAGGGCAGCTCCCTGCTACACAGCGGGCCGTTCAAGTTCTGCTCGCATATTTTTTCGAAAGTTGTGACATCTTTGAGGAACCGACGTAGATATGCTTCTGCCCGATAAACATATCAAAATGAGCGAATCACTCCTCGGTTTGGGGTCGTTCTTGTTGGCTACTCTTAGAAAGCCCATGACCATTGATGCTATGTGGTTTGAATATAGTAAGGCTCGCGAAGACGGAACATATCCTGCCCATCATACATTTGAGAATGTCGTATTAGCGCTCGATGTTCTTTTTGCTCTTGGCGCCATTTCTACGCAAAAAAATGGATTGATTGAAAAATGCGATTAGTTCGAATATCGGCGAACATGTCTTCCTTCAAAACTGTCGAGTTCAACCCTGACGGGTTGACCTTGATCGTAGGTGTAAAGACGCCCGCTAAAGAAAATAAAGCGCCCAAAGGCGACAAGACATATAACGGCGTTGGAAAATCGCTGCTGATAGAATTAATACATTTTTGCCTGGCTAGCAAGGCGAAGGAATCGTTCAAGAAGACACTCCCTGGCTGGGAGTTTACGTTGACGTTTGAAATCGATGGCATTCAGCACACCGCATCAAGGAACACCCTTAGTCAAAGTAAAATCTTCTTAGATCATAATGAGATCACCTTACCTAAGTACAAGAGCTTTCTAGAGGAGAGGGTATTCAATATCCCAACAAACGCTCCTGGACTAGCTTTCCGTCCGCTAATTTCCAAATTTATTCGCTCTGGTTCTCAAAGCTATAATAAGCCTGATGAAACAATCTCCGACTACACCCCCTACGATGCATTGGTCCGGAATTGTTTTCTGCTTGGTTTAGATACGGATTTGATTGTTGAAAAAAGTTTGCTTAGGAAAGAATATTCCGAAACCGAGCAACTCGTAAATAGCTTTGAGAAAGATACGGTAATTCGTGATTTCTTCAAGGGTGATTTAGATGTTGACATCACGCTGACATACTCACAGGAAGAAATTCGCCGCCTTGAGGATGAGCTCAAACGGTTCGAGGTTGCCGCGAATTATTATGAAATTCAACAGGAAGCAGATAAGCTTGCTGACCGGTTGTTTGATTTGAAAAATCAGATTGTCCTAATTCGCAACGCTATCGGAAGTATTGATGCAAGCTTGAAGCAAAAGCCTGATATTTCTAGAGAAAAGGTGCTTGCCTTGTATTCCGAGGTCGTGCAAGCATTCCGTCCTGAGACGATCAAGCATCTTGACGAAGTGGAGCATTTTCATCAGTCACTATTAGCGAACAGGATAGCGCGCCTTTCACGCGACAAACTTAAGTTCATTAAGGAACTAAGCGCGGTTGAGGACGATATCAGTGCGGGTCAAGTAACACTGGATCAGAAGCTTGCGCTTTTGGGCTCCAGTCGTGCGCTTGATCAGTTTGTTGCTATTACTAATCAGATCAGCGCACTTAAAGCTGAATCGCAAAAACTGAGGGATTTCAAAGAACTGAAGCAGAAGTACAGCGACTCCTTGGCAAAGATTAGCAGTAAACTAAGTGCTGCCATCATTAAGACCAATGCCTATCTGTCTGAATGCGAGGAAGATGTTGAACTCAAGCTGGCCCCGTTTCGCTCGTTGGCGAAGCGCTTCTATCCAAAGGCTCCCGCAGGTATTAGTTTAAAAAACAATGAGGGCGAAAATCAAATTCGGTTTGACTTGGATATTCGTATTCAAAACGACGCGTCTGACGGTATTAACGAGGTTCGTCTGTTCTGCTTTGACATGACTTTATTGCTAGCCAAGTCTCACAAGGCTCGTTTTCTAGTCCATGATAGTCGCTTGTTCAGTGACATTGATCCCCGCCAGCGTGCAGTGCTTTTTAAGACCGCCCATGAACTGACTAAAAGTGCGGGCTTGCAATACATTGCGACAATGAACGAGGATCAGATCGAGAGTATGAGCGACCAATTTACTATAGAGGAACTCGATTCGGTCATTAACAAGAACATCACTGTACGATTAAAAGATGACTCGGCAGAGAGCAAATTGTTGGGTATCCAAGTCGACTTACAATATTAAAACTCAGGTCTTGTGCGAGTCGACTACCTAAGTTCCTCCACAAATCCTAGCGGAATTCTGCCAAATCGGTGAAATGGGTAACAGTGGTCGTTAAGACGTCGATTCCAAGCCAGTCCTCCTTCGATGGTTCATCCATTCAAATGACACGCAGAAAAATGCCCCGCCGCGACCTCTTTCAATAGCGGTTTCTCCTGCCTGCAGCGCTCCATCGCATGCGGACAGCGCGGGTGGAAGTAGCAGCCGGAAGGCGGATTCAGCGGAGAGGGAATTTCGCCTTTCACCGCAAAAAACTCTATCTTGCGCACTTCCAGCTTAGGCGCGGACGCCAGCAGGGCTTGTGTGTACGGGTGGTTGGCGCGCTCAAATATCTCCACAGTCGGCGCCGACTCCACCACCTGGCCCAGGTACATGATGACTACCCGGTCCGATAGATGGCGCACTACGCCCAGATCGTGGCTGATGAACAAGTAGGTCAGGTTCAGCTCGTCGCGCAGGCGTATGAACAGGTTCAGCACCTGCGCCTGGATAGACACGTCCAGCGCCGCCACCGCTTCATCGCAGACCAGGAACTCGGGATTCACCGCCAGCGCCCTGGCGATGCCTACCCGCGCCCGCTGCCCGCCGGAAAACTGGTGCGGGAAACGGCGCAACACCGCCGGGTCCAACCCCACCCTTTGCAGCAGGCCTTCCACATAGTCCTTTTGCTCGCCGCTGCCGATGATCTTATGCACCACCGGCGCCTCGCCGACGATATCCTGCACCCGCATGCGCGGGTTCAGCGATGCATACGGGTCCTGGAAGATCATCTGTATGCCGAGCTGCAGGCGGCGCTTCTCGGCCGGCGGCAACTGGTCTATCGCCTGCCCCTTCCACCAGCGCGTGCCTGCACTGAGGCTGTGCAGGCCGACCGCCATGCGGCCCAACGTGGACTTGCCGCAGCCGGATTCGCCGACCAGGCCGACCACTTCGCCGGCCTGTATCGTCAGCGACACATCGTCGACCGCGTGCACCACTTGTTCCTTCAGGCCGGCGCCGAAACCGTTGGCGATCTTGGCGGCGATATCCAGCGATTTGACGAAGCGCTTGCTCACTGCGCGCAATTCCAGTATCGGCGTCGCCGGGTTTTGTTTTTGATCTGCCGTCATCGTTGCTTCGGAAATTTGGTTCATGCCGCCACCCCCAGTTCCACAATCGGGTGGAAGCAGCGCAAGGCGCGGCCATCTACCGTCCTCAGGACCGGGGTTTGTCCGCATTCGGCCGTGGCGCGTTCGCAGCGTTCGCGGAAGGCGCAGCCGGAGGGTAAATTCAATAAGGAGGGCGTCATGCCGGGTATCTGCTTCAGCGGCTGGCCGTGCGGATTGCGCGACGGCGCCGAGGCAATCAGCCCATGCGTATACGGATGGCGCGGGTGTTCCAGTACTTGGCGCACGTCGCCGCTTTCGACGATTTTGCCGGCATACATCACCGACACGGTATCGGCCAGGCCGGCCACCACCGACAGGTCATGCGTAATCCAGATCAGCGCGGTGCCGGAATCCCTGCACAGCTTTTGCATTTCATACAAAATCTGGCCCTGGATGGTCACGTCCAGCGCCGTGGTCGGTTCGTCGCAGATGATCAGGTCGGGCTTGTTCAGCAGCGCGGTCGCGATCGCCACCCGCTGTCGCATGCCGCCGGAGAACTGGTGCGGATAAGCCAGCAGGCGCTCTTCCGGCGACGGTATGCCTACCCGCCCCAGCGCGTCCCTGGCCATTTCGCGCGCGACGGTCTTGCTCACCTTATTGTGTGCAAGCACCGCTTCCATCATTTGCGTATCGATGCGCAGCACCGGGTTCAAGGTCATCATCGGATCCTGGAAGATCATCGCGATGCGGTTGCCCCTGATCTGGCGCATCTCTTCGGCCGCGATGCCGCGCAATTCGCGCCCTTTCAGGCGTATGCTGCCGCCGGTCACCTGGCCCGGAGGATCGATCAGGCCCATGATGGAATAGCCGGTCATCGACTTGCCGGAGCCGGATTCGCCGACCAGGCCCATGATCTGCCCGGGCTCCACCGAAAACGATACTTCATCCACCGCGGTGACGACGCCGGCGCGGCTGAAGAATTGCGTCTTCAGGTTTTCGACGACGAGGGTTGCTGTCTGATTCATGGTTTTACTCTCGTCATTGGGTCTGCAGGCGCGGATTCAGCACATCGCGCAACTGGTCCGCCACCAGGTTGATCGCCACCACGGTCAGCAGCAGGGCGATGCCGGGAAAGAAACTGATCCAGTATTTGCCGGATAACAGATACTGGAAGCCGTTGGCGATCAGCAGCCCCAGCGAAGGCTCGGTGACCGGCAGCCCCAGGCCCAGGAAAGACAGCGTCGCTTCCAGCGAAATCGCCGAGGCGACCTGCAGGGCCGCAATCACGATCAGCGGCGGCAGGCAATTCGGCAGCAGGTGGCGCAATACGATGCGGGTCGGCGACAGGCCCAGGCAGGTGGCCGCCTCTATATATTCCTTCTTGCGCTCCACCAGCGCCGCGCTGCGCGCGGTGCGGGCATAGTAGGCCCACTGCACTGCCACCAGTGCGATGATGATCTTGCCCACGCCCTGCCCGGTCAGCGCCAGCAGGATCAGCGCGATCAGGATAGGCGGGAACGACAGCTGGATGTCGGCGACCCGCATGATGAAGGCCTCCAGCCGGCCGCCGGCATAGCCGGCGCACAGTCCCAGGCTAAGGCCGAGGATCAGCGCGATCACGGTGCTGGACACGCCGACGATCACCGAGATGCGCACGCCGTAGATGATGGCCGACAGCATGTCGCGCCCCTGCTCATCGGTGCCCATCAGGAAAGTCATCTTGCCGTCGGCGGAAGGCTGGCCCGGCTCCAGCCGCGAATCCATCACGTCCAGGCTGGACAGGTCATACGGATTTTGCGGCGAAATAAAGGGTGCAAATATCGCCGCCAGCAGGATGATCACCAGCATGATGAAGCCGACGGTGGCGATCTTGCTGGCGAAGAAATTGCGCACAAAGCGGCGCAAAGGCGTTTCCGGCGCGGGGAGGTTTTTCTGGTTTTCCATGATCATCCCTTGGCCTCGGACAGGCGTACGCGCGGATCGAGCAGCGAATAAATGACGTCTACCACCAGGTTGATCAGGATGAACAAGGTCACGATCAACAGCAGATAGGCGACGATCACCGGCCGGTCCAGCACGCGGATAGAATCGATGATCAGCTTGCCCATGCCGGGCCAGGCAAAGACCGATTCGGTGACGATCGCAAACGCGATGATGGAGCCGAACTGCAAGGCGATCACGGTGACGATGGGGATCAGGATATTCTTCAGCACATGCACGCCGATGATGCGCGCATTGGTGAGTCCCTTGGCGCGCGCAAATTTCACGTAGTCCTGCAGCAGCGCCTCCTGCGCGCCGGCGCGCGTCAGGCGTATCACCAGCGCCACATTGAACAGCGCCAGGTTGACGGCCGGCATCAGGATATGCTTCAGCCCGTCCAGGCTCAGGAAACTGACCGGTATGCCCCATAACAGCGTAGTCTCGCCGCGCCCGCTGGACGGCAGCCAGCCCAGCTGCACCGCAAACACCATGATCAGCATCAGGCCGACCCAGAAGCTGGGCAGCGAAAAACCGAGTATCGAGACGCTCATGATGCTCTTGCCCAGGATGCCGTTGGGCCGCAGGCCGGCCAGCAAGCCCAGCGGTATGCCAAGCACGATGGCGATCAGGATCGCGAATACCGCCAGCTCCATCGTGGCCGGCATGCGCTCGAAGATCAGTTGCAAGGCCGGCGTCGAAAACGCGAACGAGCGCCCGAGGTCGCCGCTCAGCGCACTCTTGAGGAAAATGAAATACTGTGCATACAGCGGCTTGTCCAGGCCGAAGGCGGCAATGGTGCGGGCGCGCTCGATCTGGTCGGCCTCGGGGCTGATCAAGACGTCGATAGGATTGCCTATCGCATACACGCCGACGAATACCAGCAGCGACATGATCAGCAATACGACCACGCTCTGCATCAGGCGCCGGATAATAAAAACAAGCATAAAAATTTCCTACAAAATACTTAGGTGTGGACAGACCAGAGTGAAAATCCGGATATTAATAAAACATTGTCCACGAAATACACGAAAAACACGAAAAAATAAAACCTGGAAGATCTCTGATCCGGATCCGGCTAAAGACAGCGCAATTTTCGTTTCCGGTTTTGTTCGTGCCTTTCGTGTCTTTCGTGGACAAAATGTAGTGGCATTTAAAACGGCCCAGCAGTCATGGCTTAAAAGTACATCGCAAGCTTATCCGGTTATTTATTTCTGGCTGAACTCATAGGCATGCGTGCGTTCGTCGGTGCGCGGGATATAGGTGATGCCCTTCTTCATCGCCCAGGTGGTCACCTGCTGATGGATGGGGATGATATCGACATCGTTGACGGTGATCGCGGTGGCCTCTTGCAACAGCTTCAGCCTTTCCTTGTCGTCCACCACATTGACCGCCCTGGACAGCACCGCATCCATCTTCGGATTGCAGAACCTGGTCCAGTTGGCCACGCCAAAGCCCTTGGCCGGATCTTCGCAGGCGGCGATCGCACGCAAGGTCGAAGACACTTCGCCGGTTTGCGCGCCCCAGCCCAACAGGCCGATGGAAAACTCTTGCTTGATGCCGCGCGCGGAATAGATCGACATCGGCAAGCCTTCCACCTTGGCCGCGATGCCTATGCGCGACAGCATCTGGGCGATGGTCTGGGTGATCTTTTCATCGTTGATGTAGCGGTTGTTCGGCGTATGGATGGTAATGCCGAAGCCGTTGGCATAGCCCGCCTCGGCCAGCAGCTTTTTCGCGCCCTCCGGGTCGTATTTGACGACTTTCAGGTCGGGATTGTGGCCGAACAGCGTCACCGGCACCAGGTTATTGGTGGGCTGGGCCAGGCCCTCCATGATCCTGTCCTTGATCGCCTCGCGGTTGATCGCCATCGAGATCGCCTTGCGCACGCGGATGTCCTTCAGCGGGTTCTTGTCCAGCGGCTTGCCTTCCTTGTCGGTGACGAACGGCGATTTGTCGCGCAGGCCGTCCAGGTACAGATAGATCAGCCGGTGCGACACCTTGGACACCATCGTCAGGCTGGCGTCGTTGCGCACCCTGGCCACATCCGGCGTAGGCACGTTTTCCAGCGCCTGCACGTCGCCGGCCAGCAAGGCCGCCAGCCGGGTGGTGCCGTTGGGGATGAAGCGCAAGGTGACTTTGCTCCATTTGCCGGGATACTTGCCCCAGTAGCCGTCGAAACGGTCCATCTCTATGCGGTCGTCGCGCAGGTATTTGGCGAATTTGTAAGGCCCGGTACCCACCATGCCCCTGCCGCTGGCGAAATCATCGCTGCTCAAGCCTTGCGTGGCCTTCTTCGACACCATGTAGACCGAGGTCAGGTCAGCCAGCAGCAGCGGATAAGGCTCCTTGGTCGTCAGGCGCACCGTGTACGGGTCCATGATCTTCTTGTTGACGATAGCCTTGGTAAACTGGTCAAACTTGGCGGGGCTGTTGACGATGGTCGCCGGGCGATCCAGCGACCAGACCAGGTCTTCCGCGGTGAATTCGCTGCCGTCATGGAATTTCACGCCCTTGCGCAACTTGAACTCCCAGGTCAGGTTGTTGACCAGACTCCAGGACTCGGCCAGGCCGGGGATCACGCGGCTGTCGGCATCCATCTTGACCAGGGTTTCAAACATGTGGTCGGATACGTTCAGGTTGGGAAACAGGTTATAGAAGTGCGGGTCCAGCGAGGTCGGCGGCGAACTCATCGCCAGCCTGAACTCTTGGGCGAAGGCGGCAGGCGCCGCGGCGATCAGCAAGGCGCTGCCGGCTGCCAGCAAGAAATTGCGTGACCGGCGAGCGTAGCCGCGAAAGATAGGCAGCATGGGATGACTCCTTATGATTTATTCAAGAGAAACGGTGCCGAAAGGTCTACAATCACTAATAAAACAATGAAAACAGTGCTACTTGCTCGCGTTGCAACAACATACACTGCGGTCTATTTTGGTGCAACCAAATCACATCCAGGCAAGCCGGCACTGCGTCGTGTTTTGTCTACAAATTGCCCCGCATCACTCTTTGAGGCAAAATAATTCGTTCAATTCCCGTCAGCAGGCTTGCAGACAGATCAGCAGGAGCGCCTGGATGCCGGAGAGACCCACACGGAGACCACCATGAAACTGATCGACCCCATCATCCAGTTCCACGCGGAGCTACAGAAAATCCGGCGCGATATCCACGCCCACCCTGAGCTATGCTATGAAGAACACCGCACGTCCGACGTGGTTGCCCGTCAGCTGCAGGAGTGGGGCATCCCGGTCATCCGCGGCCTGGGCGGCACCGGCGTGGTCGGCATTATCCAGAACGGCAGCAGCCAGCGCGCAATCGGCCTGCGTGCCGATATCGATGCCTTGCCCATGCAGGAAATTAATACTTTTCCACACGCGTCGAAACATGAAGGCAAGATGCATGCCTGCGGCCACGACGGCCATACGGCGATGCTGCTGGGTGCGGCGCACTATCTATCGCAGCACCGCCAGTTCGACGGCACCGTGTACGTGATTTTCCAGCCGGCCGAAGAAGGCGGCGGCGGCGCCAGGCGCATGATAGAAGACGGCCTGTTCCAGCAATGCCCGATGGAAGCGGTGTTCGGCATGCATAACTGGCCGGGTGCGGCGGTCGGCACTTTCGGCGTGACGCCGGGGCCGATGATGGCATCCAGCAATGAGTTTGAAGTGACCGTCAAAGGCCGCGGCTCGCACGCAGCGCAGCCGCACAAGAGCGTGGACCCGATCATGGTGGCGGTGCAGATCGCCCAGAGCTGGCAAACCGTCATCAGCCGCAACAAGAGCCCGCTGGATACGGCCGTGCTGTCGATTACGCAAATCCACGCCGGCAGCGCCACCAACGTGATCCCCGACGAGGCCACGCTGATCGGCACGGTACGCGGCTTCACCACCGAAGTGATCGACCTGGTGGAGTCCAGGATGCGCGTAATCGCCGAACATACCGCCGCCGCCTTCGACGCCGAAGTCGACTTTGAATTCAAGCGCAATTATCCGCCCTTGGTCAACCATGCAAAAGAAACCGCATTTTGCATCGACGTGATGCGCGCCGTCGTCGGCGACGGCAATGTGGAGGCGCAGGTGGAGCCGACCATGGGCGCGGAAGACTTCTCCTTCATGTTGCAAGCCAAACCGGGGTGCTATGTCTTCATCGGAAACGGCGACGGCGATCATCGCGATAGCGGCCACGGCCTGGGACCGTGCAATCTGCACAACCCCAGCTATGACTTCAACGACGACCTGCTGCCGATAGGCGCGACTTACTGGGTCAGGCTGGCGGAGACTTACCTGGCTGAGGAATAATCGGGCCGTTGCTCTAGTGCTGTGCAGTTAATGCAAAAAATAGATGGTTCATGTCGTTCCCGCGAAGGCGGGAACGACACACCAGGAGAAGTGGTTCTTCACTGAACGGCAGGCCAGCGCTCAAACCTTTCGCCGGCCGGCACCCGGCTGATTTTTTCCGGGTCGGCACTACAGTGAATTTTTATAAGCCAGAGATTTGAGAGATCTATGCTGATCAATTGCGTGACCTACCAGGAGGGGCGGAAACTTTCCGACATCCCCATCGAACAAATCGGCAACTATGTGGAAAAGAAGGACTGTTTTGTCTGGGTAGCCCTGCGCGATGCTGAAGACGCCGAGCTGCGGCAGATGAAAAAGGAATTCAACCTGCATGAACTGGCGGTGGAAGACGCGCAGCACGGGCATCAGCGGCCCAAGATAGAGGAATACGGCGACTCGCTGTTTGCCGTCATCCATACGGTGGAGATCGTGGACGACGCCATCAACATCGGCGAGCTGAACCTGTTTGTCGGCGAGAATTATGTGCTGTCGGTGCGCAATCGCTGCCAGCAGAATTTCCTCGGCGTGCGCGCACGTTGCGAACATGAACCGCACCTGCTGAAGCACGGCTCGGCCTTCGTCTTCTACGCCTTGATCGACGCGGTGGTGGACCGGTATTTTCCGGTAGTGGAAGCGCTGGAAGAAGAACTGGAAATGATAGAAGAGCAAATCTTCTCCAAGGGCAGCGAACGCGCGAATATCCAGCGCCTGTATCAACTGAAGCGCAAGATCATGCTGGTCAAGCACGCGGTGACGCCTTTGATGGAAGCCACCAGCAAGCTATACGGCGGCCGCGTACCGCCGATCTGCGCCAACACACAGGAATACTTCCGCGATGTGTATGACCATCTGTACCGCATCAATACCTCGATAGAGACGATACGCGACACCATCAGCACGGCGATCCAGGTCAACCTGTCCATGGTCGCGATAGACGAGAGCGAAGTGAATAAGCGCCTGGCTGCCTGGGCTGCGATCTTCGCGGTCGCCACCGCCTTTGCCGGCATCTGGGGTATGAACTTCAAGGCCATGCCGGAACTGGAGTGGCGCTACGGCTATCCGTTTGCACTGGTGGTGATGGGCGGCGTATGCA